>NZ_JBIWLW010000159.1:0-1048 GCF_044766385.1 Streptomyces sp. NPDC102274 | reverse complement strand
GGTGTGGACGACTTCGCACTGCGGCGAGGCCACCGCTACGCCACGATCCTGATCGACGCCGAAACCCGCGAGCGCGTCGAGGTCCTGCCCGACCGCAAGGCCGAGACCCTGACGGCCTGGCTGCGCACCCATCCCGGTATCGAGGCGGTCTGCCGGGACGGCGCGGCCGGCTACGCACAGGCCATCACCGGCGCGCTGCCCGAGGTGCCGCAGGTCGCCGACCGCTGGCACCTGTGGCACAACCTTGGCGAGGCTGTCCTCAAGGAGGTCCACGCGCACGCCGACTGCTGGGCGAAATGCGGGCCGCCTTCTCAGGCCCGCGTCCGCGAGGAGACCACCGTGAGCGCTGGCATCAGGTCCACACCCTGCTCGACCACGGCGTCGGCCTGCTGGAATGCGCCCGCCGCCTGCAACTGGCACTGAACACCGTCAAGCGCTATGCCCGCGTCCCCGAGCCCGATCAGCTGAAGAAGGCCCCGCAGTACCGGTCCACCCTGTTCGACCCCTACCGCGACCACTTGCGACGGCGTCGCGGGGAAGATCCTGCCGTGAGTGTCAGTCAGCTCCTGAAGGAGGTCAAGGACCTCGGCTACCAGGGCAGCTCGAACCTCCTCTACCGCTACATCAACCAAGGCCGTGTCGAGTCCGACCGCCCCGCCGTCTCGCCCCGCCGCTTCAAGAGCCTGCTCTGCACTGTCCCCGATCAGCTGAAGGACAAAGACCGCGAGCTCCTCACGGCCCTGACCGGGTCCTGCCCCGAGATGACAGCCCTGACCGGGCACATCCGCACCTTCGCGGACCTCCTCAAACCCGCCGCTGACAGCGGCCGCCGCCTCCACGAGTGGATCTCCCGCGTCCGCGAGGACGACCTCCCCCGCCTGCACGCCTTCACCCGCGGCCTGGAACGCGACCACGATGCCGTCGTCAACGGGCTCACCCTCCCGTTCCACAACGGCGGGACCGAAGGCGTCAACACCAAGACGAAACTGATCAAACGCCAGATGTATGGCCGGGCTGGCTTCCGCCTCCTCCGCCACCGCATCCTGCT
>NZ_JBIWLW010000158.1:0-1081 GCF_044766385.1 Streptomyces sp. NPDC102274 | reverse complement strand
GGCGGACTTGGTCCAGGTGAACGGCTTGCAGCGGGTGTTGTAGCCGTCGATGAAGTCGCGGATGGCGGTCTTGAGGTCGGGGACGGACTCGAAGGTGCCGCGTCGTATGGCCTGCCGGGTGATGATCCCGAAGAAGATCTCGACCATGTTCAGCCATGAGCAGGAGGTGGGGGTGAAGTGCAGGGTGATCCGGGGGTTCTTCGCCAGCCACGCCTTGACGTTGGGATGCTTGTGGGTGGCGTAGTTGTCGACGACGACGTGCAGTTTCACCCGGGGGTGGGCCTTGGCAACCTGCTTGAGGAAGGCCAGGAACTCCTTGTTGGTGTGCCGTTCGAAGCAGGCGTCGGCGCTGATCTTTCCGGTGGCGACCTCCAGGGCGGCGAACAGCGAGGTCGTGCCGTTGCGTTTGTAGTCGTGGGTCTGCCGCTCGGCCAGGCCCGGCCGCAGGGGCAGCATCGGGGCGGTGCGGTCCAGCGCCTGGATCTGGGTCTTCTCGTCCACGCAGACCACGACCGCCTTCTCCGGCGGTGCCAGATACAGCCCGACGACGTCACGGATCTTCGACTCCAGCTCGGGATCGGTGGAGAACTTGAAGGTCTCCACCCGGTGCGGCTGCAGACCCCACTTGCGCCAGACCTTGGCCACGGCCGAGAAGGACAGCCCCAGCTCCGCACCCAGCAGCCGCGACGACCAGTGCGTCACCCCCAGACGGGCCGGAGGCCGGCCGTTCTCGGCCAGCGTCGCCACCACCACCGCCACCTCGTCCACCGTGCCCGGCCGGCCCGGACGCGGCAGATCCCCGAGCGCCTCGATCCCCGAAGCCACGTACCGCTCACGCCACTTCAGCACCGTCGGACGCGAGGTCCCCAGCCGGACGGCAATGTCCGTGTTGGACACACCCTCCGCAGCCAGCAGCAGGATCCGCGCCCGCTGCACCACCCCCGCCGGGGCCGTCGACATCCGCGTCAGCGCCTCCAGGCGCGACCGGTCACCCTCACGGAACTGCAACGCAGCGGCCAGATACACAGCCCCATTGTCCCGAAACCACAGACGTAAAGCTACTTCAAACACGCAACACTAG
>NZ_JBIWLW010000157.1:0-1090 GCF_044766385.1 Streptomyces sp. NPDC102274 | reverse complement strand
CGGACCGCTCCGACACCGGCCGCCGGTTACCGCGCCGAGACGCTCAACGTCCTCTTCGCAGGTCAGCCGTGACGGCCACGACCCTGACGCCCCGCGATGGCACCCACCCGCGGGCCGGGCCGACCCAGCCCCGGTCTGCCAGTCTCATCCAGTACTCGAGCCGTAGAGCGTGATCCCGGTTCTGTTGGTTCTCCAGAGGTATCGCGTGGGAGTGTGGGCGGATGACCCAGCACGAAGATCCTCAGCCTGAGGGCTGGCCGGTACGTGCGCACGAGTCGTTCGTCAACGCCCTGTGGAGCCTGGTGCTTGATGAGGACCGTTACACCGACGACCAGCCGGAGTGGATCGAAGCGTGGCTCAGAGGCCACCAGCAGGGGAGCGTTCCCGATCGTGGGGTACCGGCCGCTCTGCACCGGATCCTGGCGTGCGGCGTGGATCCGGAGGATCTGACCGATGTGGTGCGGGCCGTGCAGCACGATGTCGTCTACCAGGTCTGCCAGCTGATCGACGACCCGGGGCTGTTGGGCATCGGACTCGATGAGGACGACTCCGGCGGGACGGAGTTCGGCTGGGAACTCGTGGCGTTTCGCGCCGAACGGCCTGCCGAACGTGCGCCGATCAACTACCTGCACTCCGTGCTCGACGAGCACGACCCCAGCGGCCGTGGCGGCGAGCCACGCGGCCGGCCCATCCCTGTTCGGCTCCCGGGCCATCCCCTCCACGCCCGACTGGCCGTCGCCCACGCGCTTGCGGGCGACCGCATCCAGGCGCTCCAGACCTGGCGGAAGGCAACCGGCGCGCCCCTGGGGGAGGCGAAGGCGGCTCTCGATCTCCTCCTCGACCAGCTGCGGCAAAATCCGGAAAGCACGCCGTGATGCTTCTCCTGCGGGTTTCGATCTCGCGTGCGGGCGCTGGGAGACGCGGACAGGCGCCACGTGATCATCGGGTGCGCGTGGACGGGGTGGCTTCGCGGGCGGCGGTTGCTGCTGGTTCGGCCTAGGGTGTGTCTGACAATGATCATGTCGCTGGTTGGCGGAGCCAGAGGATGAGTGAGGCGAGTTGGAGTCCGGCTCGGTAGCGGGTGGCGAGC
>NZ_JBIWLW010000156.1:0-1113 GCF_044766385.1 Streptomyces sp. NPDC102274 | reverse complement strand
GCCGCCCGACTCCCTGATGACGGGCGCCGATTCACCGGTGATGGCCGACTCGTCGACGGAAGCGACGCCTTCGACCACATCACCGTCGCCGGGGATGATGTCGCCGGCCTCGCAGACGACCAGATCACCGATGTGCAGCTCCGTACCGGGTACGCGCTCCTCGTTCACGCCGACGACCCGGCGGGCGATGGTGTCGGTCTTGGCCCTGCGCAGGGTGTCGGCCTGCGCCTTGCCACGCCCCTCGGCGACCGCCTCCGCGAGGTTCGCGAAGATCGTCGTCAGCCAGAGCCAGGCGGCCACGGCCCAGCCGAACCAGTCGCCGGGGCTCAGCGCCGCGAAGACCGTGCTCATGACGGACCCGATGAGGACCACGAACATCACGGGCGACCTGGCCATCACCCGCGGGTCGAGCTTCCTCACCGCGTCCGGGAGGGAGAGCAGCAGTTGCTTGGGGTCGAACAGGCCCCCGCCGACGCGTCCGTCATCGGGTTTGTGCCCGGTGGGGACGTCGCTGTGCGGCGCGCGGGCCGGAGTGGTACTGGACATCGCGTCCTCATGCTTCGCACGAATGTTCATGACGCCAGCCCCTCGGCCAGCGGCCCCAGCGCCAGCGCCGGGAAGTAGGTCAGACCGGCGACGATCAGGATCGTGCCCACGAGCACCCCGCTGAACAGCGGTTTCTCCGTTCGGAGCGTGCCCGCGGTCTGGGGTACGGGGCTCTGCTCGGCGAGTGAGCCGGCCAGCGCGAGGACGAACACCATGGGCACGAAGCGGCCGAGCAGCATCGCCAGCCCGATCGTGGTGTTGAACCACTGGGTGTCCGCGTTGAGCCCGGCGAAGGCCGAACCGTTGTTGTTGGCGCCCGAGGTGTACGCGTACAGGATCTCGGAGAAGCCGTGCGGCCCCGAGTTCGTCATGGAGTGGCCCGGAGTGGGGAGCGCCATGGCCACGGCCGTGAAGCAGAGCACCAGAGCCGGGGTGATCAGGATGTAGCAGGCGGCGAACTTGATCTGGCGGCTGCCGATCTTCTTGCCCAGATACTCGGGCGTACGGCCGACCATCAGCCCGGCGATGAACACCGCGATGATCGCCATGATCAGCATGCCGTAGAGG
>NZ_JBIWLW010000155.1:0-1117 GCF_044766385.1 Streptomyces sp. NPDC102274 | reverse complement strand
ATCTTCTGCCACTCATGTGACCTAGGTCACTAGCAATTAAACCGGATGGTACGTATTTTCTTGGGGAGGGAAGCGAGCACACCCATATCCGAGCCCATAAGGGGGAACCATGTCCGTGAACACGTTCCGCATCGAACGGGCGCCACACGGCACAGAGCACACCCCGCACAACACCACGACACCAGGCACCGGTACACACCACCCGGCCCTGACCACCACCGTCCCGAAGGAATTCGTCCACCGCGCCGGCGTCGCCGAAGTGATGCTCACCGGCTGGCACCGCAAAAGCGAGAACCACTTCGGCATGACCGCCCAATGGCCACGCGGACACAGCTTCTTCACCCACGTGGCCGGACACCACGACCCGCTGATCGCCGCCGAAACGATCCGCCAGGCCGGAGCCCTCCTCGCCCACGCGGAATACGGCGTCCCCCTCGGCCACCACTTCCTGATGTCGGACCTCTCCCTCGCCACACACCCCGCCCACCTCCTCGCCGGCAGCACACCCGCCTCCCTCGACATCGACATCACCTGCAGAGAAGTGAAAAAACGCCGGGACACCCTCACAGGACTCCGCTACGACACCGTCATCCGCCGCGACGGACACACCGCCGCCACCGGCAGCGCCGCCTTCACCTGCACCTCACCCACCGTCTACCGACGCCTCAGAGCCGGCCGACTCCACAACAACCACCCCACACTCCCCCTCACCGCCCCCACCGCCCCCCAGAACGTCGGCCGCACCTCACCCACCGACGTCGTCCTCTCACCCACCACAAACCCACACCGCTGGCAACTCAGAGTCGACACCCGCCACCCCGTACTCTTCGAACACCCCGTCGACCACATACCAGGCATGATGCTCCTCGAAGCCGCCCGCCAAGCCACCACCGCCACCCTCGGATACACCACCCCACCACTCACCATCACCGGACAATTCACCCGCTACGCCGAACTCGACACCCCCTGCCACATCGAAACACACCACACCCCCACACCCACCCACACCCACCCCCACCACGACACCGTCCACATCACCGCCCACCAAAACAACCAACCCCTCTTCCACTCCACCATCACCACCACACCACCCACCACCTAACCCCACCCCACACCA
>NZ_JBIWLW010000154.1:0-1127 GCF_044766385.1 Streptomyces sp. NPDC102274 | reverse complement strand
CCACCGCGCCGGGCCCCCACCATGCCCACCGACCGACACCGCTCCAAACGACCCCGCTCATCCAGCCATCAACCTCAACTGAAACGGCGAGGCTAGGCCCTGCCGCCCGGTGAAGCCGATGGCGCCGGCATGCCATCGGCTTCACCCGTTCGGGAGCGCTCGCGGGGTCGGCCGCTGAAGCCCATTCGCTGTCGGGGCGGGTGCGTCACAACGGACTGGCGGCCCTACGCGTCGGAGGATGGACGCCGTTGATCACTCCAGACGCGCGAAGGCCCCCGGAACCAGAGGGCCAGAGGGTTCCGGGGGCCTGTTGGGCGCGGCTGGGGTGTCAGCATTCGCTGGTCTCCTTGTCGTCGTGGCGGCGGCGCGCGGCAAGAACTGTTGCACCGCTGGCGGCGAGCAGCAGGCCGGCGGTGCCGAGCAGCCAGGGGCGGTGTTGGGGCCGGTGTGGGCGAGCGGGCCGTGCGGCGTGGGCGATCCGGTGCTCAATGCGGTCTTGTCGTGGGCCGGGGTGCCGGGGGCCGAGGAGGATGGCGGCGGGTTGTCGCTCTGGCTTGCACCGGGCTTGGACGGTGTGGGTTCGTGCGCGGGGCTGGCCGGGGTGGTCGTGGCCGGCGAGGTCGGCCGGGTCGTGGGCGGCCTCGGCGTGTTGGCGGTCTTGGCGTTGGTGACGGTCACGGTGACCGGGGCGCCGGGCCCGGCGGTGAAGCTCTTCGAGGGCTTGTAGAGGTCATAGCCCTGGGGGGCCTTGACCTGCTTGACCCAGAATTCCGTCCGGCGGCTGGGCACGGGCAGTTCACCGGTGGCGGTGCCCTTCGGGCCGGTGGTAAGGGTGAGCAGCGTCTTCTCGCCTACGCCGATGTTCACGGTGGCGCCGGGCAGGAGCTTGCCGGACTTGTCGTCCTGGGCCTTGAAGAGGACCTGGGCGGGTTTGAACGGGTCGACAATCGACAAGCGGGCGGTGGCGCCTGGGGTGACGATGACGTCCTGGAAGGCGACGACCTCGTGGAGCAGGCTGCCGGAGGCGGTCTCCTAGGGCCTGTTGCAAAAGTGGATCTTGTTCGTTCATGATCGTGTTTTGTGGGACGTGGAGATCTGACGAACGACCAGTGGGCCCGGCTTGAGCC
>NZ_JBIWLW010000153.1:0-1128 GCF_044766385.1 Streptomyces sp. NPDC102274 | reverse complement strand
GGCCTACCCCGACCTGCTGCGCTCGCGGGTGCTCGTGCCCGAGGTCCTCCAGTTCTGGGGGATGGAGTTCGACGCCCCGGCTCTGGACCACCACACCCTGATGATTCCTCACCACACCGACGAAGCACAGCAGTTGTTCGAGCTGGAGAGCCGCTTCGCCAAACTCGACGCCTTCCCCGCCGATCCCGGCCGGGACACCGAGGCCAAGATGGTCGAGTTCCTGAAGGCCGCGAAGGACATGAGGCGCAAGCCTCTGGTCATCGCCCACCACGCCTCCCGGTCGGCGACCGGCCTCGGCGTGTACGGGCAGGACACTCCGCGCGAGTTCCGTAACGGCAACAACGTCGCCCCCGAGATCTACGTCGGCTTCGAGGGCGCTCCCGGCCACCAGGCCGGCCCGCTCAACGGCGGCGCGCGCGGCGGCTACGGCAACTACCCCACCCATGGCGGCTTCGACCAGATGACGGCCCGTGTCGGCGGGCTCTGGGACTCGCTGCTCGGTGAGGGCCGCCGCTGGTGGATCACCGCGACCTCGGACTCGCACGTGCACTGGACGCGCGGCGGCTCGGACTTCTGGCCGGGCGAGTACAGCAAGACCCATGTGCTGGCCCGGCAGGACTACGCCGACATCATGGACGGACTTCGCAACGGGCGGGTCTGGGTCGGCACCGGCGACCTGATCAGCAGCCTCGACCTCACCGCCGGCAACCGCGGTGACGAGGCCGCCATGGGCGAGACGCTCACCGTGAGCAGCCGCAGCCGCACCGATGTCGAGATCGAGATCAAGTTCCGGCCGCTGGAGGGCAAGAACGGTAACGGCGACCGGCCGGAGGTCCGCCGTGTGGACCTGATCACCGGCCAGATCACCGGCCCGAGCGCCGGCCTCGACACCGACACCAACCCGACCACCAAGGTGGTGGCCCGCTTCGGCCCCCGCGACTGGCGCAAGCAGGGCAAGGACTACGTCATCAAGCACACCCTGCGCAATGTGGACGGCGACCTCTACGCCCGCGTGCGCGGCACGAGCACCGACGAGGCCGAGCCGCTCGCGGACGGACTGGAGAGCCCCTGGGACGACCTGTGGTTCTACTCGAACCCCGTCTTCGTCCACGTCCGCTAGGACTTCGG
>NZ_JBIWLW010000152.1:0-1158 GCF_044766385.1 Streptomyces sp. NPDC102274 | reverse complement strand
ACCACTGCCGAGGCGGTTGATGCTTTGCGTGCGCTTGCGGGGGGTCAGGTGTCGGCGGGTGTTTCGGCGGGTGTGGCTGTGGATGGTGGTCTGGCGGTGTTGTTCACGGGGCAGGGGTCTCAGCGGATTGGGATGGGGCGGGAGTTGTATGCGCGGTTCCCGGTGTTCCGGGATGCTTTTGATGAGGTGTGTGCGGCGTTGGAGCCGTATGTGCGTGTGCCGTTGGCGGCGGTGGTTTTTGCTGGGGAGGGGGGTGTGGATGCGGGGTTGGTTCATGAGACGGAGTTTGCGCAGCCTGCGTTGTTCGCGGTGGAGGTGGCGTTGTTCCGGTTGTGGGGGTCGTGGGGTGTGGTGCCTGGTGCGGTGGTGGGTCATTCGGTGGGTGAGTTGGTGGCGGCGTATGTGGCGGGGGTGTTGGGTCTGGGGGATGCGGCGCGGTTGGTGGCGGCGCGTGGTCGGTTGATGCAGGGGTGTGAGCGTGGTGGGGCGATGGTGTCGGTTGAGGCTTCGGAGCCGGAGGTGCTGGAGGTTCTGGCTGGTGTGGGGGGTCGGGTGTCGGTGGCGGGGCTGAATGGTCCTGCGCAGACGGTGGTCAGTGGGGATGCGGCTGCGGTGGCGGTGGTGGTGGAGCGTTTTGTGGGTCTGGGGCGGCGGACGCGGCGGTTGGAGGTGTCGCATGCGTTTCATTCGGCGCATATGGAGGTGATGTTGGCGGAGTATGGGCGGGTTGTGGAGGGGTGCTCGTTCGGTGCGCCGGTGATTCCGCTGGTTTCGACGGTGACGGGGCGGTGGGCCGGTGAGGGGGAGCTGGCGGATCCGGGGTATTGGGTGCGTCAGGTTCGTGATGCGGTTCGTTTCTTCGATGCGGTCCGTACGCTGGAGCAGGCGGGGGTCGTGCGTTATGTGGAGTGTGGTCCGGCGGGTGTTCTGTCGGCGATGGGTGCGGGGTGTGTGGAGGGTGAGGCGGTGTTCGTGGCGTCCCAGCGTGCCGCCCGGAGTGCCGAGGGGCCTGTTGATGAGGTCCGTACGCTGGTTCAGGCGTTGGGGGCGTTGTATGTCTCGGGCCAGGACATTGCCTGGGACCGAGTCCTGGACGGCGGGACACCCGTCGACCTGCCCACCTACGCCTTCCAACGCCGCCACTACTGGATCGAACCG
>NZ_JBIWLW010000151.1:0-1212 GCF_044766385.1 Streptomyces sp. NPDC102274 | reverse complement strand
GCTTGACTCTGTCGGGGATCTTGGATGGTTGAGGTCAGGTGCCGAGGGTGCGCCAGGACTTTGACCGGGGGATCCCGTGCTGGTCCAGGAAGGTCTGGAAGGCGGTCGGCGGTCTGGGTGAAGAGATTTCCTCGGTCGCTGACCGGCCGCTGAGGCGTTCGATGTTCACGGCGATGGCCGTGAGTACGTGTTGCAGGTGTGCTTTCGGCTGTCCTCGGTAGCGGCAACGGCGCATGCCATGTCCGTGGGCGAACTCGTTGACCGTGCCCTCCACTCCGGAGCGCACCGCGTAGCGGATCTTCCACTCGGGCGTCTGTTGCTCGGTACGGACGCGGAGTTGCAGGTCGCGGAGTTCTCGTGGGGGAAAGCCGACGTTTCGGGCGCTCTGATGGGAGGTGGTGCACTGGGCGCGGACCGGGCAGGGTTGGCACTGGCCCTTGGTGAACCGTGCCACGATCAGAGGGGCCGCGGTGGGCGAGGAGGTCGGGTAGGGGCCGTGCCAGCCCCGGCTGACCTGGCCCTGGGGGCAGGTCACCTGCTGGCGGTCGTAGTCGATATGGAAGTCGTCTCGGCCGAAGCCCTCGCCCTGGCGGTGCTGCCGGGTGGGGTTTCCCGGCAGTGGTCCGGTGACGGTGACCTGGTACTGCCGGGCAGCCTGTTCCAGGTGGACCAGGGAGGTGTAGCCGCTGTCGACGAGGTGCTCGGCGGGCAGCAGGCTTCGGCGACGCAGACGGGCGTGGATGCCGGGCAGGGCCCGGGTGTCGTGCGTGGTGGACGCGGTGGTGGCCACGTCCGTGATCACGTTGGGGCCGTCAGGAGCACAGGTCTCGGTCAGATGAGCGGAGAACCCCTTCCAGCTGATGATGTGTCCGTGACGTGCGTAGCGGGCCGAGGTGTCGTAGGGAGAGACGATCGCCTGAGACGAGGGCGGCAGCCCCGGCCCGTCGTCCTTGTCGGCAGTGCGCCAGTGCAGGCGGCCCGCGGCGTCGCGGTGGTAGTTCTGCACCACGATCTGGCGCAGGGCCTGGACGCGGGGCCCGAAGGCGCGGTCTGCCCCGTGCCGGTAGAGGTGCTCCAGGAGCCGGACGGCGTCGTCGCCGGTGGCGAGGATCCTGGTCTTGGGCCGGGTGGGATTCTTGCCCAGGCGGACTGGGCGGCCGTAGCGGCGTCCCCACTCCTCGTCGACCAGGGCGTCCAGCAGGTGCCCGGCGG
>NZ_JBIWLW010000150.1:0-1266 GCF_044766385.1 Streptomyces sp. NPDC102274 | reverse complement strand
TCAGTGACCTGATGGCGGATTCGTCGTTGGGCTGGCCGTGGAAGCGTCTAGAGACCTGGCGTCGCTGTCTGTGCCCCTGGCCGGCGAGCTTGTGGTCACCGATGATCAGTGGGAGCCGTACCGGCTCGTCAACCCGGTCGGCGAGCCGGTGGAGGGGGCCGTTGCCTACCTGCGTGACTTGCAGGGAGCCGGGCGTCCGCCGACAACGGCTCGCTCGTATGGAATGGACCTGCTGCGCTGGTTCCGTTTCGTTTGGGCCGTGCATGTCCCGTGGGACCGGGCAACTCGTATCGAGGCGAGGGACTTCTCCCGGTGGCTGCAGGTCGCGGGGCAACCGGCGCGTCCTCACTGGCGGCGTCGGACTGTTGCCCTATGGACTCCGGGCGGGAAGCCGTACGCGGCGTCGGTCCGCGCGCACAGCGAGACGGTGCTGCGGAACTTCTACGACTTCCACCGAGATACGGGCACCGGACCGATCCTCAATCCCTTCCCTCTGGACCGGTCGCGCCGCGGGCGCCGGGCTCATGTTCATCACAACCCGATGGAGCCGCACCATAACGAGCGTGCTGGTCTCTACCGGCCCACGGTGCCCAAGCGGGTGCCCCGCAGCGTCCCGGACGAGGAGTTCAACGAGATCTTCGCGCGGCTGCCCTCCCACCGGGACCGGGCCCTGGTCGCCTTCTACGTGTCCACCGGCGCCCGGGCCAGCGAGCTGCTGTCCGCCACGCAGGGCGGGACTGATCCGGGGCGTCAGCTGATCACGGTGGTCCGCAAGGGCACCGCCGAGATGCAGGAACTGCCGGCCTCGACGGACGCGTTCGTCTGGCTGCGGCTCTACCAGTTGGAGATGGAGGAGGCGATCCCGCGCGGGCGTCGGATTCCGCTGTGGTGGACGCTGCGTTCACCGTCCCGGCCGCTGACTTACCACGCGGCCCACCGGATGTTTGAGCGGGCCAACGTGCTGGCCGGGACCTCGGCGACATTGCACGCGCTGCGGCACACGGCGGCCTACCGGATGGCGGAGGATCCCAGCCTGCCGCTCACGGATGTCCAATTCGCCCTCGGGCACGTTCAGTTGACCACCACACAGCTTTACCTCACGCCCCGCAAGGAAGAGGTGATCCGTCGCGTGCTGGCCCATCTTGCCGAGCAGACCCGGCAGGCGGCAGCGCGGACCGCTCCGACACCGGCCGCCGGTTACCGCGCCGAGACGCTCAACGTCCTCTTCGCAGGTCAGCCGTGACGGCCACGACCCTGACGCCCCGC
>NZ_JBIWLW010000149.1:0-1287 GCF_044766385.1 Streptomyces sp. NPDC102274 | reverse complement strand
TTGGGTACCGCGAGCACGTAGCGCACCTCGCGTTCTTCCAGCCAGGTGCGCAGCGTGCGGCACTGGCCGTACGCCTCGTCGGCGAGGAAGTAGGTGAAGGGCACCGATGCCTCAACGGCTCGCGACGTCGGCCAGAAGCTTCGCCGTGTCTTCGGGGGCCTCCGCCGGGAAGTGGTGGCTGCCCAGGTCGACGAGCACGATGTCGAGGCGGTCCTCGTAGCGGTCGATCGCTTCTTGGGTCACCAGGTCGCGAATAGCGAACACGGTGACCGGCTGCTTCGTCTCGCGCAGGGCCGCGTCCATGTCCCAGCGCACCAGGCCCTCCATGGCGCGCAGGCCCGCGGGCTGCCGCACCGCGACCATCTTTTCGAAGTAGGCGTCCATGAGAGCCGGGTCGGTCCCGGCCGGCGAACCCCCTTCGACGAGGCCGCGCACCGCCGCGGCGAAGTGGTCGCGGAACATGCCCACCGTGGCGTTGGTCTGTTCCTCGTTCTGCGCCGGGAACAGGGACAGGTAGTGCAGTCCGTCGAGCGCGACCACGTGTGAGACGGTGCCGGGGAGCAGCCGGCCGGTTTCGACGGCGACCGCCGCGCCGAGGGAGTGCCCGGCTACGACGGCGGTGGTCACCGACTCGGCCTCCAGTACCGCCGCCACGTCGCGGGCGAACTCCTCCATGGTCCACACCTCCCGTGTCGACCGTGACTCGCCGTGCTCGGCGAGGTCGACCGCGAGGATGCGGTAGTGCTCGGGCAGATGGCCGGTTACCGCGTCGAAGTCGCCGCGGTCGCACCCCCAGCCGTGGATGAGGATCATGGCCGGCCCATCGGCCGGGCCGCTGGCCGTATACCGGATCGTCGTGTGGTCCGATCGCCGGACTACGAGATTCTTGCTGATTCTGCACGATCGCCAGTGCGTAGATCTCGGTGGCGGTCCGCAGGCCCAGGGTGGTGACGGCGATGCCGCCGAGCACGGCGGGCACGCTGTTGCCGAGATAGTTGATGATGTTCGCTGAGGCGAAGACCGCGCTGCGCTCGTGGGGCCTGGCGATCCGGGCGAAGGTGCCGAACGTCGCCAGCACCGAGGCGCCGAAGCCGACGCCCGCGACGACGGTGCCGAGGGCGGAGAGCCAGACGAGGTCCGCCACGACGCCGGCGAGCGCGGTCAGGACGCCGAGTCCGAGCAGCGCGGAGGAGGGGGCCAGCAGCGAGGACGCGGAACGGGAGCGGAGCGCGGCGACCGTGAGCGCTCCGGTGCCCGCCAACAGGGTCACGACGACGCCGCCGACCA
>NZ_JBIWLW010000148.1:0-1294 GCF_044766385.1 Streptomyces sp. NPDC102274 | reverse complement strand
TGAAGTTGCCCCGGTTTGATGGACAACCTTTCGCTTTGGGACACTGGGTCCCGCAAAGGAGGAGTTCATCGTGCCAAGGACGCGTCCGGCCTACCCGCCGGAGTTCCGTCGCCGGATAGTCGAGCTGGTTCGGGCCGGGCGGTCGCCGGAGGAACTGGCGAAGGAGTTCGAGCCGTCCGCCCAGACCATCCGCGCCTGGGCCAACCAGGACCGGGTGAACACCGGGGAACGCTCCGGCTTGACCAGCGACGAGAAGGAGGACTCGCCCAACTGCGCCGTGAGGTGGAGCAGTTGCGCGAGGAGAAGGAGATCCTCCGCAAGGCCACGGTTTTCTTCGTCCGGGAGACCGGCCGGTGATCTGTTACCGGCTGATCGACGAGAACACTGCACACCACGACGTCTCCCTCATGGCCCGGCTGCTGGGTGTGTCACGGCAGGGCTACTACGCGTGGAAGGACCGCGCCCCCTCCCGTCGGCGGCGGGAGGACGCCGACCTCACGGAGAAGATCCGCGGGCACCACAAGAAGTCCCACGGCACCTACGGAGCCCCGCGCATCCACGCGGACCTGCGCGAGATCGACGGCCTCTCCGTAGGACGCAAGCGCGTCGCCCGACTCATGCGCAAGGCCGGGCTGAGCGGCGTGCACCGCCGCACCGGCCGGGCCTCGCTCACCCGCCAGGACCTGCGGGCCACGCCTGCCCCCGACCTGATCGGCCGCGATTTCACCGCGAGCGCGCCGAACCTGCGCTGGACCGCGGACATCACCTACGTCCCCACCGACGAAGGCTGGCTCTACCTCGCCGTCGTCCTGGACCTGTTCTCCCGCCGCATCGTCGGCTGGGCGATGGACGACCACATGAGAACCGAGCTGGTCACCGACGCCCTCGCCATGGCGGTCACGGCCCGCAGACCCCGCCCCGGCCTCATCCACCACAGCGACAAGGGCTCCCAATACACCAGCCTGACGTTCGGTCAGCGATGTGATGAGGCCGGGATCCTGCCTTCTGCCGGCCGCACCGGCTCGTGCTACGACAACGCCGTTACTGAGAGCTTCTTCGCCTCCTTGGAGACTGAACTCATCGACCGAACCGTCTTCCCCACCCGCTACCATGCCGAAAAGGCCCTCTTCGGCTACATTGAGGGCTTTTACAACCCCCGGCGCCGCCACTCGGCGAACGGCCAGCTCAGCCCAGCCGAGTACGAACGTCGCCACTCTGCGGCACGAAATACACTGCTTCACGCAGCCGCATAGATCGCAAGCCCATCGGTGTCTGCCACACCGGGGCAACTTCA
>NZ_JBIWLW010000147.1:0-1306 GCF_044766385.1 Streptomyces sp. NPDC102274 | reverse complement strand
TCATGGGGTCCTACCTTGTTGGTGGGTTGGACGGGCCGTCGTAAGGTCCAGAGATCCAGAGACGCCGGGTATGGCTTTCATGGGGTTGCCCTCGATGGTTCGCGACACCTGGCCGCCCGGTGTCTCACGGCGACTCGACCGCTGATTAGGAGCTGCAGACACCTGCGGGTGTACCGCTGAGTAGGACCACGCTGGCGAGGTCGTCCGGATGCACAGTGCACATCAAACGACCGGAGGAACAGGTGGCCCAGATCTGGGCGGGCACGGACATCGGCAAGACCCATCACCATTGCGTGGTCTTGGACACCGGAGGCAGAAAGCTCCTTTCCCGCCGGGTCCTGAACGACGAACCTGAACTGCTGGCCCTGCTCGCCGACGTGCTCGCGCTGGACGAGGACGTGCTCTGGGCAGTGGATGTCGCCGACGGCATGGCCGCCCTGTGGATCAACGTTCTGCTCAATCATGGCCAGCGACTCGTCTACATACCGGGCCTCGCGGTCAACCGGGCCTCGGCCGGCTACCGGGGTATGGGCAAGACCGACGCGAAGGACGCGACGGTCATCGCCGACCAGGCACGGATGCGCCGGGACCTGGCCGTCATCCGGCCGGACGATGAGCTCGCCGTCGAGCTGAGGATCCTCACGGACCGTCGTTCCGACATGACTGCCGACCGCACGCGCCGGATCAATCGGCTGCGCGGCCAACTCACGTGCATCTTCCCAGCGTTGGAGCGCGTCCTCGACATGGGCAACATCGGCCCGCTGATTCTGCTGGCTGGCTTCCAGACCCCTGCCGCACTGCGCCGGACCGGCCGCAAGCGCCTGGAGGCCTGGCTGCACAACCGAAAGGTCCGGGGCGCCGACGCCCTGGCCGAGGCCGCTCTGGAGGCGGCCGAGCGTCAGCACACCGCCGTCCCCGGGGAGAAGATCATCGCTCAGGTGATCCACACCCTGGCGAAGGAGGTGATGGACCTCAACCGGCAGATCACCGAGATTGACAAGCTCATCGCGGCCCGATTTCGCGACCACGATCTCGCCGAAGTAATCGCCAGCATGCCCGGCGTCGGCCCACTCCTGGGCGCGGAGTTCCTGGCCGCCACCGCCGGCGACATGAGCCGCTTCGGCACCGCCGACCGCCTCGCCAGCTTCGCCGGAGTCGCCCCGGTGCCCCGCGACTCGGGCAACATCAGCGGCAACCTCCACCGCCCCCGGCGCTACCACCGCGGCCTGCAACGTGTCTTCTACACCTCCGCACTCATCAGCATCCAAAAGTGCGAGGAATCCCGTCGCTTCTACGACCGCAAGCG
>NZ_JBIWLW010000146.1:0-1331 GCF_044766385.1 Streptomyces sp. NPDC102274 | reverse complement strand
CCCCGCTCAAGGGACTGTTCGACGTGCTGGCCGGCCCGTTGGCCCAGCCGTCCACGCCCGGAGTGTGCTATCGCCGCTGGCGTACGGTCGCCTTCGACGGCTGCGGGAGCCTGTCCGTCCCCGATCATGAGCGCAACCGGTCCTGGCTCGGCCGCACCCAACGGCGCTACGGGCCGGGGGCTTATCCCCGTCTGATGCTCATGACCCTGTGCGAAACCGGCACCCGCGGCCTGATCGGAGCTGTCTTCGGTCCCGCTACCAAGGGCGAGACCGACTACGCCCACGACCTTGTCGGCCACCTGACCCCGGACATGCTCCTCTTGGCCGACCGCGCCTTCGATAGCAACGAACTACTCAAGGACATCGCAGCTCAGGGCGCGCAGTTCCTGATACGCGCCACCAGCACCCGACGCCCGCCGGTGCTGGCGCTGCTGCCCGACGGCTCATACCTGACTCGGATTGGGGGTCTTCCGCTGCGGGTGATCGAGGCCGACGTCCGCTCACGCACCGCCGACGGCGACGCCTTCGGCGGTACCTATCGCCTGCTGACCACGCTCAGCGACCACCGCACCGATCCCGCCGACCACCTGGTGCGTCTCTACCACGAGCGCTGGGAGATCGAGATCACCTACTGGCCCTCCGCACACCCTGCTCAAAGGCCGAGTTCTACGTTCGAAGGACCCGGTGGGTCTCATTCAGGAGATGTGGGCACTGCTCACCCTCTACCAGGCCCTGCGCTCGGTCATGGTGACCGCGGTGGAGACGTTGCCCGGCCACGATCCCGACCGGGCCGGTTTCACCGTCGCTCTGGAGGCAGCATGTGACACGGTCGTGAGTCTCGTCGGCGCGAGTGCGGCCACCGGGCCGATCAACTACGGCCTGGTGGGACACATCGGTGCCCGTGTCCTGCACGCGCTGCTTCCCGGGCGCCGGATGCGACTGTCCACCCGCATCGTGAGGTGCGGAACCTCCCGCTACAACAGCTGGAACCGCGACGGACGACCTCGAGACAGCACACTGATCACCAGCATCGAGATCACCGTGCATCCCCCGGCCCTCCCCAGTACGCACGATCCAGGCCGAGCCCCCTCGGGCCGCTGGGGCCTGGTCTGCCAGATCCTGGCTGCGAACTCCAACGAGGCCATGCACACCCGCGACATCGCACAACGCCTCGGCCTCGCTTCCACGGGGCGCGCCCTCAGCAGTCTCACCGCGCAATTCTGCTACTGGGCTCGCAACGGTCGGCTCATCCGCACGGCACCGAGCACCTACAAGATCACCCTCCCCGATGCCTTGACATCGCCAACATGCCCTTAACTTCGTGGCATTGG
>NZ_JBIWLW010000145.1:0-1378 GCF_044766385.1 Streptomyces sp. NPDC102274 | reverse complement strand
TCGGTTCGTTTGAGTGCCCAGTTGGACATTTTGCGTTTGATGACGCGGGGGTTGGATCGTAACCGTCGTGGTTCCAGGAGGCGTTCGGTGATTTCACGCAGGGTCTGGGTCAGTGCCCGGGTGAAACGGGAGGGGGGAAAGCCCCGCCTGGCCGGTGGTCTGCCGGCGGACGACGCGCAGGGTGCGGATGAAGGACATCCGGTCCGGATCCTCTCTCTCCAGCTGGGCCGCCTGGTGCATGAGGTCGCGCAGCGCGTGGTGCACGAGGAGGAACGCGAAGATCTCCTGCTCCACCCCGGCCGGATGCTGGGAGCGCAGGACGAAGCGGGGCCCGCCCAGGTGGGTCTTGATCTCATCGAGGGTCGTCTCGATCTCCCAGCGCTCGGCGTAGAGCGCGGCCAGCTCGGCCGCGGGTGCGGCGGCCGGGTCCAGGAGAGTGGTGACCAGACGGTAGACGGCGGCGTCCTTCCCGCGGGGGCCCAGGGTGTATTCGATGACCCGGACCGGCGCCGGGTCGGCCCGCCGGTTCTTGTCCCGGGCGGCAACGATCTGCGACAGGTACGAACCATCGGGCAGCGCGGTCACCACAGGCAGGACCGCGTTGCTCCTGACCCGCCACAGCGGGTGAGCACCGGTCGCCGCGGCTGCCCGCCACAGGTCGAAGCCGTAAAAGCCCCGGTCTGCCAGGAGCAGCATTCCCCTGGTCAGCGACGGGAACAGGCGGCGGGCCAGGACCCTCTCGTGCACGTCCAGCGGGCCGACTTCGGCCGCGAACACGGCATGGGTGCCGCACTCGGCCAGGGCCACGGCCCTGGCCTGCGGATACGCGCTCCTGCCCTGGCCACGCCCCGTTCCCGGCCGCCCGAAGAAGGCGGCGTTCGCCTGCGTATCGGGAAGGTCGAAGGTCGTCCCGTCCACCGACACCAGCCGCAGACCCCGAAACCACGCTCCCCGGCGTCGCCGGGAGGGCCACGGGCCGGCAGACCCGGGCGAACAACGCCTTCACCGGTTCCGCCCCCAGCCGGAGCCGGGCCCGTCCGATCGCCCCGCTGGTAGGCACCCGCCACGTCTTCGACCAGCGGCGTTCCCGTTCCAGGCCCTGCGTGAGAAGCCGTCCGACCTCCTCATATCCCTGCCCCGAGAACAGGCACATCGCCAGCACGAAATACACCACCACCCTCGCGGGAAGCAGGCGTTGACGCTGCTCAGTCCGTCCACACCCCGCCACCACCTCATCCACCAGCTCCGGCGGAAACGCACGCGTGAGCACTCCCAGGGCAATACGATCCGAAAACCGATCACCCTCAACTGCCTTCAACTGTCCTGGCCTTGGCACACCCACTCAACGAGCCAGCACCAGCAAAGTCACCGGTATTGC
>NZ_JBIWLW010000144.1:0-1401 GCF_044766385.1 Streptomyces sp. NPDC102274 | reverse complement strand
CAATGCCGTTGCTTTTGGGGTCACTGCCATCTGTGGTTCAAGGCGATGGTGACGGCTGGCCGGTGCTGGCTGGCGGGTTCGTCGGATGCCTTGCTGCCAAACGGGGTGATGCACGATTTCAGCTTCCGTGGGCAGTCTCGTGACCGTCGTCGGGGCAGCAAGGCTCTTGTGATCTCGGCAAGGCCGAGGTGACGGTCACGTCTGCGTGCTGAGGGGGGAAAAGCCGGTCGGTGCGATCACCGAGCGGCGGACGACGTGCAGGGCCCGGGTGAACGAGGTCCGCTCCGCCGGGCACTGCGCGATGCGGGAGGCTTCGACGAGCAGGTCCCGGGTGGCGTGGTGGACGATCAGGTGGGCGAAGATCTCTTGGCGGATACCGTCGGGGGTCTGCGAGCGGAGGACGGGTCTGTCGCGCTGATGGGTCTTGATCTCATCGAAGACGAGCTCGATCTCCCAGCGTCGCGCGTACAGTTCGGCGAGTTCGGCGGCCGGGTACTTCTCGTGGTCCATCAGGCTGGTGATCAGTCGGATCACCTCGGCCTGACCGTCGATCCGGTACTCGACCACCCGCACCAGGGCCGGCGGGGCTTTGACGGTCCCGGCCGCTTTGCTGTGCTTGTTCGCCTGGATCCGGGCCAGATAGCTTCCGTCCTCAAGGACGTCTTCGACCCTCCGGGCCATCCGCCGCTCCGTCCGCCACAGCAGGTGGGCACCCCGGTCACGCAGCCGGTGCCAGCGGGCCAGGCCCCAGAATCCGCGATCAGCCAGCAGCAACGTGCCGTCACCGACATGCCGCTCCAGTTCGTCAGAAACAATCCGCTCGGAGTCCTTCCAACCACCGATCACCGCGTCCAGCACCGCGTGCGAGGAGCATTCCGCCACCGCGACCATCCGCGCCATCGGATAGCCCATAGGACTGCGCTGGGAGCCGGACTTGCCGAACGTTTCCCGGTTGCTGGCCGAGTCGGGCACCGCCAGCAACATTCCGTCGACGGCCAGAACGCTCAGACCGTGAAAGAGCTCGGGACCGCGTCCCAGCGGCCGGGCCATCGCACGGAACAAATCGCGCATCACCGTCCACCCCAGTCTCTGCCTGGCCCTGGTCAGGGACGACTTGTTCACCCCCGACCACGACCTCAGCCCCGGCTCGCCCGCCTTCAACAACCGCAGGACTTCCAGGTAATCGACCCGTGGAAACAGACATAACGCGAGAACGAAGTACACCGTGAACCGGGCCGACAGCAGGCGACGGCGCTTCTCCCCGCGCCCCGCCTCGGCAACGACATGGTCCACCAACTCAGGCGGACACGACCGGGTCAAGATCCCCAACCCCAGCCGCTCCAGACGCGACACCAACACGAACGGCCCAACGACCTGCCTGCCTTAAAAGCAACGGCATTG
>NZ_JBIWLW010000143.1:0-1437 GCF_044766385.1 Streptomyces sp. NPDC102274 | reverse complement strand
CGGACCGCCGCACAACCCGAACCCCGCCCGCACCACAACATCATCCGCGAGCCGCCCCATCAGACCATGAGTGGCATCCACCACCGCCTGCAGGGAATCACCCGCACCCTCCGCCACATCCGTCACCCCGGTCACAGCAGCAGCCGCCTCCCCCAAAACCGCATGAGCCAGCGCCTTCTTGCTCTCGAAATGAAAATGAAGCGCCCCGTTACTCACCCCCGCACGACGGCTGATCATGGAAATCGAAGCGAGCGCGACCCCCTCCTCGGCAAACACCTCGGCAGCCGCCCGGATCAGCGCCTGCCGGGTACGGACCGCCCGCTCCTGCCTGACCATCTCATCGCCTCCCGGCCACAGGGCAACCAGCAGCACACACGACCGCCACACCCCACCACTCGTCACTCACCACGAACAGACCACCCCACCCACCACACAACCCACCCGAAACGTGACAAACACCCCCCAGGCAGGCACCCCCCGCATACCGGCGGGCGCCCCGCGTACCGGCGGAACCGGTAAGCGCGGCAGCCAGACCACGCCCGGCCCCACGGCACGGACACACCATCCCCGCCACCCGCCCGCACACACCACCCCGCACCGGCCCGCCCGGGCCGCCCGGCCCGGGCGGGCCGGACAAAATGATCACCGTCACACCCGCCTCTCCCTGGGACAACACCGAGGAAGCCCCACCCCCGGCCCACCACAAGAACATTAACAAACCGCTCACGCGGTTTCCAGAGCGGCTCCACCGGGACCCCGCCCCGCCGGCCGACCACCGGACACCGGACACCCACCTGCCACCCACCGGACACCCAGCCCGCCCGGCAACAGGAACGAAAGACCGGCAGCGGGAACGAAGAGCCAGCAGCCAGGACGAAGGGCCGGCGGCACGAGGGAAGGGCCAGCAGCCGGAATGAGAGACCCGCGACAGGAGGAAGGGCCGGGCGACGGGAGCGAAGGGCCGAAGGCGAGGACAGCCGGCCCTCCACCCCCGGACCGGGCCGCTCCCGCCGCCCGGCCGGACCCCGGGAAACGGCCGTCCGGACCACCCGGGAATCACCGGAGCACCAACCCCTCACCCACCCACAGCCCGCACCCCACCACGAGACCGCCAGGACGACAGAGCAGAAAAGCAACAGAGAAGCAGAGAAGAGAGACAGGAAGACAGAGAGGCAAAGGGAGACAAAAGGAAGGCAGGACAAGGAGGCAGGGCAGGGCGGTAAGGCGGGGCGGGGGGAATCGGGCGCGGGACATGGACAGAGCCGCCCACCCCGACGGGCGGACGGACGGACGGGGCCGACGGACGGGCGGGCGGGCGGGCGGGCGGAACAGACTGCTCCGCATCTTCTGCCACTCATGTGACCTAGGTCACTAGCAATTAAACCGGATGGTACGTATTTTCTTGGGGAGGGAAGCGAGCACACCCATATCCGAGCC
>NZ_JBIWLW010000142.1:0-1442 GCF_044766385.1 Streptomyces sp. NPDC102274 | reverse complement strand
TAACGAACCACCGCCACTCTGACGGTCCGTCAGCCAACTAGACTCCGAAAGGGCCCCTTGACCAGGGCGTATGGAGAACTGCAACTGGAGTACTACTACTCCAGTTGCAGTGCTGGAGTACTACTCCAGCCGTAGATCCACGCGGACTGGGGCGACGGCCTGTCCCTCGCCGCGGGCGCCGCGCTCCTGGCCGTCCTCACCGGCATAGCCACCTCCGGCGGCACAGAGGGCCCGGGAATCACCGAGACCGTACGGGACCGCCGGTGACCACCCCGCCGACCGATCCGGGCGTTTACATCAGCTCGACCCAGACCTACCAGGAAGTACAGAAGCTGGGGGCGCGCCCTCGACCGTATCGAGATCAAGCTCGATGAAGTCCTGCGGGAGACCGCCGACATCCGTGGGGATGTTCCCGACCACGAGTCCCGGCTACGTGCGCTGGAGCGTGCTCGATGGCCTCTGCCCACGATCACCGCGCTCGCGGCCGTCGCCGCCGTGGTGATCGCCCTCTACCGCCGACCTGCGAATGTCGCGCCCCTCCATCCGGCTTGCGGGCTGGTGGAGGGGCGTGGTTCCGCAGGTCGGTGTGGGGGGCAGGCTTGCGGCCCCGAACGTAGGTGTAGACGCATCGTCAAGGTGTGTCGACGCGTCATCAAAGACATCACGGCGCGGGTCTGCGATTGTTTCGGTCATGACATCTTTGAGAGGTAAGCGCAGATTTGCCGTGCCCATGGGGCTTAGCGCCCTCATGCTCGCCGTCTCGGGTGCCCTGTCCCCCGCGTCCGCAGCGACCCACTGGTCCTATCAGAACGGGTACGTCGGCGGTTGTCTCGCCTCAACCACAGATGGAGGGGGCGCCATAACGCTTGGTTGCAACACCAGCAATAGTCGGCAAAGGTGGTACTGGGGCTCGGAGTCGAATAGCTGGCAAGGCCACACGATGAAGCGACTGGTGAATGTCAACACCGGTGCCTGCCTGACCACGGACAATAAGACCGAGCTGAACGCCGTCTGGTTGGCCCCCTGTGGAAACCGCTCCGGACAGTTCTGGACTGCCGACAACAGCAGACTCCAGAACCAGAACGGCAACTTCCTCATCGACGACGGGGACAACGACCTCCATACTGTTCGAGAATACACCAATTCGAACGAATTCGTTTGGGTGGGCTGGACGCCGTGATGCGCCGCGTGGCCATCACGTCGACCAGGTCGACTTCAGCTTTGCACTCAGAGGCCGTATCTCTACCGATCTTGTAACGTGCGGATCGAACAGAGTTCCAGGTTCGGGTGATCTTCCGGCGATCGCGGCATAAAGGCAGGGCCCCTTGGTGGCTCGGAGGTGCGAACCTAAGAAGCTGTTGTCGTACCGAGAGGTTCGGTTGCGGATCGAACGTGGTTTCCCGGTCGGGTGATCGGCTCGTGGCCGGGGAATGAAAGCAGGG
>NZ_JBIWLW010000141.1:0-1491 GCF_044766385.1 Streptomyces sp. NPDC102274 | reverse complement strand
GTTCGAGATCTTCCTGATCCTGGTCATCCCGTTCGCGCTGACCCGCACCTTCGGGCGGATGGTCGGCAGCCTCCGGCAGGGCTACGCGATCCTCGGCACGATGGCGACGATCTGGCTCGGCTTCACCGCGCTGATGATGTGGGCCGAGTTCCACCACGGCGGCCCGGCGTTCGACATCGCCGGCGGTGCGATGGAGGGCAAGGAGACCCGCTTCGGGATCGGCGGCTCGTCGATCTTCGCGGTGGCCACCACCCTCACCTCGACCGGTGCGGTCAACTCCTTCCACTCCTCCTTCACCGGGTTTGGCGGCGGCATCACGATGCTGGGCATGCAACTCGGTGAGATCGCGCCCGGTGGTGTGGGCTCCGGCCTCTACGGCATGCTGATCATGGCGATCATCGCGGTGTTCATCGCCGGGCTGATGGTCGGCCGTACGCCCGAGTATCTGGGCAAGAAGATCGGCACCCGCCAGATCAAGTTCGCCGCCTCCTACATCCTGATCACCCCGGCTCTGGTCCTGTGCTTCACCGCCGTAGCGATGGCACTGGACACACCGTCGAACTCGATGACCAACTCCGGTGCGCATGGATTCTCCGAGATCCTGTACGCGTACACCTCGGGCGCCAACAACAACGGCTCCGCCTTCGCCGGCCTGAACGCCGACACACAGTGGTTCAACAGCACTATCGGTATCGCGATGCTGCTCGGCCGTTTCCTGCCCATGGTGTTCGTCCTCGCGCTGGCCGGCTCACTGGCCGAACAGAAACCGGTCCCGGCGACCGTGGGCACTCTGCGGACCGAGAAGCCGCTCTTCACCGGGCTGCTGGTCGGCACGATCATGATCGTCGCCGGTCTGACCTACTTCCCGGCGCTGGCGCTGGGGCCGCTGGCCGAGGGGCTGGCGTCATGACCATCTACACAAGGAAGCAAGAGGAGCCCGGCTCCATGTCCAC
Organism: Streptomyces sp. NPDC102274; assembly: GCF_044766385.1. NCBI lineage: Bacteria > Bacillati > Actinomycetota > Actinomycetes > Kitasatosporales > Streptomycetaceae > Streptomyces > Streptomyces sp. NPDC102274. The sequence continues at coordinate 538 of NZ_JBIWLW010000141.1, read as the reverse complement.
TGCCACTCCGACCCGGGCGCCGCACGCGGACGTACCCACGGGTCACAAGCCCGATGGGGAGCGTGTCGGTGCGGGGTTGTTCGACCCCAAGCAACTGATCCGGTCTTTCCCGGACGCGGTGAGAAAGCTCGATCCGCGGGTGATGATCAAGTCTCCCGTCATGTTCGTCGTGCTCGTCGGATCGGTGCTCACCACGATCTTCGCCTTCAAGGACCCGACGGACTGGTTCGGCTGGGCGATCGCGGCCTGGCTGTGGCTGACGACGATCTTCGCGAACCTCGCGGAGGCGGTCGCCGAGGGGCGTGGCAAGGCGCAGGCCGACACCCTGCGCAGGGCCAAGACCGACTCGGTGGCGCGGCGCCTCATCGGTACGAACGAGGAGCGCGTACCCGGCACCGCCCTGCGCGTCGGTGATCTGGTCGTCTGCGAGGCCGGCGACATCGTCCCCGGCGACGGTGATGTGGTCGAAGGCGTCGCTTCCGTCGACGAGTCGGCCATCACCGGTGAATCGGCGCCCGTCATCAGGGAGTCGGGCGGC
>NZ_JBIWLW010000140.1:0-1506 GCF_044766385.1 Streptomyces sp. NPDC102274 | reverse complement strand
TGGAAATGTCGAGCGGTGGGAGTGTAGCGGGCAGGATGCCGTCACGGACGGGTTCTGCTCGCCCGTCCCTCGAAGGAGTGCCCACGACGGCGGTATCGCCCGGGTTCGGGGAAGCCTCAGGCCGTGATCACCGAACAGGTAACCGAGACCTGGGACCGCGACCTGGACCACCTCTTCACCACCATCGGGCACCGCTTCGGCCGTGTCGAACCACGCCGCCGGATGCGGGACTACGTGCGCGCGCTGCTCGCTCCGGTGGCCCGCAAGAACAGTTGGCAGCTGGCCGAACACGCTGGCCACGCCACCCCGACGGCCTGCAGCACCTGCTCTCCCGCGCCCGCTGGAACCCCGACGATATCCGCGATGACCTGCAGACCTACATCACCGAACAACTCGGCCGCCCCGACGGGGTACTGATCATCGACGACACCGGCTTCCTGAAGAAGGGCACCACTTCCGCCGGAGTCCAAAGGCAGTACTCCGGCACCGCCGGCCGCACCGAGAACTGCCAGATCGGCGTCTTCGCCGCCTACGCCAGCGCGGCCGGCCGCGCTCTGGTGGACCGCGAGCTCTACCTGCCCAAGTCCTGGGCGGATGACCGTGACCGCTGCCGCGCCGCCAAGGTCCCCGACGAGCGGGAGTTCGCCACCAAGAACACCCTCGCCGCAGCGATCGTTCGCAGAGCTCTGGCCTCGCCGCTGCCGATCGCCTGGGTGACGGCGGACGCCGCCTACGGACAGGACAACCGCTTCCGCCGGATGCTGGAAACGTCCGGCGTCGGCTACGTCCTGGCCGTACCGAAGTCCCAGTTCTCCCTGTCCGGCCCGCGCATCGACATGGTCTTCGAGCAGGCCCCCGACCAGGCGTGGGAGCACCGTTCCCGCGGTGCCGGCGCGAAGGGGCAGCGCGAGTACAACTGGGCGGCCGTGCAGTTGCGCCCGGTTACCGAGTACGACCACCAAAACGGTGTGCTGATCCGGCGGCGGTGGGCGCTGGCACGGCGCAGCCTGAGCCGGCCGGACGAGATCGCCTACTACCTCGGCTACGCGCCGCTGGATGTCGGTGTGGACGAGCTGGTACGGGTGGCCGGGTTCCGGTGGGCGATCGAGGAGTGTTTCCAGGCGGCGAAGAACGAGTGCGGCCTGGACGAGTACGAGGTCCGCCGCTACGTCGGCTGGTACCGACACATCACCCTGGCCATGCTCGCCCACGCCTTCCTCGCCGCGATGAGCGCGCAAGCAGCCGAAAAAGGGGATCCACCAGTGAGGATGCCGAGGTCATCGCGCTCACTGTGGCAGAAGTGCGGCGCCTCCTGGCAGCTCACGCACCCCGAGATCCCCGCGCCCACACTCACGCGTTGAGCTGGTCGCACTGGCGCCGACGACGCCAAGCGGTAGCCCGCCGATGCCACTACCGCCGTCGTGGGCACTCCTTCGAGGGACGGGCGAGCAGAACCCGTCCGTGACGGCATCCTGCCCGCTACACTCCCACCGCTCGACATTTCCA
>NZ_JBIWLW010000139.1:0-1678 GCF_044766385.1 Streptomyces sp. NPDC102274 | reverse complement strand
CAGGCAGGTCCTGCTGCCCTTCGAGTGGACCGGTGTCGAGCTGTATGCCTCCGGCGCCACCGAACTACGCGTACGCATCGACGTGGACGACACGGCCCACACCGTACGTGTGACCGTGGCAGACCCGGCCGGGCGGCCCGTCGCCCACGCACAGGGATTGCAACTGCGCGAGGCGTCCATGGACCAGATCCGGACAGCCGCGTCGGCCGAGCACGTGTACCGCGTCGAATTCCAGCCCGCCCCGGCACCGGAGGAAGCACCGGAGGAGGAGACCTGGGTCCTCGGCGGCAACGGCGAAGTCGCCCGCGCCCTGGGCGCGGAGAGTATCGCGCAGACCGATGGCCTCTTCGCACGGCTGGACGAGGGCATCGAACCGCCCCGGCGGCTCGTCATCGACGCGACGGGCGTGACCGAGGGAGACGACTCCCCGGCCGGAGCCGGCAGGTACATGGTGAGCGAAGCCCTCGCTCTCGTACAGCGGGTCCTGTCCGAGCCGCGGCTGGAACAGACCGAGTTGACATGGGTCACACGTAGCGCGGTGGACACCGGCGACGGAGTCCGCGACCTGGCACACGCGCCCCTGTGGGGCCTGCTGCGCACGGCGCGCAGCGAGTACCCGGAACGCACGATCCACCTCGTCGACGTCGACGAAGACATCGAGGTGCCGTTCATCCCGGGCGAGCCAGAGGTCGCCGTGCGTGGGGGTGAGGTCCGGGTGGCCCGCCTGGTACGAGCGGCGGCCGGCGGGGAGGCCCCCGTCTTCGCCGCCCACGGCCGTGTACTGATCACAGGCGGCACGGGAGAACTGGGCCGCGCGGTGGCCGGTCACCTCGTACGGGACCACGGCGTACGGCATCTGGTTCTGACCTCCCGGCGCGGGCCGGACGCGACAGGGGCCGGGGAACTGGTGGCGGAGCTGACCGCGGCCGGGGCCGAGACCGTCCGGATTGTCGCGTGTGACGTGTCGAGCCGCGACGAGGTCGCGGCGGTACTGTCCGACGGCGGGCCCCCCTGGACAGGGGTGTTCCACCTGGCGGCAGTGCTGGACGACGGTGTGCTGTCGGCCCAGGACGCCCAGCGCCTCGCCCACGTGTGGGCCCCGAAAGCCCAGGGCGCACTGCACCTGGACGAGCTGACGCGGGACATGGACCTCGCGGCGTTCGTCCTGTTCTCGTCGGCCGCCGGGGTCCTCGGCGGGGCGGGACAGAGTAACTACGCCGCTGCCAACGCGTTCGTGGACGCCCTGGCAGCCCGCCGGCACTCCGCCGGGCTGCCCGCGACCAGCCTCTCGTGGGGACTGTGGCAACAGGCCGGGATCGGGCTGACCGCCGGCCTCGGCCAGGCGGAGCTGGCGCGGCTGCGACGCCAGGGCGTCGGCGCGCTGAGCGAGAAGCAGGGCCTGGCCGCCCTCGACACGGCTCTCATGCACGAGCTTCCCCACCTCGTACCCGTAAGACTCGAACTCGCCTCCCTGCAGCGCGAAGCGGACAGCGGTGAACCCGTCCCCGCCCTCTACCGCGGGCTGGTGCGGGCCCGTCGCAAGCGTGCGGGTGAGTCCGCGGCGACTCCGTCGGGGCTGCGCAACCAGTTGGCCGCGGTTCCCGAGGCCGAGCGGCTGGTCCGTCTCACCCAACTCGTCCAGCGTGAAGCGGCTGTGGTTCTGGGGGTGGCGGGTGCG
>NZ_JBIWLW010000138.1:0-1692 GCF_044766385.1 Streptomyces sp. NPDC102274 | reverse complement strand
CACTGAGAAGTCTCCATCCTGATTTCGCAGGTCACGGCGCTGGTGTGGGGTCGGGATGACGTACTCAGGCTGGTTGGGAGCGAGATCGTCTGTGGGTGATCGTCGGTCACCTCTGGACCTCGCTGTTCGCGAGGACGAGCAGGGCCCGTAAGAGCGTGGTCGCGTGCCGGGTGTTCATCCGAACCTTGGTGAGGATCCGCCAGGATTTGAGGTTCGCGAAGCCGTGTTCGCAGGCTGCTCGTTCGCGGCTGAGCAGGCGGTTCGCTTCCTTCTCGGCGGTGGTGAGCTGGTGGTTGCGGGTGGCCTTGCGGCCGGTGATGACCACCGGGTTGTCGTCGGGGTCGTCGTCCAGGCCGACGAAGCCGAGGTCGGCCAGGGCGCCGAGGCCGGCTTCCCGGAGATGACGGGTGAGCTTGTTGTGGCGGGCGGTGGTGATCTCGCTGGACCGTCCGGGCTTGGCCGAAGAGATCCAGATCAGGTTGCCCTTCTCATCGGTCAGGGCGAGGAACAGCAGGCCATGGGCCTTGTGCTTGCCGGAAAAGTTCTTGCGGTTCTCCTTCCCGGTGCGGCGGCGGGTGCGGATGAGGGTGCCGTCCAGCAGGACCACGACACCGCCTTGGAGGCGATCTTCTTCAGTGCGCGGTCCAGACGCGGGGCCCGGGCGGAGAGCAGGCCGATCACTTCCAGCACCCAGCGGCGCAGGGTGGAGGCGGCGATGTCGTTGCCGCCGGCCAGATCGGCGAGCCGCTGGTCATGGCGGAGATGAGCGAGAACGAGGACAGCCTGCAGGCCAGGGGCGGCCTTCCGCCAGCGGGTGCCCAGCTGCTTGCGGCGGGCACGTATGAGTCCCGCGATCAGATCGATGGTCCGCTTCGACACCGGCAGGCGAACCTGGTAGACAGCTTCCTGAGGGCCCTCGGCGGGCTTGGTTTTCGTCACAGAAACCCCAACATCCGCCAGGGGCCCTCGTGTTACTGCCGGAATCAGCCCGTCCGCGCCTCCCGTCCAGGCCGGAGTGTCACAGTGGTCCGTAGCGGCCCGACGGTGTGCGGTGCAGCCAGCCCCGGTCCGCGAGCCGCTTCAGCTTGCCCCGCATCGGCTCGGTCTGCTGCGGCCTGATGTCCATCCCGAGTGCCTCGCACACCTGCCGCGTCATCACCGGCTGATCCTCCGCACCGGCCACGACCTGCAGGATCCGTCGGTAGTCCTCGGGCAGGTCGTCCTCGCTCACGCCGTCGCCACGGTGCGGCACCAGTAGCATCCCGCCGGCCCCGGACGCCGTCTCCACCCGTGCGGGCCCGGCCGGCTCCACCACCGGATCGGGAGCCTGAACGTCCCGGCGTCCCCCGTCGGTCGCCTCGGCCCACTGCCCGTACACGATCTCGGCCGCCTCCAGCCGGGCCACCTCGACCTCGATCTCCGCGAGCTCCTTCCGCAGCAGCTCAGCGCGTTCCGCCAACAGCATCCGCCGGTCCATCGTCCACGTCAGCACGTCCGGCATGACCAGCCCCTCCCGATCCGGATCCGTCTGCCGAACGGTAGAGAAGAAGCCGCCCCGAGCGGCCCGGTCCCGCAGAACCGACCCCTGCCGGACGATCACCTGCTAACGATCTCGCCCCGGACCAGCCCGAGTTCGTCATCCCGGACCCACCAGCCCCGTTGACCTGCAGAAATCAGGATGGCGAACCTTCA
>NZ_JBIWLW010000137.1:0-1807 GCF_044766385.1 Streptomyces sp. NPDC102274 | reverse complement strand
GACGACTTCATCGGTACTCGTAACAGCCCCGAGCATGCCCGCTGATCATGCTGCCGCACCGCGAAACTCCAAGATCCCCGACAGAGTCAAGCTCATGGGCCCCGGCCAGCAGATCACCCTCGTCGGCGACGGCAAGGCCGGCAAGAGCCTGTTCACACAGGAGTGGATGTGGCGCATGGCCACCGGACAGAGCTTCCTCGGTGACGCACCCCAGGCGCCCGTACGGATCCTGTACCTCGACGCAGAGAACGGCCAGGAACAGGTCCAGGAACGCTTCCTGTCCTTCGGCGCTGGCCCTCTCAACATGGGCGAACTCGCCTACGCTTCATTCCCGCCCGTCCGGCCCCTCGACACCGCAGGCGGCGGCGCCGACCTGATGGCCCTCGTCAAAGCCACCAACGCCGAACTCGTCGTCATCGACACCGTCAGCCGCTTCATCTCCGGCCCGGAGAACGACGCCGACACCTGGCTCAACCTCTACCGCCACACCCTGCTGCCCCTCAAACGCGACCGCATCGCCTCCGTCCGCCTCGACCACTTCGGCAAAGACAAAGACCGCGGCGGCCGGGGCTCCTCGGCGAAGACACAGGACGTCGACCACGTATGGGAACTCGCTGCGCAGGGCGGCGGCGCCCTTACCCTCAAGCGGACCCACACCCGTACAGGCATCGGGCCCGACAGCTTCAGCCTCCTGCGCCAGGCCCGGCGCGACGGCGACAACTGGGCTCACGGCGGCACCCGACATGTCCTCATGGCCTACGAAGCCGACACCGGCATGGCCGCCGTCCCGGGCACCGTCGAGCACCTCGTCGCCGCCCTCGACCGGGCCGGCCTGCCCAACGACGCGGGTAACCGTGTGGTCCGCGGGAAGCTCACCGAACTTCAGATTTCCGCCGGAAACGACAAGATCGCTAAGGCTGTCGCTACCCGCAAAGCCCGGACCGAAAAGCCCGATTTCGACGTTTCCGGAGAAGCGTTCCGCGACCCCCTCCCGGAGACGTTTCCCGGAACGCGTTCCCGGAACACCCCCGGAACAGAAGAAACCCCAGGTCAGACGTTTCCCGGAACGGTCGCGGAAACGTCCGGAACGCCCCCCGTTCCGACTGTTCCCCCCTCGAAGAGGGGGAACGGTCAGGGAACACTGAACACAGACACCCCACAAGTCCCTCTGCGTCGTCTGCAAAACCCCCATAGCGGCCGACTGGGCCAACCGCGGATACGACACCCACCTCGGCTGCGACCACGCCACCGGCAGCCACTCCGACCGCCCCGCACATCCCGCCGCCTGATCCGGCCAACCGCCCGCCGGGCCAACTGCTGTGCCCCACCTACGCCGATCGTTAGCCAACCTAACGACTTACCTCCTGGAGTCTGTGATGACCGACCAGCCCACCCGCATCCAACGCCGCCGCGTCAAGGGATGGCGGCTTCCCGACAACGCCGTGATCGTCGTCGGCACCGCAGGCGGCTGGTACGAGCAGACCTACCGCATCGGCAGCCAAGTCTTCGACCGGCGCCGCGTGCTCGCGGAACTCCACCTGCTGCGCGGCAAGGACCTCGCCTGCACCTGCCCGCTCCCGGAGCCCGGCGAGCCGGACCACTGCCACGCCGCCTACCTGCTGGCGCTGGCCAACCCCACCCCGTGACACGCAGTACGCCCCGCCCGGGACTCAGCCGGCGCGCACACCTACCGCACCAACCCACCAGGTAGGACCTCCTAATGCCGTTGTCAAGCAACTGCTGTGACCTGGAGTCCAGGTTGAAAGCACTGTCCGTCACGGATGAGGGCCCACAGGACGTTGACGCG
>NZ_JBIWLW010000136.1:0-1820 GCF_044766385.1 Streptomyces sp. NPDC102274 | reverse complement strand
GAGTACAGCACGGATTTGTTCGATGCGGTGTCGGTGGAGCGGTTGTGTCGTCATTGGGTTGAGTTGGCGGGTGTGGTGGTGGGTGGTGTGGGTGGTTCGTTGTCGGGTGTGGGGTTGTTGTCGGGTGGGGAGTGGGAGTTGGTTGCTGGTGGTTGGGGTGTGTCGGGGGTGGGTGCGGGTGTTGTTCCGGTGACGTTGCCGGGGTTGGTGGGGTCGCGGGTGGTGGGTGGTGCGGGTGTGGTGGCGGTGGTGTGTGGTGGGGTGTCGTTGTCGTATGGCGAGTTGGGTGTGCGGGTGGAGCGGTTGGCGGGGGTGTTGGCTGGTTGGGGTGTGGGTGTGGAGTCGCGGGTGGGTGTGTGTTTGCCGAGGTCGGTGGAGTGGTTGGTGGCTTTGTTGGCGGTGGTGCGGGTGGGTGGTGTGTATGTGCCGTTGGATCCGGAGTGGCCGGCGGAGCGTTTGGAGTTTGTGACGGCGGATTGTGGTGCTGAGTTGGTTATTGATGAGGAGATGTGGGGGGTTCTTTCGGGTGTTTCGGTGTCCGGGAGTGTTCCTGTGGGTCCGGTGTCGTTGGATTCGGCGGCGTATGTGATCTATACGTCTGGTTCGACTGGTCGTCCGAAGGGTGTGGTGGTGTCGCATCGGGGTGTGGCTGGTTTTGCTGCGGCGATGGTGGAGCGGTTCGGGCTTGACGCGTCGTCGCGGGTGTTGCAGTTGGCGTCGGCGGGTTTTGATGCGTCGGTGATGGAGTTGTTGATGGCTTTGGGTGGTGGTGGGACGTTGGTGATTCCGGAGGGTGGGCGTCCGTTGGCGGGGCGTGAGTTGCTGGATGTTTTTGTGGGGGAGCGGATTACGCATTCGTTGGTGCCGCCGACGGTGTTGGGCAGTGTGCCGGCCGGTGAGTTGCCCGATCTGCGGGTGCTGGTGACGGGTGGCGAGGCATGCGGCCCTGAGCTGGTCGAGCGGTGGTCGGCGGGCCGGACGATGATCAATGCCTATGGTCCTACGGAGGTGACGATCGCCGCGTCGATGAGTGGAGGGCTGGAGTCGGGGGTGGGTGTTCCGCCGATCGGTGTGCCGGTTGCGGACGCGCGGGTGTGGGTGCTGGACAGGTGGCTGCGGCCGGTGCCGGTGGGTGTGCTGGGTGAGTTGTATGTGGCGGGGCCGGGGTTGGCGCGTGGGTATGTGGGTCGTGCGGGGTTGAGTGCGGAGCGGTTTGTGGCTGATCCGTTTGGTTCGGGTGGTCGGTTGTATCGCACGGGTGATGTGGTGCGGTGGCGGGTGGATGGTCAGTTGGAGTATGTGGGGCGTGGCGATGATCAGGTGAAGGTGCGTGGTCTGCGTATTGAGTTGGGTGAGGTCGAGGCGGTGTTGGCCGGGCATGGGTCGGTGGGGCAGGTGTCGGTGATGGTCCGTGAGGACCGTCCGGGTGTGAAGCGGATCGTGGCGTATGTCGTGCCGGTGGGACCGGGTGGTGCGGGTGTCGAGGCGGGGGTGTTGCGGGAGTATGCCGCTGCTGCGCTGCCGGGTTATATGGTGCCGTCGGTGTTCGTGGTGCTGGACGCGCTGCCGGTGAACGCGAGCGGGAAGGTGGACCGCAAGGCCCTCCCCGCGCCGTCGGACGAGCCCGTCGACGAGTACGCGGCCCCGCGCAACGAGACCGAACGCGTCCTGACCGCTATCTGGACCGACGTTCTCGATGTCGGCCGCGTGGGTATCCATGACAACTTCTTCTCCCTGGGCGGGGACTCGATCCTGAGCATCCAGGTGGTCTCACGGGCCAGGCAGGCAGGGCTGGAGCTGTCGTCGCGCGATGTGTTCGC
>NZ_JBIWLW010000135.1:0-1847 GCF_044766385.1 Streptomyces sp. NPDC102274 | reverse complement strand
CGAATCAACTCCACAACCGACCGCTCACCCACCCCAACCCCCGGACCCGCCCACCCCATCAACAACCGCTCAAGCTCAACCCCACCCAACATCCCCACCCGCGCCAAAGGCACCGACGGCTCAGCCACCACCCGCTCCGCCAACACCAACCAATGCCCACACAACCGCTCAACCGTCCCCACATCGAACAGATCCGTATTGAACTCCGCCACCGCGGCGAGGCCGCCTCCCCTGCCGGTCTCCTGGAAGTGCAGGCTCAGCTCGAACTGCGCCGCCTCGCGCGGCATCTCCTCATCGGTCACTCGCAGACCCGGCAGCTCGAACTCCCCGATCGGCGTGTTCTGGAGCGCCACCAGGGCCTGCACGAGCGGAGTCCTGCTGGTGTCCCGCTCCGGGGACAGCTCCTCGATCAGCCGGCTGAACGGCACATCCTGGTGCGCGAACGCGTCGAGTGTCGTCGCTCGTACGTCGGCGAGCAGATCGGCGAAGCCGGCGTCCACGTCGATCTTCGAGCGCAGGACGAGGGTGTTGACGAAGAACCCGACCAGCCCCTCCAACTCCGCCCGCTCACGCCCCGACACGACCGTGCCCACCGCCACATCCCGCTGACCGCTGTACCGCGACAACAGCAACTGCGTCACCGCGGTCAGCACCATGAACAGACTCGCCCCGCCTGTCTGACCGACCCGCACCAGACGGGCTGTGAGGTCGGCGGGCACCTCGAAGGTGTGCATCGACCCGTTCGAGGTCCGCACCACAGGGCGCGGGCGGTCCGTCGGCAGTTCCAAAGGCTCAAGACCGTCCAACTGACCGCGCCAGTAAGCGATCTGAGAATCCAGCGCCTCTCCGGCCAGCCTCTCCCGCTGCCACACCGCGAAGTCCGGATACTGCACCGGCAACAACGGAAGCCGCGCCTCCGCACCCCGCACCGCAGCCGCGTACAACTCACTCAGCTCACGCGTCACCACACCCATCGACCACCCATCGGTCACGATGTGATGCATCGACAGCACAAGCACGTACTCGTTCTCCGACACCTCCGCCAGCAGCACGCGCATCAGCGGACCGGTCCGCAGATCGAACGGCGTGAGGGCCTCGGCACGCAGGACGGTCTCCAGTTCCGCCCGGGTCGGGGATACGACCGTGCGCACCGGTACGTCCAGCGAGGCGTGGACCACCTGGACGCCACGCCCGCCGACCGAGTCGAACGTCGTACGCAGCGCCTCATGCCGTTCCACCAGAGCGGACACCGCGGAACGCAGCGCGGAGAGGTCGAGTGTGCCGGTCAGGCGCAGACCGCCCGTGATGTTGTACTCCACTCCGCCGGGAGTGAAGTTCTCCAGGAACCACAAGCGCTCCTGGGCGAACGAGAGCGGCAGATGGCCGTCCCGCGCCGCGCGCTCGATACCGGCATCCGAGGCGTCCTCGCGAGCCGGGAGTTCCTCGGCCAGGCGGGCGACAGTGGGATGGTCGAAGAGAGCCCTGGGGGACAGTCCGGCCTTCAGCACCGAACGGATCCGCGAGACCACCTTCAGGCTGGAGATGGAGTCGCCGCCCAGCTCGAAGAAGTCGTCATGGGCTCCGACCCGTTCCACACCGAGAACTTCGGCCCAGATCTCGGCCAAGGCCATCTCAGGGCTTGTGCGGGGTGCGACATACTCCCCCGCCGCGTCGGGCTCCGGCGCGGGAAGCACGCGCCGGTCGACCTTTCCGTTCACCGTCAGCGGCAGCTCGTCCAGCACCACGAACGCCGACGGCACCATGTACTCGGGCAGCAGGCCGGCGGCGTGCTCCCGTACGAGCGAGACGTCCAGCTCACCCGACGACGGAACGAGATACGCCACCAG
>NZ_JBIWLW010000134.1:0-1892 GCF_044766385.1 Streptomyces sp. NPDC102274 | reverse complement strand
ATGTCGCAATCCACACCGAACCCGGAAGGCCCTCACTCGTTCAAGACCCCCCGACCGTGATCGCTGTCACCAACCTCCATGGACAGAACACCTAGGGCCTGTCTCCTCGATCAAGGGGTCCTCGAACGTCGGCGTCCGTTTGACGGCATGACCGGCAGGAGTTACTTTCGATACGCAGCCGTAGCGTATCGAAAATAGGGAGATCATCTCTTGATGAGCGCATCGCGTAGCCCGCGACCCGGCGGACCGGACAATCCTTCCTCTATGGGCAGGCCGCGTGACACGAGCCGTGACGTGGCGATCCTCGACGCGACGCTGTCCTTGCTGACCGAGATCGGTTACGAGCAGCTGTCCATGGAGGCAGTCGCAGGCCGCTCGGGCGCGGCAAAGACGACGATCTACCGCCGCTACCGCGACAAGGCCGCCCTCGTCGCCGCAGCGGTCGAGTACCGCTCACACGCGACCCCGCCCGAACCCGCTACGGACGATCTTCGCGAGAACCTGCTCACGCTCGCCGCCTGGCTGGCGCACCAGATCGCCGAGCAGGAGATCGGGCTGCTCGGGGCGCTCTTCGCCGGCATGCGCAGCGACCCAAGGCTTGCCGAGGAGATGCGCCGCATTCTGCGCCGCGACGAGGCCGCCATGACCAACCAGCCGCTGCGCAAAGCGATCGGCCGCGGCGAAGACCTGGCCCCCCAGGCCGCCGAGCTCTTCGCCGAGGTCGCCCCGGCTGTGATCGTGCACCGCATCGTCGTCGCCGGCGAGAAGTGCGACGAACGCTTCATCGCGCACCTCGTCGACGACATCCTCCTTCCGCTCCTGCGCGGCCAATGAGACAAGCCCGCACACGCCGAGCGCGCAGCGGGCACGAAGGGAAAACACCATCATGATCGTTGTCACTGGTGCGACCGGTGCCCTGAACGGCGCCACCGTCGAACACCTCCTGGGGCGCGTGCCCGCGGAGCAGATCGGCGTCAGCGTCCGCGATGTCGCCAAGGCGCAGCACTTCGCCGACCGCGGGGTGCGGGTACGCCAGGGCTCCTACGAGAACCCGGCCGCGCTGCGCCACTCCTTCGAGGGCGCCGAGCAGATCCTGCTCGTCTCCTCCAACGACCCGCACGCCGATGCGGTCGCCCTGCACCGAGTGGGCATCGAGACCGCCATCGCCGCGGGAGCGCACCGCATCCTCTACACCAGTCACCAGGGCGCCGGAGCGAGCAGTCCCTTCCACCCGGCCCGCGACCACGCCGCCACCGAAGAGCTCCTCGCCGACTCCGGCGTCGCGTGGACCTCGCTGCGCAACGGCTTCTACTCCCACAGCCTGGGCTGGCTGCTGGGCCCCTGGCAGCAGACCAACACCATCACGGCCCCTGCCGACGGCCCGGCCTCCTGGACTGACCGCGCGGATGCCGCCGAAGCGGCAGCGGTCATCCTGGCCGGTGGCCGGACGTTCGACGGCCCGGTCACGCTCACCGCCCGCCAGGCCGTGACCTTCGACGATGTCGCCGCCATCGCCTCAAACAGTAGCAATCGTGAGGTTAAGCGCATCGTGGTGGACGACGAGCAGTGGATCGCGGACAAGGTCGCAGCCGGCGCCCCGGAGGCGATGGCGCGGATGACACTCACCACATTCCAGGCAGCCCGCGAAGGCCACTTCGCCGGAGTGGACCCTCTCCTGGCTGAACTGCTCGACCGCGAACCCCGCAGCGTCGCCGACCAAATCGTGGACAGCATCACCGCCTAGGCCCAATACCGGTGTTTTAGGGGTCTTTGCGGCGGGTCGGAGCTGGTTTAGTGGCAATACCGGTGACTTTGCTGGTGCTGGCTCGTTGAGTGGGTGTGCCAAGGCCAGGACAGTTGAAGGCAGTTGAGGGTGATCGGTTTTCGGATCG
>NZ_JBIWLW010000133.1:0-2141 GCF_044766385.1 Streptomyces sp. NPDC102274 | reverse complement strand
GCGACCTCCCGCCGCAGCCGAGCGAGTTCCTCGGCCTCGCTCTCACCCCGGCCGTTGCCGGCCCGCTTGGCCCGCGACACCCAGCTCGCCAGCGTCGTCTCGTTGATCCCCAAGTCCTGCGCGACCTCGGAGACCGGTTTCCCGGTCTCCGTCACGATCCGTACAGCCCCCTCACGAAACTCAGCCGTGAACACCCGACGCTTCTCCGCCATGACCCTCAACTTCCCCTGCAGTCAGGGACTCCACGCTACGAGGGGAGGCTCAGGGCAGCGTGGCGCACGCCCAAGGGCCGCTGCCTGGTCAGGAGGCCGGTTCGCCAGGGCCGGTCACGGCGTGAGTTCTCGTGGCCCTGCGCCTGAGCTCTCGGATGGTGTCCTGCCATTGCGAGGAATCACTGCTGCACCAGTCTGCGTCCTCTCCCGACTGCCAGGCCGCCAGCTCGTCCAGGCGAGCGATCACCGGGGAGGTCTCGGTGTCGGGGATTCCGGTGCCGCAATCGAGTCGCCTTTTGATGTCGTGTAGTTGGTGAGCTGCACGGTAGTAGGACAGTTGGGTGTCGCTGAGCCTGCGCATGGCGTAGCCGCCGCACTTGCTGCACCAGTCGAAGTCGGTGCGCACTATGAGGTCGGCGACCGTGAGCAGGTCGTCGCCGGCCACGACCGCGCGTTCGTTGGCGTGCCGGCACAGCGGCGAGTGGCCCTTGCCCTCGATCAGAGGGCTGGCGTTGGTGGTGTAGAGCTGGACTGCGGCCAAGGGCCCCAGAGGGAGGCCGCTGCCGCTTCGCCACCGGTCGCTGCCGGGCTGCCGAAAAGGCGCGAGGCTGAGACGGTCCTCGGTGAGCAGGCCGTGCCATACGGCCACCGGCAGCCCGCCAGGCCGTTCGGCGTCCAGGCTTCGCAGGTCGTGCGCGCCGCGCGCCAGGGCCAGCAGGCGAAGATTCAGGTTCCGGTCTTCGGTGGCATACGTCTGGCGAAGGGTCCGGCGTGTGCCCTCGGCAAGACCCAGTCCTTCGCCGAAATCCGGATCGTGGACGCCCTGGCCGCGACCGGACAGCTGGGCCTCACCCGCCTCCGGCTCGGGACCGTGTTCCGGCTCCTGCGGTCCGAGCACGCTTCCGGGCAGGTCACGAGCACCTGCGATGAGGACGCCCAGCCACCCCTTGGCCAGCCGCTTCTCAATGGTGTCCAGAGGCAATACTTCAGCTCCCCCGCTCGCCGAGAAGACAAGGTAAAGCCCGTCGGCACCGGTCCCAAGTATACGCAGCGCACGGAGGTGATCGAGGGTGACCGGGCGCCGGTCGAAGACCGGGGTGTCATCGAAGACACCCGGCCGAACGATGCCCGGCTCCCTTCCTGGACCGCGGTCACGTTCGGGCAGATCCGGCGCCGCGGCGGCTGGGCTGCACGGAAGGCTGCTCACCGGGCTCAGCAGCCGTTCGGCGACGAGATCGGGCACTTCCAGGGTGAGGACGCCGCTGCCCCAGTCGGCATCAACGGTCCACGTGAGCAGCGCACCGAGCGTCCACGTATCCAGCCCGTCCAGGAAGTCCCGGACACCATGACGTGGCATGGCTTCGGATGCTTCCGGCACCTGCGCCGCCAGCCGGCATCTAGGTGCCCGGTCAGCCGGCGTCGCTGCCACCTGGACCTGTTCCTCCCAGGAGGCGATCAGGCGCGCTGCCTCGGCTCGGGCCTCGTCGTAGCCCTTCCGATTGCTGCGAATGCCTCGCACGATCTCGTACGAAAGGTACGCACGTGTCCCCGGCCCTTCCCAGGGCCGCCCGGCCGCGCTCTGCCACCGGTGCCACAGGTCCACTAGCCTCGCTGTTTCGGTTGCGGTGATGAGATGTCTCTGAACATCGACTGCTGGACGTTCGAGGCGTCTTTTGTCTTTTGGGCATGGCGAAGTCCCGGCGCGGTGGTCGGGTTCTCCGTGGTCCTTGAGGTCGTGGGCGGATAGGACGGGTAGCCGTCAGCTGGCTGGGCGGGGCAGGGCGGCGAGCCGGTGGAAGGCTGTGGTCAGTTCGTGTCTCCAGGGCCAGGTCGCGGAGATTCGCAGTCGTAGGCGGTGGCCGCCGCGGGTGAGGCGGGCTGCGACATGCAGGATCCGATAGCGCAGTTTCCTCGGCTCGGCGCCGGCCA
>NZ_JBIWLW010000132.1:0-2172 GCF_044766385.1 Streptomyces sp. NPDC102274 | reverse complement strand
GCGGCTGGCCGTGCTGTCGGCGGTTGAGCGTCAGGAGGTGTTGTTGGATCTCGTACGGGGTCAGGTCGCCCTGGTCCTGGGGCACGCGGACGCCACTGCGGTCAACCCGGGCCGCGCCTTCCGCGAGCTGGGCTTCGACTCGCTCACGGCGGTGGAGCTGCGCAACCGGCTCAACACCACCAGTGGGCTGCGACTGCCGGCCACGATGGCCTTCGACTACCCGACGGTTCAGACGCTGGTCGACCATCTGCTCGATGAACTGCTCGGCTCCGAGGCCGCGGTGGCCATGCCGGCCGGCACGCGGACCGCCGCGGTGGCCGACGACCCGATCGTTGTCGTGGGGATGAGCTGCCGGTATCCGGGCGGGGTGGCCTCGCCGGAGGATCTGTGGCGGCTGGTCACCGAGGGCGCTGATGCGATCTCGGGCTTCCCGACCAACCGAGGCTGGGACGTGGACGGGCTGTTCAACCCCGACCCCGACCACATGGGCACGTCATACACGCGGGAAGGCGGCTTCCTGCACACCGCGGGCGAGTTCGACCCGGCGTTCTTCGGGATGTCGCCGCGTGAGGCGCTCGCCACCGACTCGCAGCAGCGGCTGCTGCTCGAAGCGTCCTGGGAGGCGATCGAGCGGGCCGGTATCGACCCGGTGTCGCTGAAGGGCAGCGCGACCGGCGTGTTCGCCGGTGTGATGTACAGCGACTACACCACTCTGCTGAGCGGCCCCGAGTTCGAGGGCTTCCAGGGAGGTGGCAGCACGAGTCTGGCGTCGGGCCGGGTGTCGTACACGCTGGGCCTGGAGGGCCCGGCGGTGACGGTGGACACGGCGTGCTCGTCGTCGCTCGTCGCGATGCACTGGGCGATGCAGGCGCTGCGCAGCGGTGAGTGCACCCTGGCGCTGGCCGGCGGCGTGACCGTGATGTCGACTCCGACGGTGTTCGTCGACTTCTCGCGACAGCGCGGACTGTCTCCCGACGGCCGGTGCAAGGCGTTCTCCGAGTCGGCCGATGGTGTGGGCTGGTCGGAGGGTGTCGGCATGCTGGTGCTTGAGCGGCTGTCCGACGCGCGGCGTAATGGCCACCAGGTGCTGGCGGTGGTCCGGGGCTCGGCCGTCAACCAGGACGGTGCGTCAAACGGATTGACGGCGCCGAACGGCCCGTCGCAGCAGCGCGTGATCCGTCAGGCCCTGGCCAGCGGCGGACTCGCGGCCGACGACGTCGATGTGGTGGAGGCGCACGGTACGGGTACGACGCTGGGTGACCCGATCGAGGCGCAGGCGCTGCTGGCCACATACGGCCGGGACCGCGACCCGGCGCGTCCGCTGCTGCTCGGTTCGGTGAAGTCGAACATCGGTCACACCCAGGCCGCGGCCGGTGTGGCGGGTGTGATCAAGATGATCATGGCGATGCGTCATGGAGTACTGCCGCGGACGCTGCACGTGGACGCCCCGTCCTCGCATGTGGACTGGTCGGAAGGCGCGGTGGAGCTGCTGACCGAACAGACGCGGTGGCCGGAGGTCGGTCGCGCGCGGCGAGCGGCTGTGTCGTCGTTCGGCATCAGTGGCACGAACGCCCACATCATCCTGGAGCAGCCGGCCACGGTGATCCGGGGAACGGTGGTCGCCAGGCCGGAGGCTCCCGTGGTGGAGCCGGGTGTGGTGCCGTGGGTGCTCTCCGGCAAGACGCCGGAGGCACTGCGCGGCCAGGCAGCCCGGCTGCTCTCCTACGTCGAGTCCGGCCCGGAGCTGCGGCCTGCGGATGTCGGCTACTCACTGGCCACGGGCCGGTCGGTCTTCGACAACAGCGCGGTGGTGCTGGCGGACGACCCTGCGGACGCGGTACGAGCCCTCTCGGCTCTGGTTTCCGGTGACCCGGATCCATCGGTGGTGTCGGGTTCGGTCGTCGGAGGGAAGACGGGGGTGCTGTTCTCGGGCCAGGGCAGCCAGCGGCTCGGTATGGGCCGTGAGTTGTACGGGCGGTTCCCGGTGTTCGCGGAGGCGCTGGACTCGGTACTCGCTGTGCTGGATGTCGAGTTGGGGCGTTCGCTGGGTGAGGTGATGTGGGGTGAGGACGCCGGGCTGCTGAATGACACGGGGTTCACTCAGCCGGCGTTGTTCGCGGTGGAGGTGGCGTTGTTCCGGTTGGTGGAGTCGTGGGGTGTGCGGCCGGACTT
>NZ_JBIWLW010000131.1:0-2180 GCF_044766385.1 Streptomyces sp. NPDC102274 | reverse complement strand
AGGAGTAGGGTCGGCCCGGGGTGCGGTGCTGGCCTTGCGACCAGCCCGTTTCCCCGGGCCGCCCTCCGCACCCGCCGTGCCCGTTCCCGAGCAACGGGCGCTCCACAAGCCCCAGTTGGGTGGCTTCTTCAGCCGGTGCTGGGCCACGGGGCGGGGATCTTCGTTCCCCGGTAGAGGTAGCGGACGGTCTTCACCCTCGCGGGGTCGAACAATCGCACCTCGTCCGTGACGGGCCACCATCGGCCCCCGCAGAAGCGGCGGCGCAGTTCCTTCCAGTTGCTCCGGCGGAACTTCCTTCGCAGCCACTTGATAACCCGCTGCCAGACGAAATGGCGCAGGTATCGGAAGGTCGCGTGCGAGACACCGAAACGGAAGTAGGCGGTCCAGCCCCGCAGCACCCGGTTGAGGCGGTGCAGCAGGACTTCCAGCGGCAGGTTGGTGTCCTGTCGGCACACTTTTCGCACCTTGTCCTTGACCGACGCGAGCGCCTTCTTGGACGGGTAGGTGTAGACGTAGTGCCGATTGGTGCCCTTCTTCCGGTGGCGCTGGAGGCGCCAGCCGAGGAAGTCCAGGCCCTCGTCGATGTGCGTGATCTTCGTCTTCTCCGGTGACAGGCGCAGGCCCATCGGGGAGAGGACCTCGGCCGTCCAGTCACGGATACTGATCGCATCCTCGCGGGTCCCGGCGACGAGCACGAGAAAGTCGTCCGCGTACCGGCAGATCCGGTAGTTGGGCTTGCCCGTTGCCCGCCGATGGGCCCTGCGACTGCGGGTGGCGTTCGGTCCGCCCGGTCCCGCCGCGATCGCCTCGTCCAGTACGGACAGAGCGATGTTGGAGATCACGGGTGACAAGATCCCGCCTTGCGGTGCACCGGCCCTCGACTCCTTCAGTCCGGAGTCCTCGGTGAGGATCCCGGCCTTGAGGAACGCCTTCACCAGATCCATCACGCGTTTGTCCCCGACCCGGGCCCGCATCCGTTGCAGAACGGGTGCATGCCCGATGTTGTCGAAACACGCCTCGATATCGCCCTCAACCACCCACTCGTAGGAGCGGGACGCCAGGTAGTGACTCTCGGCGATCGCGTCATGGGCCCGGCGCCCGGGACGGAACCCGTAGGCACACGGGAGGAAGTCCGCCTCGAAGATCGGCTCCAGGACCAGCTTCAAGGAAGCCTGGACCACCCGATCGCGGATCGTGTTGATCCCCAGGTAGCGGACCTTGCCGCCCGCCTTGGGGATCCCACGCTGCCGCACCGGCAAGGGCCGGAAGGTGCGGGCCTTCAACTCGGCCCGCAACTCCGCAAGGAAGCCCTCCAGTCCGCGCACGTCCTCGACGTAATGGGCGGTCACACCGTCCACTCCGGCCGTGCGCGCACCCTTGTTGCTCCGCACCCGCATCCACCCTGCAAGCAGGAAGGCCGGGTCACAGACGAGATTGTGCAGGTCATCAAACCGGCGGAGAGGATCCTCCGCCGCCCAACGGTGCAGCTTGGCCTGGATCTTCAGTACCCGGCGTTCGGCCACATACGCGACCTCCTCCAGCTCGTCGGTATTCACCAACGACCTCCTGGCATTCCAGCTTCCGCACTGCCGACTTGCTGGACCCCTTCGCCATGTACGCGCCTCTCGCGCGCTCGGACTACTACGGATCCTCCGCCCCACCACGAGACCGCCAGCCGGCGACGGGCCTGCCCCCACTCCCGGCCTGGAAGAACGGTGCGGGGGCGGTCTCGGATGGTTCCCACGTTCCCTGTGTGCCGATCGGCTAGGATGGGTGCCCTGCTTTGCCCCGACAGCCTCGCCGTACCTACGCCGCAGTCCTTCGGCACGGCCACCGGACCCGAAGACTTCTCGGATTCCGGCGTCGGCGACCCGCATGTAGGGCAGCCGCGTACTGCATCCCGGCCCAGATCCACCAGGTTGGAGCCGGTACAACGCTTACGGAGCTTTAACCGCAGGTTCCTCACGTACACCTTCTGGCCTCGCTTGCCGGACCCGCACCGTCTGGCAGTACCGGCGCGTCCCGTCGTTGTCGGGGCTGCTTCCCGCCCTCCCCGGCATCCCCCGGGTCAGACTGCCCCCAGCTTCTACCGGACCGCTGCGACGGCCCGGCGGTGGTGGCCTTGCACCACCACTCGGTCACACAGAACTTCGTGGCGCACCCATGCAGCGTTTGAGGAC
>NZ_JBIWLW010000130.1:0-2365 GCF_044766385.1 Streptomyces sp. NPDC102274 | reverse complement strand
GCGGCATCCTCTCCCCGCTGCTGGCGAACATTGCTCTTTCGGCGCTCGATGAGCACCTGCACGAGTCGTGGGAGCCGGGCGGGACGATGTCCGCCGAGGGTAAACGCGCCTACCGGCGCCGCAAAGGTCGGCCGACGTGGCGGGTTGTCCGCTACGCGGACGACTTCGTCGTCCTGGTGCACGGCACCGAGGCCGACACCGCGGCACTGCGCGAAGAAGTCGCTGACGTGCTCGAACCCCTGGGATTGCGCCTGTCGCAGGCGAAGACCCGGATCGCGCACATGAGTGATGGGTTCGACTTCCTGGGCTTCCGTATCCAGTGGAAACGCAAAGGAGGCACGAACAAATGGCACGTCTGCACCTTCATCGCGGACCGGCCCATCCGGTCCTTGAAGGCGAAGGTCCGTGCTCTGACAGGCAGGACATCGCAGCAGGATCTTGCCACCGTGCTGATCAGACTCACTCAAATCATGCGCGGTTGGGCCAACTACTTCAAGCACGCTGTCGCCTTCACCACCCCCACCGGGCGGTGGTTACCGATCGCGGCAGATGGGATCGAACTGTTCCAGATCGCATCGGTCACGGTCAGCCGTTACCGATACCGGGCCAGCACAATCCCCAACCCATGGCACCCTGCGAACCCCGTCTGACGACAGAGACCGTGGAGAGCCCGTTGCGTCGAGAGGCGCACGGCGGGTTCGGCGAGAGGTCCGGAGAAACGGACCGGGAGCAATCCCGGCACCGCGCTCCGGGCCTACTCAGCAGTGACGAACGGATGTACCTGCACCGCGGGCCCCGGCGCACTTGGAGGACAAACGGGGGTTGGGCCCAGGTAAAAGGCGAAGGAGTGGCAGGCCAAGCCGAAGCCGTACGGCCGTGCAGCAGCGACCAGCGGTGCCCCGCGCCGGCGGACTTCCTCCACACCAACAAGTGCCACCGCCGGCAGGCACGCCACCCATCAGTCGTGTCAGCGATGCAGGCCACCGCGCTCAAGGCTCCGCGACCAGTCCCAGATGCTGGTCACGAGGTACGTGCCGAGCGTGGCGGGGACAAGGACACCGCCGATCCACCCGACGCGACGCAGGATGTTGGCCCAGGACAGGGCCGCTTCCCACCCGTGGGGTAGCCCCAGGAGAAGTACCGTGAGCACCAGCGAGAGTGCGGCCGACCAGAACACCGCGACGGCCAGGTAAGCGATCCAGCCGGGAGTGCGACGGTCGGAGCTCATGAGCCACCAGCGGGCGAGACCATGAACCGGAACCACACCGGCGAAGCTCGCGACGCACGCCCCTATCACCACCCCTGGAAAGCCGCCGCTGTAAGCGCCCGTCAGCCAAAGCGCACCGAGCACCAGGCCGGACAGGCCGAGTCCCACCCACCACGCCCTGGTCATCGTGTCATGTCGATCCATGCCGCCCCCATCATTGCGTGGGCGCATTCTGGCCCACAGCGACCGACGGGCACCAGGTCAGGCACGCTCGAAGGTCTCTTGGACCGGCGCTGAGTCCCAAGGCATCGGACGCGGTGCTCAGCGGTGTGCTCCACGGAAGGTGAGTCAGAACCTGTGACGCTGCTGACTCACCTTCCTTGGACCGAGCACGCTGAGTAATCGCTTTGGGATGGTCGTCCTGGCTGTTTAGGCTCCGGGACATGAGTGGACCGGTGCTGGTGATTGAGTTGGCGGAGGCGGTCCCGCATGCCGCAATCCAGCGGCTTCACGAGTTTTTGGTTCGCTCATCGGCCCGTTGTAAGGAGAAGCGGTTCGGCGAGTACGACCTGAACGTCCACGCGGAAAGCCTCGGCATCACAGACACCGGAGGTGTCGACGGGAGTCGACCCGTACTGGTCTCTCTGATGGGGCCCGGTATCGGCGACGAGGCCATCTTCGAGGCCGAACACGCTGACGAAGTCGACCAGGAACCCCTCATTGGCTTCGCCCCGACCTACGCAATCGATGTCATCGCGTTCTGCAACCGTCCAGTCGACCACGTCGTCACAGCCCTGCTGACAGCCGCCGTCATGGACGTGGTCGGCGGCGTGGCCAACGCCGAACTGCGGGAGGACCAAGTGCCGATCGTCGCCGGACTTCCGGGCGTTATCGCAACGACGACCAATCCGTGGCCCGCCGCGTACGGCTCGGCGGAATTTGTCAGAGCGTGGGCCCAGCAGCCTGGGTTCCGGCTCCTCAAGTAGCCGGAACCCATTCCGTCGGCTCAGGCGAGTAGTACCCGCTTACCTGTTGACTGAACTACTTGGGGTATTTCCGCAGCTCAGTGACCTGATGGCGGATTCGTCGTTGGGCTGGCCGTGGAAGCGTCTAGAGACCTGGCGTCGCTGTCTGTGCCCCTGGCCGGCGAGCTTGTGG
>NZ_JBIWLW010000129.1:0-2621 GCF_044766385.1 Streptomyces sp. NPDC102274 | reverse complement strand
GACGCCCGCACATGCCGCACCCAGTACTCCGGCGAACCCAACTCCTCGGCACTCGCCCGCACACCGGTCAACGTCGACACGATCGGAATCGCGGGCTCGCCGAACCGGACACCCGCGACCACCGCGCGGAACTCGTCGAGCATCGGGTCCATCAACGGCGAGTGGAACGCGTGGCTCACCCGCAGACGGGTCACCTTCCGCCCCGTCTCACGCCACAGCTCCGTCAACACATCCACATCAGCGGCAACACCCGAGATCACCACCGAGGTCGGACCGTTCACCGCGGCAATACCGACGGTCTCCGGAAGATCCGGCGCGACCTCGACCTCGGACGCCTGGACCGCCACCATCGCACCACCCTCGGGCAGCGCCTGCATCAGCGCACCGCGCGCCGACACCACCTTGGCGGCATCAGCCAACGACCACACACCCGCCACATGGGCCGCGGCCAGCTCACCGATCGAATGCCCCGCCAGCATGTCGGGGCGAACACCCCACGACTCCAACAGGCGGAACAGCGCCACCTCGACCGCGAACAACGCCGGCTGCGTCACCCCCGTCTCATTCAGAGCATCGGGGTCCTCACCGAACAGCACCTCACGCACCGCTGGATCGAACTCGCCCAGCACCTCGTCCAGGGCCTCGGCGAACACCGGGAACCGGGCGGACAGCTCATGCCCCATCCCGAGCCGCTGCGAACCCTGACCCGAGAACAGGAAACCCACCCGGTGCGATGTCGCCTCACCCATCACGACACCGGGCCCATCCCGCCCCTCGGCGAGAGCGGCGAGGGCCGACAGGAACTCGGACCGGTCAGCGGCGACCACCACCGCACGGTGGTCCAACGCTGTCCGCGACGTCGCGAGCGAGTAGCCGACATCGACAATCGCGTGCTCATCCATCATGGACATCAGACGCTCGGCCTGGCCACGCAGGGCACCCTCGCCGCGCGCCGACAGCACCCACGGCACCAGGCCGTCACGCACCGGCTCCGGAGCTTCCGCCCGCTCGGCGGCGGGTGCCTGCTCGATGATGGCGTGCGCGTTCGTCCCGCTCACACCGAACGACGACACGCCGGCCCGCCACGGCTGCCCGGTCTCCGGCCACGGCCGAGTCTCCGTCAGCAGCTCGACGGCGCCCGCTGACCAGTCCACATGCGACGACGGCTCGTCCACGTGCAGAGTGCGCGGCAGCACACCGTGCCGCATCGCCATCACCATCTTGATCACACCCGCCACACCGGCCGCGGCCTGCGTGTGACCGATGTTCGACTTGATCGACCCCAGCCACAGCGGTTCATCGGCGCGGTCCTGGCCGTAGGTGGCCAGCAAGGCCTGCGCCTCGATCGGGTCACCCAGCGTGGTGCCGGTGCCGTGCGCTTCGACCGCATCCACATCCGACGGAGACAATCTCGCGCTCGCCAACGCCTGCCGGATCACCCGCTGCTGCGACGGACCGTTCGGTGCCGTCAGACCATTCGACGCGCCATCCTGGTTCACCGCCGAACCCCGCACCACGGCCAACACCTGGTGACCGTTGCGCTGCGCGTCCGACAACCGCTCCACGAGCAGCATGCCGACGCCCTCGCCCCAGCCGGTGCCATCAGCACTGTCGGAAAACGCCTTGCACCGACCGTCCGGAGCCAGGCCACGCTGCCTGCTGAACTCCACGAACGAACCCGGCGTCGACATCACCGTCACACCACCGACGAGCGCCAGCTCGCACTCGCCCTTGTGCAGCGCCTGCGCCGCCAGGTGCAGCGCGACCAGCGACGACGAACACGCCGTGTCCACCGTCACCGCAGGACCTTCAAGACCGAACGTGTAGGACAGCCGACCGGAGATGACGCTCGCCGAGATACCGGTACCCGCGTACCCCTCGACACTCTCCGGCGCGGCCATCAACAACGCCGCGTAGTCCTGGCCATTGGTACCGACAAACACACCGGACCGACTGCCCCGCAACGAGTTCGGGTCGATGCCCGCCCGCTCGAAGGCCTCCCAGGAGGTCTCCAGCAGCAGCCGCTGCTGCGGATCCATCGCCAGCGCCTCACGCGGCGAGATCCCGAAGAACGCCGGGTCGAACTCGGCCGCGTCGGGCAGGAAGCCACCTTCACGCGCGTAGCTGGTGCCCGAGTGCCCGGGGTCCGGGTCGTACAGCGAGTCCAGGTCCCATCCCCGGTCGGCGGGGAACCCGGACACCGCGTCCACACCGGATTCCACAAGACGCCACAGGTCCTCCGGCGACTCGACCCCACCGGGGAAACGGCAGCTCATACCGACGATCGCGATCGGCTCATCGGTCACGGCCGCAGCGGATTCGTCGGCCGCGGCATCGAGCACCCCACCCAGCAGCTCGGCGCCGAGGTGCGCCGCGAGAACAGCGGGAGTCGGGTAGTCGAAGACGAGCGTGGCGGGCAGGGCCAGCTCGGTGGCCACGTTGAGCCGGTTGCGCAGCTCGACGGAGCTGAGCGAGTCGAATCCGAGCTCCTTGAACGCGCGGTCAGGTGCGACAGCGTGCGCCGAGCTGTGACCCAGCACCACGGCCACGTGGCCGAGCACGAGGTCCAGCAGTGCCTTCTCCCGGTCCGCGTCGGTCAGGCCCGCCAGCGACCGCGCCAA
>NZ_JBIWLW010000128.1:0-2945 GCF_044766385.1 Streptomyces sp. NPDC102274 | reverse complement strand
CGGCGCATCCAGCGTCATGATCGAACGCTATCGCTACCGCGGAGCTCGGATCCCGACTCCGTGGACCATCGAACCGGCAGTCGACAACGGCTGACTACTGGGCAAGCCACGTGGAGAGCCGGATGCGTGGCCAACACGCACGTCCGGTTCGGGTCGGCGGCCCAGAGAAACGGAACGGCAGCAATGCCGTCACCGCGCTCTGGGCCGACCGCACAACCTCAGTAGACGTGCACTCTGCCCGTGCCTGTGGCGCGGAGGTTCACCGAGCCGGCACAGAATCAAGCACGGGCAGAGACCTGAACTGGTTCCCTTAGCCGTGGCTTTGAATGTCAGTCAGCCCGTGAGCGCGTCCTTCTTCGCTCTCGGTCCTGGCGTGCGCATGCGTACACGGGTGAAGACCGGCTGTGACTCAACGGTTCGCGGGGACAAGGGGGCGGGTAGTGGCGGGTGTGTCTGTCTTGCATACGGCGCCGTCGGCGGGGTGGGTGCCGTGGATGAGAGCGGCGTCAACTGCTTTATTGACGCATGAGTTGGTGCCGTAGGAGCCGTGTCCGACTCCTTCACGCGTGAGCAGGACCGCGGAGTCCAGGGTTCGGGTCATGTTCTTGGCCCAGTGGTGGGGGGTGACGGGGTCCAGTCGGCCTGCGACCACCAGTGCCGGGGGCGTACCGGCGCCGGTGAGTGGCTTGGTGACGCGGTCCTTGTTCGGCGCGGGCCACCGGGCGCAGTTCAGGGCGGAGTAGGCGGCCCGGGTCCCGATCCGCCTGGCCTCAGCAACGGCCTTGGTGGCTGCGGCTTTGTGCGCGGCGATGCCGGACGGGGTGTGCCAGTCGGCGCAGCGTACGGCGGTGTGGGCTTCGAACATTGCGGTAGGGACGGGGAAGGGGGATACCGTGACGCTGCTCCACAGGGTGTACAGGGGTGCGCCGTTGCCGTTTTGTGCGGCCAGCAGCGCCGAGGTCAGCAACGGCCAGGTGTTCTGGTCGCCGGCCAGGGCTCGGGTGGCCTCAAGGGTCATGGCGCCGTCGAGTTCGCCGCCCGGGGTGACGCCCTTGGCGGGTGCGATCTTGAGCGGCTTCGCTTCCAGTGTGTCGATCAGTGTGTCGAACGCCGTCTGCGGGTCTCCTGCTCCGAACGGGCACACTGCGGTCCCTTCGGTGCGGCAGGTCTTGAACCAGGTGTTGAGCGTCCGTTCGCTCGCCACGGCGACGTCGTCGAGGAAGGTGAGGGAGTTACCGAACCACAGGTTGGTGTCGACGGGCGCGTCGAGCACCATCTGACGGACGCGGTGAGGGAACAGGGTGGCGTACATCGGGCCGACCACGGTGCCGTAGGACAAGCCGTAATACGTGATCTTGTCCTCGCCGAGCGCGGTGCGAACCTGGTCGATGTCGCGGGCCACGTTGTCGGTGGACAGGCTGGCCAGGAACTTCTTGCTCTGGTGTTTGACGCAGCCGTCGGTGAACGCGGCGGCATCGGCCAGCAGCCGCGGCAGGGGTTTGCCCCCGGGGATCGCCGGGTCGTAGGCGGTGCCGGCGGCGTCGGCTCGCTGCTTGTCGGTCAGACAGTGAACGGCCTGCGATCCGCCGACGCCGCGCGGGTCCATTGCGATGATGTCGAACCTGGCGAGCACAGCGGGAGAGAAGGCGCCAGGAGTGCCGACTGTTTTGGGCAGATTACGCAGTGTTTCGGTGGCGGAAACCCCGGGTCCGCCCGGGTTGAAGATCAGGCTGCCGATGCGGCGGTCGGGATCAGTGGCCCGGTGCCGCATGACCGCGAGCGGGATCTGCGCACTATCGGGCTCGGTGTACTCCTGCGGCACCTTGATCGTGGCGCATTCGAGGTTCTTCCAGCACGTGCTCCAGGCGAGCGGCCCCGGGGACGGGACGGAGGTCGACGTGCCTGCTGCGGACGTGCTGCGCGGCCCCGAGGCGCCGGACGAACATCCCGTCAGGACCACGAGGGCTGCGGCGAAGGCCGCCCCGTACCGGGCGGCGGGCCTTGGCCTCAACTGGGTCATGATGATCTTCCTTCGTCGTAATCGTGTCATTCCGTGTAGCCGGTCCATGCCGGTCGCGCAGGAAGCCAGCCGAGGAGGCTGGCGTGGGCGTGCCTTCCTGGCTTCCAGGAGTCAGTGACCGGCCGTGTCGAGCAGAGAGGAGTGCCGCAGGCGGAGCGCGCGCTCCATGCTCGCCACAACGGCCCCGACTCCCAGTGCGAGGTTCAGCCAGATCGGCAGGTGTACCGGCGATTCGAACGTTCCGACCCGCTGCATGACGGGAGGAATCTGAGAGACAGGTTCAGCGAGCTGCAACAGGTTCAGGCCCACACCGACGACAAGCACCAACACCGATCCGACGCCGATCGCCCGGCTCAGCCCCGGATGGCGGTCACCGAAGCGCGCCCGCCGTCCCTCCGCCGAGGCCGGGTCGGGCGTGAGCTGACGCGGCTGTCCGCCCAAAGGGCGGTAGTGGCAGCGCCTGATGCCGTAGTTGCTCATCGCCACCTCGATGACGCCCCCGTCGACGGGGAAGACCGCGGGCAGTTTCGACTCGGCCACGTGCCTGCCGTCCAGGAACAGATGCGCCCGGATCCTGCTGGTGTCCAACCGCGCCCAGTGCCGTACGTCGACGGCGTGCACGCGGGCGTGTCCCCCGGCGCCGGGAAGCCAGAGCCAGAACAAGGAGCGAAAGGGGAGCTGCCACCAGTGGAACCGCTGCAGTTCCCTGCCGTCTCCCGGCTTGAGGCGCCTCGATGCCGCCCACTGCCTCCAGGCCATGCTCCGCTCCTCCTGCGTGTATCAGCCGCAACATCACTAGTACAGCGTGCTAGAGGCAACGCTAGCACGCTGTACTAGGGCCTGTTGTGAAAGCCTGGTCAGAGCCATTCGTTGATGGCTGCGATCAGCACTGTGGCTTCGTAGCGGACGGCGAGTTTGTCGTACC
>NZ_JBIWLW010000127.1:0-2991 GCF_044766385.1 Streptomyces sp. NPDC102274 | reverse complement strand
AAGTCGTAAGCGCAGCGTCTTGTGGTGCGGCAGCTTCGAGGTCCGCAGCCCGCTGCGAAAGCGCCGGTCCTCACGGACCGCGAGTTCCTCGGCCAGGACCAGATCGACCAGGTCGAGGTAGCCCATCTTCGCCTCGTCCGCCCGCTGGATGTACTGGCTGACGGTCTCGGCCAGGTGGGGCAGGCCGAGCTTGACGGCCGTGGCGCGGACGCGGGTGCTGATCAGCTCGCTCAACGGACTTCCTTCATCGGGGACTTGGGAGTGAAGGGACGGGTGCCGGTCAGCTCGTCATAGACGGAAAGCGGTCTGCGGCCGACCTCGACGCTCGCGGCGGCGGCCCGGTTCAACAGGGCCTGCAAGGGGCCTGCTTCCGGCCCCAGCGGCTGTTCACAGCGGGTCGCGGGCGGGCCGTCGACGCTCGTGACGCGGCGGCCGGTGCCGGTGGGCAGGCCGTCCCAGTGGCTCTCGTCCACGATGCGGGCGCCACGGCCGACCGCCCGTGGATGGACGGCCAGCAGCGTCACTCCGTCCTGGCCGGGCACGGTGGAGTGCAACGTGACCTGGGATTTCGTGGCCCGGATCTCGACCAGCTGGCGGGGACGGACCTTGCGGGCGGGCACCGAGTAGAGGTTCGCGTCGAAGGCGACCAGGCAGTCCTTGCCGACGTGCCGTAGATGCCGCTGAGCCACCACATACGGAGCCCGCGGCAGCGGCCGCAGGGCCACGTGATCGCGCACGGCCCGGTGCCCGATCACCTCGCCGTGAGTGCCGTGCACCTTCGCCCGCCGGACGGGCACCCAGGCCGCGAAGGCGGCGTTCATCTCCTCGATCGAGGAGAACGCCCGCCCGGCCAGCACATGATCACGGACGATCAACACCTGGCGTTCGACCCGGCCCTTGCCCTGCGGCCGGTAGGCAGCCAGGACGTCGATGTCGAAGTCGTAGTGCCCGGCAAAGGCCACCGCTTCCGGATGCAACGGAACCGCCTCGCCCGGCGCGACATGCCGGCGCACGATCGTCTTGGTGCGGTCATAGACGATACTCATCGGCACCCCGCCGAAGTGCGCGAATGCGGCCCGGTGGCAGTCGAAGAACGTCGCCAGATCCAACGACGTGGTGAAGCAGCAGAAGGGATCTCGGGAATAGGACAGAACCATGTGGAACGAGTAGACCTTTGGGATCCCGACATGGGCGAGGACCTTGCCCTCGTCCCCCCAGTCCACCTGGGCCTGAGCCCCGGGGACCACCTCGAACCGGCGGTGCAGACCGGCGAGTTCACCCGGACTGATGCCGAGTTCCCCGGCGATTCTCGGCCGGGCTTCCTGCAGGTAGATCTTCACCCGCTGGTAGTTGATCGTGATCCCGCACTCCACCGCCAGGCGCTCGTGGATCACCGCGCCCTTGAGCAGAACCTCCGCCCGCAGCATCGCATCGATCAGCGGGGCGACCTCGTCCACCGCCCGCCGCCGCGGCCTCTCACTGGCCTCCCGCTGCGGCGGCGCGATGGGAGCCGGCCCGGCCAGGTACTTGGCGACCGTACGGCGATTCAGCCCGGTCTCCTTCGTGATCTGCCGCAGGCTCATCGCACCGGACTCGTACAGCCCGCGAAAACGCCTCAACTCCAGCCAGCGATGCGGATCCAAGACCATCGACTGCCGCCCTCCACCGACGCCGAACAGACGACAGCAGACTCACGGACACGACCCCATCACCGCATCAACTTTGGTGCACTCTCATCCGTACGGAGTGGTGCACGTTCACTTGTACGCCGACACGGTCCGACGTTCGGATCCAGTATCGATCCAACCTCACCACCCGGCACGGCCTGGGGGACAAAAGCTTGTTACCGACGGCTACGTACGTTTGTTCGGGCGGGATCCAGCGGCTTCACGTTCGTCCATGACGTCGACGGAAACCGGACGATCTCCAAATAGGAGGGGGGCGCTCGACCGGACCTCGCGCTGGGACGTCACCAACCCCATGCCGCAGATCGCCACGGACACCAACAGCTCGGGCGGGCTGCTCGCCGACTACCACTACAACCCGCTCGGCATCCCGGTGTCCCTGAGCCGGACCGACGGAGACTTTACTTCCAGCAAGACCGGCAGAACTCGGTCACCGCGGTGTACGACACGGCGGGTACCACCGGCCGCTGCCCCCTGTGTGTGTCGGCAGGCATCGGCGCCGTGTCCGGAGCGGTCGTCGACGGCGGCCGCTGCAGCTGGCAGCACCGCAACGACGGCCAGTTCTCCTGGGGCGGCTTCGCCGGAGCGGCCGGCAGGGGAGCGGTGGCAGGAGCTGTACCAGGCGCCCTGATGCCCGGCGTCGGCAGCGCGGCAGCGCGTGGTCTTGGACTATCAGGGGCATACGGCGTCGTCGCTTCAACTGCGGTGAATGCGGGCGTGGGCGCAGGCTTCTCCTGGGCGAAGACCGAGAAGGATTCCCGGGAAACCGAGGTAGCCCCGGCGGCCACTCGCTGCGTCATGCCGTAGGTGCGCACAGCACAACCATGAGTGCCACTTATTCGTCACATGTCTCACCTACACCTTCAGAGGCACTCATGAATCAGCGAACCCGCGCCGCCATAATGGCCACCGCAGCCGCCCCCCCTCCTCCCCTTGATGACCGCGTGCAGCAGCGGCCAGGGCACCGCCGAGCGGGGTGTGGCGGCACAGCAGTCGGCTACGACAGAGCCGTCGGCCGAAGAACCCGTTGAAGAGGAGACACCCGATACGGAGTTGGAGGTCGGCGACGGCTTCCGTTACAAGGATGGTGTCCTGCTCACGGTCACCGGTATCAACAAGCTGACGGCCGCTGACTTCGGGGAGTACGACACCAAGCCGACCGCCGATCAGACCGCGTTCCGTGTCCTGCTGGACGTCACGAACGGCTCGAAGAAGCCGCTGGATCTCGACACCTGGGGGATGGCCGCTCAGGGCGCGACCACGGGCGGTGAGACGGAGTTCATGTCTGCGGAGAAGGGGTCGAAGC
>NZ_JBIWLW010000126.1:0-3017 GCF_044766385.1 Streptomyces sp. NPDC102274 | reverse complement strand
CCCTGCTTTCATTCCCCGGCCACGAGCCGATCACCCGACCGGGAAACCACGTTCGATCCGCAACCGAACCTCTCGGTACGACAACAGCTTCTCAGGAGAGCAACCTGCGCAGCCGACGTTCACCGAAGCGACGGCCGCTACACCTCACCGCTGGCGGGGGGCAACGCAGGCAACGGGGGTGACGAGGTCGGCAGGCGCCACGGCCATACTCAACGCGGCGAGGCGATCGGCTCTGTGGGGTCGTGCGCCCAGAAGGCGGCAGTGACGCGCTGGACGAGGAGACACTGGTCGCTCGGCGGGTCGTTGTCGCTGTCCACGGCGTGCGGCACGAGGACCCTGGTGCGGGCCACGTGGCGTACGTCTTGTGCCATGAGCGGGCGCAGGACGTTGACGAGTTGTGTGGCTGTGCAGTTGGGGTCCGGCAGCACGATGGCGTCAAGGTTGCGGGGCATCGGGTTGTAGCTCCTGCGTACGCAGTGGATGACCGGCTGGTCGTGTGCGTGCCGCACGGCCGGATCGCCTTCCAGATGGATTTCCGCGTCGAGCATGTCCACCGCCAGTTGCATGGCGAACTTCTGAGCCTCGGCCCTGGTGGCCAGTACTGCCACGACGCGGCGCAGCCGGAGCCGTTCGATGATCTGCGCGGTTGCGTTGGCTTCGGTGGACCATTGCCGCGGACGCCGCGAGGCGGGGTTTCTGCGGACGCGGACCACCTCCAGCTGGCAGGACGCCAGCAGTTCTTCGTCCTCCAGTGCCTGCCGGCTCGTCGGGACGACGTGGCTACCGAAGATCTTTTGTGCGGGCATGTGGACCGCCCAGTCCACGTCGCGCGCCTTGAGGCCGGGTGCCATCTGGCGGGGGATGCGTGGAGTGGCCGTCAGATAGATGCGCCGCCGGGCAAGGATGCGGTCGTCGTAGTGGATGTCGGCATAGGGGTGTTCCGGCGTGATGATGCCCTCTGCCGTGCGGTGCGCTTCTTCGACGACGAGGTGTCCCCAGGCAGGAAGGTCGTGGCGACGGTGGCTGTCGGCGACCAGCCGGGCATCTGCGTAGCGGGCGAACACCAGCGCTCCGGGAGGCTGCTGTCTGATCCAGTCGGCCAGATCGGCAGCGCTCGTCAGGCGGGTGCCACCGTGAGGGCCAAAGCCCAGGCCCGCGTGCGGCCTGTCGCCCGTTTTCCGCCAGGTTGCGGCGGCTTTGCGGAGGTGGAGCACGTCCGGGCCGAGGATCAGGCAGGTTTCGGGGGCGAGTTCAAGCACGGCGGACGCGATGGTGGTGGTCTTGCCTGCTCCGGCGGGCATGCTGATCAGCGTCCGGCGGCCGCCCCCGCCGAAGATCATCGGGGCCAGGCCCGGTGGCAGCTCGCTCTCGGCTGTCCAGAACACCGGGTCGTGTGCGCCCACCAGCGCGGCAGTGTCCTGGAGGGCCGGTTCCTCTCCAGCTGCGGAATTGCCCGTGACGGTGGCGGGGGTCTGTGGTGAGGGAAGCGGTGCCGGCGGCGTCTGTGCGTGCTGGAGGGCCGGTGTCCACTCCATGGCCAGTGCTTCCAGGGACGCGATCTCCTCGCTGCCGAGGGCGTCTTGGCGGGCCTGGGCGCGCAGGTCGTCGATCCATGGGCCGAGCGGGAAACGCCGGTCGCCTTCGCCGGCGTGGAAGTCGGGCGGGACCTGCAGGTGGTGGTGCTGGCGGTAGAAGTGCCGGGCGGCGCGCAGGCCGCCTGCGAAGTGGTTGGTGGGGGTGCGGTGCAGTGCCAGGGCCAGCGGGCTGTCTTTGAACGGCAGTGCCGCCAGTTGCTGGCGCTGCCCCTTCTCCAGGGTCGGGAACATGTCGAACTGCCGGTCGAGCCAGCGGGTGGCCTGGCCTGCGTCGCCGGGCAGGGGGCCGGGGGTGATAACCGGAGGCGACGTGCTGTCGCGGACCCGTGCCAGGGTGCGCTGCCACGCGTCGGACCAGTGAGGGTTCCACCAGCGGTCGATGTCACGCAGGGCGCGCCGGTAGGGGTCGGGCAGGGTACCTGCGTCGTCCTGGCGGCGCTGCTGCAGGAGCCACTGCGCGAGGGGGCGGCGCTGATAGGTCTCCTGCGCGTCGTGGGGAAGGAGGTGGCCGTGCTCGCGTGCGTAGGCCTGGGCGGTTTCGAGGAAGGCCTCGGTGCTGTCCGGGTCGTGGCGCCAGGTGATGTCGAAGGTGGCCAGCGCGGCGACACGGGCCGCGGGCAGGTGCCCGGCGGCCTTGAGGGCGCGCTGGTATCCGAGCCAGCAGCCGAGATGGAACCCGTCATCTGTGATGTGGTTGCTGGGGACGTCGAGATGCCCGTGCGCGGTGTGGAAGGCCCGTCCAGCGGCCATCCCGGTGTCCCAGATATCCGGTTCGGGTTCCATGATGCGCAGCATCAGGTGCGGGGCGATCTCCAGGGCGCGTGCGGGGCGGATGGCGTAGTCGGGGGTGGAGATGAGTAGGCGACGGCCGCTGATCGGCAGGCGGTAGAAGTAGTGCTCGTCGTAGGCCCGCAGCGCGATCATGACTTGGTGAAGCAGGTGGTAGGGCGTGCCGAAGGTTGCTTCTTCGGGGCGTTGCCCGGGGCCGAACAGAACGGGGATGATCAAGGTGGAGACCTTGTTCATGCCGGGGCCGATGCGCAGGGCCCGTCCGATGGCCTGGATGATGTCGATGGTGGATTGCTTGGGGTCGGCGAACAGCACGGAGTCGGCCAGCGGGAAGTCCACGCCTTCGACGCACAGGCGGACATTGCACAGGACGCGGAGCTCGGCGAGTGAGCCCTTGCGCTGGTCTGCGGGGGCCTGCCCGAAGTGGCTCATGCGTTCGCGCCGCACCTGCCGGGAGTGCTTGTGGTGGATGCTGGAAACCCACAGGCCGTCCGCGTGTCCGCCAGGGATGGCGGCCGCGGTCTGCGGGAGGGTTTCGGTGACCTTCCCCTCGTAGCGTAGAGACCCTGACGGCAGGGGAAGTTGAGGGTCATGGCAGGCAAGAGGCGGAAGTTCGACGGGGAGTTCCGTGAG
>NZ_JBIWLW010000125.1:0-3109 GCF_044766385.1 Streptomyces sp. NPDC102274 | reverse complement strand
CCACCCGACCCAACAGCCACCAACTCACCCGCCAACCCCAACCAATGCCCCACCATCCGCCCAACCGTCCCCGCATCGAACAAATCCGTGCTGTATTCGATCGCCCCCGTCAACTCGCCTTCCCGCTCCTCGAATTCGAGCATGAAGTCGAACGGAAGCGCGTCCCGGGACACACTCATCGGCTCGGTACGGAGCCCGGCGAACTCCGGCGCCGGACCCGTGGAATTCTGGAGTACCACCATGGCCTGGACCAGCGGCATACGGCTGGGATCGCGCTCCGGGGCGAGAGCCTCCACCACACGGTCGAACGGGATCTCCTGATGGTCGAACGCCTCCAGTACCGTCCCCTTCACCGAGGACAGGAAGTCACCGACCGTCGCCGACGGATCCACATGGGAGCGCAGGACCAGCGTGTTGACGAAGAAGCCGACCAGATTCTCCAGCTCCGCGCGGTCGCGACCGGCCGTCGCCGTCCCGAGTGCGATGTCGTCCTGGCCGCTGTAACGGGAGAGCAGCAGTTGAGTGACCGCCGTGAGCGTCACGAACAGACTCGCGCCATGTTCCCGGCCGAGTCCGGCCAGCCCTGCCGCCACGTCCCGGGGGATGTCGAACGCGTGGACCGCGCCCGCCGCGCTCCGTACCGTCGGTCTGGGGTGGTCCGTCGGCAGTTCCAGCGGCTGGAGGCCGTCGAGCCGCTGCCTCCAGTAGTCCAGTCCGCCCCGGAGTTCCGTCTCGGTCAGCCGGTCGTGCTGCCAGGCCGCGAAGTCGGCGTACTGCACCGGCAGCGCGGGCAGTACGTCGGCATCCCGCCCATCCAGCGCGGCGGCGTAGCACGCGCTCAGCTCCCCGGTGAGGATGTCGAGTGAGCGGCCGTCGCTGATGATGTGATGCATCGAGAGCAGCAGGGCGTGATCGTCGTAACCCAGCCTCACCAGCAGGACCCGGAAGAGCGGCCCGACTCGCAGGTCGAACGGAGTGAGCAGCCGCTCCCGCAGGACCCGGTCCGCCTCACCTTCCGGTGCCGCCGAGTCGTCTGCCGCCGAGTCGTCGTACGCGGACAGGTCGAGGTGTTCGACCGGCACGGTCATGGAAGGGTGCACGATCTGGATCGCTCGGCCGTCCACCGCGTCGAGGGTTGTACGGAGACCCTCGTGGCGCGCCACGATCTGCTCGACGGCCCGTTCCAGGGCCTGTCGGTCCAGCGTCCCCGTCATCCGCAGGGCGAGACCCGAGTTGTACTCCACCCCGCCCGGCCGGAACTCCTCCAGGAACCACAGCCGCCGCTGCGCGAAGGACGCCGGCAGCTCGGCCGTGCGGTCCACGGGCGCGATGGCGTCGGTGACCACGGTGTGGCTCCCCGCCATACGCTCCCGGAGGAGCGCCCGCATGTGCTCCGGCAGCGCGCTGATCCGGCTTTCACGGGACGGTGGCGTGCTCATCTCAGCATCTCCTTGTGACACAAAGATCGGCGTTCGGCTGGGAGGTGGGGTGGAAGGGCGGAGGGCAGAGGGGCAGAGGGGGGGAGGGACGGCGCGGGCTCGTAGGTTCGTCAGCTCCGGCTCACGCTCCGCAGCGCGTCGATGAAGTTCTCCGCCAGCGCGGTCACGGTTGATTCCCGGTGCACCGCGGTGGAGTAGAACCAGGTGACGACGAATCTTCCCTCGTCCACGACGGCGACGACATCGATCAGATGGTTGCGTTCCTGCTGCGGGCCGTGTTCCTGGCCGTCCGTGGCCAGCGAGGTGCTGAGCAGGCCGGCATCGGCCGACCCGGCCCCCGTACCACCCGCGCTGCTCGTACCCGTACTGCCCGTACTTCCCGTGCTACCCGTGCTGCCCGTGCCGAACTGCCCCAGGTAGTTGAAGCTGATCCGGGGATCCGGGTCGCCGGCCAGCTCTCCGCTGAGGTAGCGCAGCGCGCCGTAGCCGACGCCTCGGTCCGGAACGGCCCTGAGCTGTCGCTTAACCGACCTCATGGTGGCCGGCCAGTCATCGGTCTCCGGCAGCTCCAGAGCAACGGGGTAGATGGACGTGAACCAGCCGACGGTACGGGTCAGGTCGATGTCGTCGAACAGCTCTTCGCGGCCGTGCCCCTCCAGATTGACCGCGACGCGGTCATGACCGGTCCAGGTGCGCAGAGTGCGCGCCAGCGCTGCCAGCAGCACGTCGTTGATCTGTGTCCGGAACCGGCCCGGCACCTGGTGCAGCAGGGCGTGGGTGTCGTCCACATCGAGGTACGCCATGACGGCGGCCTGATCCGCGACCTTGTTGCCACCGTCCGGCGTGTCCATCGGAAGCCGCGTATCGGCCGCGCTCGTCACCGACCGCCAGTACTCCAGCTGACCACTGAACCCTCCGTCCTGTACATGTGCGTTGAACCGGTCGGCCCACGCCCGTACGGAGGTCGACTTGGGCCCGAGGTCCGGCGCGGCTACGGAGACGGCCTGGTCATAGGCCGTGGCGAGGTCGCTCAGCAGGATGCGCCAGGACACACCGTCGATCACCAGGTGGTGAGCGGTGATCAGCAGGCGGGCCGGGCCGCCGCCCCCGTGCGGCGCGCCGACCACGACGCGGAAGAGGGGACCGTGTTCGAGGTCGAGCCCTGACTGCGCACGGACGACGATCGCGCGCCACTGTGCGTCGACATCGACGGCACCGTCTGCGTCACCGGCCGGATCGTGCACGGTGAAGACCGAGTCGACATCCAGGGCCGGCGTGATGTGCCCGGTCCAGGTTCCCTCGGCGGTACGGGTGAACGTGCTGCGCAGCGCATCGTGCTGGGACAGCAGCGCACCGACGGCGATCCGCAGAGCGTCGAGGTCGACATCCGCGGGCAGTTGGAACGCGGTGGACATGTTGAAGTGCTCCGAAGTCACCGGGTGCGTGTCGAAGTACCACTCTCGTACGGGAGTTGGCGCCACGGGGCCCGAAATGAGGCCCTGCTGGGCCTGCCCGGCATCGTCGGTCCCCGGGTCGGCCTCGGTGAGGCCGGCAGCGAGGGTGGCGATGGTGGGGTGGAGGAAGACGTCGCGGGAGGAGAGGGCGAGTCCGGCGCGGCGGGCGCGGGAGACGACCTGGAGGCTGATGATCGAGTCACCGCCGAGATCGAA
>NZ_JBIWLW010000124.1:0-3199 GCF_044766385.1 Streptomyces sp. NPDC102274 | reverse complement strand
GCGATCTGCGCCGACGGCTCGTAGCGCAGCGTCTCCTCGATGGCGCCCTCCAGCAGCCCGGGATCGGCCCGCAGGGCCGCCAGTTGATCCGGGTGCCGAGGACCGCGAGCACGCTGAGCGAGCGATCACGATGTTCGCCAAGCTCTACCAGGCGAAGTTCCCCAAAGCCGTCGCGAAAGTCACCGACGACCAGGACGTGCTGCCGGGGTTCTACGACCACCCGGCCGAGCACCGGATTCACCTGCGCACTACGAACCCAATCGAGTTGACCTCCGCCACCGTGCGCCGTCGCACCAAGGGCGCCGGGTCCTGCGCTCCGGGCCTGGCCATGGTGTTCAAGCTGATCGAATCCGCCCAGGCGCGATGGCAGGCCGTGAACGCCCCTCCCCGTCGCACTCGTCCGCGCCGGAGCTTGATTCGAACGCGGGCAGCTCATTGAGCGCGAGGAGCTGGCAGCCTGATGGCCATACCCAACCCACTGACCGACGAGGAAGTCGCCAAGATCGAGGAGCCTGCCGCCGCTGCGACATCCGGCCCCTGGCACGTGCGCCAACTCGACAACGACTTCGCCATGAGCCTCGTCGCCATCAGTACTGTCCCCGACACCGCGCGGGAACATCAGGTGGGGACTTTCCCATGTGCGCCGACACCCACCCGGCCGCGCGGCCACAAGGTCCAACGACCGTGAAAAGGCGGAGCTCCAGGGGAATACGTGCATTCCATGACAGTCACACGCCCGCACACGCACTCACCCCATGCCCGCCTGGGAAGGAACACGACACCATGGACATTGGCATCGGCCTGCCGGCCCTGCGCCCCGATCCGGACCTCTCGATCGCGGCCTGGGCCAGACGCGCCGAGGAGCGCGGCTTCGCCACGCTCGCTACTATCGACCGCGTGGTCTACGACAACTACGAGTCGCTGACCGCGCTGGCCGTCGCCGCCGGAGCTACCTCCCGCATCCGGCTGACCACTGCCATCCTGCTGGCCCCGCTGCGTTCGAACCACGCGCTGTTCGCCAAGTCCGCCGCCACCCTCGACCGCATCTCCGGCGGCCGGCTCGTCCTGGGGCTCGCCCCCGGCATCCGCGAGGACGACTACAGCGCGAGCGGGGTCGATTACCAGCACCGCGGCAGGCTGTTCGACGCACTGCTGGAGCGGGCCACCCGGCAGTGGCAGGACCCCGGTGACGGCATCGGACCACGCCCGGCCACGGCCGGCGGCCCCCCACTGATGTTCGGCGGGTCCACTAAGCCAACGCTGCGCCGCATGGCCGCCCACGGTGTCGGCTGGGTCGGCGGCGCTGACGGCGTGGCGAACTTCCGTGCCTTCTTGCCACAGGTCAGGCAGGCGTGGCACGACACGGGCAGGACGGGCGTGCCCCGCCTGATGGGGACCGCGAACTTCGCGCTGGGACCGGACGGGGACAAGCGCCTGCACACCCGTGTCCTGGACTACTACACCTCCGTCGGCGAAACCGCCGGCGCCTACGCCGAGCGAAGCGTCGAAGCCGGCCTGACCACGACCGGACACGTGGCCCGCGCGATCGCTGCCTACGCCGAGGCGGGCTGCGACGAACTCATCCTCTTTCCCAACGGTGGCGGTATGGAACAGGTGGACCTGCTCGCCGACGCGGTGGGGCTGTGACCCCTGTCGGACAGCGTCACGTAAATGTGGGGGCGGCGCCGTTCGAAGCCAGCAGCTCAGCAAGGCTGATTGCAAGCAGGGCAGGTTCCCCTCGGTCCTCTCCCTATCAGTCTTTGGTGAGACACCCGGTGCGCCGAGTTGTCCTTCCTGGGCGGGACAGGAGTTCCCCGTATGACCAGCACAGCCCGGCACAGCCGAAAAAGGCTGCGGGGGTGCCGCACACCGTGCACGCCGGCCGGGGCACCACGATGATCTCCAGACCGGTCGCCCAGTTGCTGACCGGCCTCGGCGTCACCCGCTCCCACTCCCGGCAGGAGACCTCCAACGGCAACCCCTGCAGCGAAGACCGCTTCAAGACCGTCAAGTACAGCGGCGACTTCCCCGAGCGGTTCGGCTCCCTGCAGCACGCCCGCGGCTGGTGCGACGGTTTACTCACCTGCTACAACCACGAGTACCGGCAGTCGGCGATCGGTCTGCACACCCAGGCATCGGTTCACTTCGGCACCGCCGACCTGGTCCGCCGACAGTGGGCCATCACCCTTGCCCAAGCGTATGTAGCACGCCCCGAACGCTTCGGCCGCCGGCCCCAGCCACCAGCCCTGCCGACGGCCGTGTGGATCAAGGAACCCCGGCCCAAGACCGAACCTGAGAAACAGAACTCATGGCCTCAGACGCCATCCGCTTATCGATCAGGGGGCTGGCCTGGTCGAACAGGATTCCTGATCGGGTGATCGCGCGAAGGCCGGCGCATGACAGCAGGGCCTCTTGGTAGTTCGGGGGTGCGAACCAAACCGAGCGCCAGGAGGCCCTGTTGCCGCCGTCTTTCGTGTCTGTGGGCGTGGAGTCCAACGCGCCGTCTCTGTCGTGTGACTGCCTCGCGCACAGGTTCGGCAACGCGGCAGACCGGCCGGACCGCACCCCGTGCTACGTCTCCGACATGACGGAGGCGGAGTGGCAGGTCATCCGGGCCGTGCTGCCGGTCCCGGCCTGGCTGGAGGGCCACGGTGGGCGGCCGGAGGGCTACTGCCACCGGCAGATGCTGGACCAATGCCACGAAGTTAAGGGCATGTTGGCGATGTCAAGGGCGGGTGCGATGCTAAGGGGCCTCTGCTATCCAGGGGATCGACCAAGATCTTCCTGAGAGAGCAGAGGCCCAGTGGCCCACTCTGTCACGGGCGGAACCGATGACGTGTTCGCGCCTGGTCACATTGGTGAGTTGACGCAGGTCATTCCGCCCGAGTTGGTAGATGCCGTGCTGGACGAGTCCGGGGCACGCGAGCAACGATTGCGGAGCCTCCCCTCTCGCGTCGGGGTGTACTTCGTGCTCGCGCTCGGGCTGTTCGAGCATCTGGGCGCCGGGCTGGTGTGGAGCAAACTCGTGGCGGCGCTACTGGCAGCCAGAGCGCCGCGCCCGTCGGAGAAGGCACTTCGTGACCTGCGTCGGCGGGTTGGCGTGACCCCGCTCAAGGGACTGTTCGACGTGCTGGCCGGCCCGTTGGCCCAGCCGTCCACGCCCGGAGTGTGCTATCGCCGCTGGCGTACGGTCGCCTTC
>NZ_JBIWLW010000123.1:0-3414 GCF_044766385.1 Streptomyces sp. NPDC102274 | reverse complement strand
ACATGGAGCCCGCTGACGCGGACGTGTACTTCGGGAAGGTGCTGCGGAACTCTCCCAGCGGCACTCGACTGGGCCGGTCGCAGGCGCTGAGCACGTACTTCATGTTCCTGGAGCTGCGGCACAAGGTCGAGATCCACAGGATGACCGGCCGGGTGGTCGAGTGCCCGATCGACGAGATGAACCGGCCGCGCGGGGCCAAGGACGCCCAGTTGCGGATCCCTCCAAGTGAGTCGGAGATCGGGACGCTGTTCACCGGCTGGGGCAGCGGGCTGGCGACCTGCAGGAAGTTCGCCCCTACCGCCCGGAACTACACCGCCTCGAAGCTGATGTCCCAGGTCGGCCTGCGGGTAAGCGAGGCATGCGGCCTCGACCTGGATGACATCAAGTGGGACCTGGGCCGCTTCGGCAAGCTCCACGTCCGCCACGGCGAGGGCGCCCGCGGCTCGGGGCCGCGCGAGAGGATGGTGCCGCTGATCAACGGTGCTGACCGGACGCTGCGGTGGTTCATCGAGGACGTGTGGGGTCAGTTCGACGACGACCACACTCGGCCCGGCGCCCCGCTGTTCCCGAGCGAGCGGAAGAACACCGACGGTTCCGCCCGCCGGGTCGGTGACGACGCCCTGCGCAACGGTCTCGACAACGCCGTCGAGGCTCATCTGTCGAGCTGGACGGACAAGCTGACGCCGCATGTCCTGCGGCACTTCTGCGCGTCCCAGCTCTATGGGAACGGGCTGGACTTGCTCGCAATCCAGGAGGTTTTGGGACATTCCTGGATCGCCACCACGATGCGGTATATCCACGTGCAGCAGACTCGGGTCGAGGATGCCTGGGCCGCCGGGATGGAGCGGGCCGCGAAGCGGCTGGAAGGACTGGCCCGATGAAGTGGAACCTGCGGCTGACCGCCGCGAACAAGGGTATCTGGAAGGCGTCCGAGCTTCAGCGGAGCCTGGCCGAGCACGGCCTGGTGATCTCGGCAGGGAAGATGTCCGGGCTGTGGTCCGGCCAGCCGGTCTCTCTCAAGCTGGAGGACCTGGACGTCATCTGTGTCGTGCTCGGCTGCGAGATCGGCGACCTGCTGATCCCGGAGCCGCAGAAGGTTACGCGCCCCGGCGAAGAAAACGTCACCCAGTCTGCTGTCGGCGCCGCCGGACCGGTTCCGGCGGTGGTGCCCAAGCGCCGCGACGGCCGGTCGCTGCCGCCTGCATGAGCCGGTATCCGAAGGGCTACCGCAAGCCCACCGACTCCTGCGACGGTTGCCTGGCCTGGGGCGACTTCAGCGGACGGCTCTGCCCTGCCTGCTACATGTTCGGCCGCAGCCACGCGACGGCCGTCTGCGCTGGCTGCCGCCGCAGCCAGCCGCTGAAGTGGGGTTACTGCCGTCTGTGCTGGTGTCAGGTTCGGCTCCACGCCAAGGCCACTGCCGGTCAGCCGCCGACCGAGGCTGACGTGAGAGACCGGCTCAGCGCTGTCCGGCACCACCAACTGTTCCTCATGGGCTTGCACTACCGCAGAGGATCTGCCCCCGTCGTCGCGCGACGCGGAGGAGGACGGGGAGCCGTCCGGAAGCCGCCACCCGCGCCGGCCCGGCGGCCGAGTGTCGACTGGAGACAGCTGCCGCTTTTCGGGCAGGTCCCGCGTGCCTACGCCCGTCTCGACCCAGCCGCCGTCGATCTGGCCAGCCCCTGGCTGGCCTGGGCGAAGTACCTCGCCTACCAGCTCGCCGAGGGCCGTGGCTGGGGGCGTAACATCCGCTTCGCCGTCAACCGCGGCCCGGCCCTCGTCCTCACCGGCTACGTCGAGGGCGACGTCATCCGGCACACGGAGATCTTCGCCCCGCTGCGGGCCCTGGACCTGCCGGTCGGCCACACCGTCACGGTTCTGGAAGAGATGGGGATCTTCGAGGACGACAGCGAACCCTCCTTCGAACGCTGGCTGGCCGAGAGGCTGGAGGGTCTCGCACCCGGCATCCGCTCGGAGACCAAGCGCTGGACCCGCGTCCTGCGCGACGG
The DNA here is from genome assembly GCF_044766385.1 of Streptomyces sp. NPDC102274. Classification (NCBI taxonomy): domain Bacteria; kingdom Bacillati; phylum Actinomycetota; class Actinomycetes; order Kitasatosporales; family Streptomycetaceae; genus Streptomyces; species Streptomyces sp. NPDC102274. The sequence goes on along the minus strand of NZ_JBIWLW010000123.1, from coordinate 1,405 downwards.
CGGCCCCCGCAGCCTCCCGCGACGGGAGGGCACGGTCTGGCTCTACCTCAACCGAGTCCGTCCGGCCCTGCTGGAATGGTCGAACCGCTACGACCACCTGCGAGAAGTGTCCCGCGACGACGTCCTGACCTACGTCAAGACACTGCACGGCCACCAGCGTCACGACCAACTCGTCGCCCTGCGATCGCTGTTCACCTGGGCCAAACGGAACGGGCTGATCTTCCGCAACCCCACCAGCCGGATCAAGGTCGGCCAGTACGAGTACGCCGTGCTGCAACCGCTCGTCCCCGTCCAGGTCGACCGCTCCGTCGCGGCGGCCACCACACCGGCAACGCGGCTCATCCTCGCCCTCGCGGCGGTCCACGCCGCCCGGGTCGCCCAGATCGCCACGCTCATGCTCGACGACGTCGACCTCGGCAACCGCCGGCTGACCATCGCCGGACGCGTCCGTCCGCTCGACGACCTCACTCTGAAACTGCTGCTGGACTGGCTAGAGCACCGCCGAAACCGGTGGCCGAACACCGCGAATCTCCACCTGCTGATCAACAACCAGACCGCCACCAAGACCAGCCGCGCCAGCAATCACTGGATCAGTGCCTCGATGCGCGGGCAGGACGCGACACTGGAGCGGCTCCGCGTCGACCGGCAACTCGAAGAGGCCCTGACCCACGGGCCCGATCCGCTCCACCTCGCCGAGGTGTTCGGGCTCGACGAGAAGACCGCCATGCGCTACGCGGACTCCGCACGAGCCCTGCTGGAACAGAGCGCTGAACAGCAACTTTGATGAAACCGGCTCGACCGGGACGCACCATGAAGGGAATCATGGGCGAGTGACGTCGACCGAAGCAGCAACACTCGCTCTACAGGACCATGCCGCCCTCTGGAGCATGGGGGAAATCCGTGCGAGCGATGTCGTCAATGCCGCCTGTGATGCGCTCGTCGCCGGACTCGATACCCCTGGCCTTCGACTACTCGCCGCCTGCACCCGCGCCGAGGCGGACTACGACGTCCACGAGTTGCTGCCCAAGGCACTCGATGAACTCGACCTCACCTTTTATCCGGTCGCCAGCGATGCCGGCCAAGAGGCCGCCGCCCGGGCGCTGGCACGACGCATGCTCGCTGGCGAGCTCACTCCTCGGGAGTTCACTTTCCGGACTCACCAGCGCTACGGACATGAGCTGCCCCTGACTGAGCGGCTCGCCGAACTCGATGACGAGTACGACACCATCGAATACGGCGACAGAACTCTGAACCAGGTCGATGCCGAGGTCACGGCCGAAGCCCACCGCCTCGCAGCACACCCCACGGTTTCCGCTGAACCCACGGATACACCCAGCTGATACACACGGACCAACCCGTGAGTTCCCGCCGAACAGGCTTCAGTTTCCCTGAACTCGCGGGCCTC
>NZ_JBIWLW010000122.1:0-3464 GCF_044766385.1 Streptomyces sp. NPDC102274 | reverse complement strand
CCGCACACCCCCACGACCCGACAACCACGACGCCCAACGCCCCGCCTGCTCACGCAAAGCCACCTCACCCCGCCCCGACAACACCACCGGCAACGGCCGGTTGTCCGCGGCCACCACCCCCACCGGCTCAACAACCGGCGCCTCCTCCACAACAACATGCGCATTGGTACCACTGAGGCCGAAGGAGGAGATGCCCGCACGGCGCGGACGTGCCGCATCCCGTATCCACGGCGTGAGTTCGTCGACCACCCGTACCGGCAGGTCGTCCCATGCGATATTCGGATTGCGCGGCGAGCTGTGCAGTGTGCCGGGCAGCGCGTCCTTCTTGAAGGAGGCGAGCACCTTGCAGATGCCGGCGATACCTGCCGCCGATTCCAGGTGCCCGATGACGCTCTTCGCCGTGCCGAGTCCGAGTTCCTGCCCCGGCTCGCGTCCCTCCCCGTACACGGCGGCCAGGGCCTGCACCTCGATCGGGTCGCCCAGTGATGTGCCCGTACCGTGGCACTCGACGTAGTCGACGTCCCCGGCGGACAGTCCGGCCGAGCTGAGGGCCGCACGGATGACTTTCTGCTGGGAGGAGCCGTTGGGGGCGGTGATGCCGCTGCTGGCGCCATCGTGGTTGATGGCTGTGGCGCGGATGACGCCCAGTACCGTGCGGTTCTGCGCGAGTGCGTCGGAGAGCCGCATGACGGCGATCACTCCGACGCCTTCGCCGCGCCCGTACCCGTCGGCGTCGGCCGAGAACGCCTTGCTGCGGCCGTCCGGCGAGAGCGCGTGCGAGCGGCTGAGTGCGACGAACGCGCCGGGGTCCGCGAGGAGTTGGACACCGCCCGCGAGTGCCAGTTCGCATTCGTCGTTGCGCAGCGACTCACAGGCCAGATGCAGCGCCACCAGCGACGACGAGCACGCCGTGTCGACGGACAGTGCGGGGCCCTGGAGTCCGAGGTGGTAGGAGAGACGGCCCGCGTTGAAGCTGGGCAGGGTGCCTGTCAGGGTGTAGGTGTCGGGGGCGGTGTTCTGGCGGTACTTGCCGTACTCGCCGACGCCGGCGCCCACGAAGACACCGGTGCGGGAGTCGCGCAGCTCGCGCGGGCGGATGCCCGCGTTCTCCAGGGAGTTCCAGGCCGTTTCGAGGAGCAGTCGGTGCTGGGGGTCCATCGGTTCGGCCTCGCGCGGGCTGATGCCGAAGAAGGCGGCGTCGAAGTGGGTCACGTCGCCGAGGAAGGAGGCGTGGCGGACGTATGTCTTGCCCTCGGTGTCCGGGTCGGCGTCGTAGAAGGAGTCGATGTCGAAGCGGTCGGCCGGGACCTCGCTCACCGTGTCGCGGCCTTCGGCGAGGACGTCCCAGAGGGTGTCCAGGTCGTGGGCGTCGCCCGGCATGCGCAGTCCGACGCCGATGATGGCGAGGGGCTCGTCGGTGCGGTGCGTGGTGGCGGTGTCGGAGGTGTCCGTGAGAGCGGGGGCGAGTTCGCCGAGAAGCCATTGTGCGGCGGATGCCAGGTTCGGGTGGTCGAAGATCAGGGTCTTGGGGGTGATGACTCCGGTGCGCTTCTGTACGCGGGTGCTGAGGTCGACGGCCATCATCGAGTCGAAGCCGAGATCCCTGAATCCGCGCTCGGGGTCGAGCGATTCGGGTTTCGCCACGCCGAGCACCGCCGCGGTCTCGATCGCCAGGAGGCCGCGCAGGTGGTCCTCGCGGGAGTCCTCGGCAAGTCCGAGCAGGGTGGTGCGCAGCGGGTTGCCCTGGTCGGGCGGGGTGTCCACGGCGGCGGCGCGGGCTTCGGGGATGTCCCGCAGGAGGGGGCGGTTGCCGTTCTCGGCGTACGCGGTGGCCGCCTGCGCCCAGTCGATTTTGGCGATCACGGTGGTGCCGCCGTGGGCGAGGGCCGTGTCGAGGGCGTCCAGGGCCCGCTCGGCGCGCATCGGTTCGAGGCCGATGCGGCGCAGTTGGTTCTCGGCGGCGCCATGGGTCATGCCGCCGTCGGCCCATGGTCCCCAGCCGATGGAGACGGCGGGCAGGCCCTCGGCCCTGCGCTGTGCGGCGAGGGCGTCCAGGGCCGCGTTGGCCATGGCGTAGTTGGCCTGGCCGACGTTGCCGAGGACGCCGATGACCGATGTGTACAGGACGAAGGCGTCGAGGTCGCGGTCGCGGGTGAGGTCGTGCAGGTGTGTGGCCGCGGTGAGCTTGGGGGCGGCGGCGGCGGCGAGGGCTTCGGTGTCCAGGCGGTCGAGCAGCCGGTCGTCGAGGACGCCCGCGGTGTGGAAGACGGCGCGTAGGGGTGCCTCGTCGTGGTCGAGGGCGGTGAGGAGTCCGCTGAGCTGGCGCCGGTCGGTGACGTCGCAGGAGGCGAGGGTGACGCGGGCACCCGCGGCCTCGAGTGCGGTGGTGAGTGCGGCGGCTCCCTCGGCTTCGGGTCCGCGCCGGGACACCAGGACGAGGTGTTCGGCGCCGCGTTCGGCGAGGCGTCGGGCGAGGTGAGCGGCGAGGGCGCCGCTGCCTCCGGTGATCAGGATGGTGCCGCGCGGTGTCCAGGGTTGTGCGGTGGCGGTGGCCGTTGTGCGGCGGAGCCTGCGGACGAGGCGTCCGGTGGAGCGCAGTGCCGCGTGCTCTTCCGCGCCCGGGGTGCCGTGGGCGGCGAGGGTGGTCAGGAGCTGGCGGGTGGTCGCCGCGTCGAGTGCGGCGGGCAGGTCGAGGAGCCCGCCCCAGCGGTTCGCGTACTCAAGGGCGATGACATGGCCCAGTCCCCAGATGAGGGCGTGGGCGGGGGTGGGGGCGGGATCGGTGTCGTGGGCGTGGACGGCACCTTGGGTGACGAACCAGAGTGGGGCTCGTAGGGACGCGTCTCCCAGTGCTTTTACGAGGGCGAGGCTCTGGGCGGCGCCCATGGTCACGGCCGGGTGGTCGGGATGCGGGCGGGTCTCGGCGGCGGTGAGGGCGAGGACGCCGTGTGGTGTCTCGTCGCCGAGCTTCGCGGTCAGGTCGCCGATCAGTGTGGTGCATCCGGCGTGGTCGGCGTCGGTGGTCAGGATGTGCGGGGAGGCGCCCGCGCCGGTCAGTGCCTCGGCCAGTTGCTGGGCGAGGGGCTGTGCGACGGTGGGGGTGATGATCACCCAGTGTCCGCGTGGTGCCGGCGCGGTGCGCGCCACGGCGGAGGGCTGCCAGGTCTCCTCGTAGCTCCAGTCGGCGATTTCACCGGCCCTGTCCTGCTGTTCATGCCAGGCGGCGAGGTAGGGCAAAAGGGTGGCGACGGCGGAGTTGTCGGTCACTCCGAGGAGTTCGGAGACGCGTTCGCTCTCTCCGCTGCCGATGGCCTGCCACAGGGTGTCCTCGGCCTGTGAGCGTTCGCGGGCGGCGTTCTTCCCCGTCTTCGGTTCGATCCAGTAGTGGCGGCGTTGGAAGGCGTAGGTGGGCAGGTCGACGGGTGTCCCGCCGTCCAGGACTCGGTCCCAGGCAATGTCCTGGC
>NZ_JBIWLW010000121.1:0-3497 GCF_044766385.1 Streptomyces sp. NPDC102274 | reverse complement strand
GACAGGCAGGTCCTGCTGCCCTTCGAGTGGACCGGTGTCGAGCTGTATGCCTCCGGCGCCACCGAACTACGCGTACGCATCGACGTGGACGACACGGGCGAGCACCTTTCTCTCGCCGCGATGGACGGCACGGGCAGGCCGGTCGTTCTCGCGCGGGGCCTGCGCATCCGGGAGGCGACCGCCGAACAGATTCGCGTCGGTGCGTCGGCCGAACACCTCTACCACATCGACTTCCGGGCGCCCGGCGTGCTGGAAGACGCACCGGAGGGGGAGACCTGGGTGCTCGGCGGCGACGGCGAAGTCGCCCGCGCCCTGGGCGCGGAGGGCTTCAGCACCGCCGACGATGTGTTCGCACACCTGGAGGAAGGCGCACAGGCCCCGGTCCGGATCGTCGTCGACGCCACGGGAGCGGCTGCCGCCGACGGGCTCGCGGCCTCGGCCGAGGCGCTGGACCTCATCCAGCGACTGACCGCCGAACAGCGCCTGGACGGCGTCGAGTCGGTATGGCTCACCTCCGGTGCCGTGGACGCCGGTGACGGAGTCCGCGACCTCGCGCACGCGCCCCTGTGGGGCCTGCTGCGCGCGGCGCGCGGCGAGTATCCCGAGCGCGTGATCCGGCTGGTCGACGTCGACGCACCTGCTGCTGAGGCGGAGCGTGCGATCGCCGTCGCGGATGAGCCGGAGATAGCGGTGCGTGAGGGTGAGGTGCGCGTCGCGCGCATGATGCGGGCATCCGGCGATGAGGATGCCGTTGAGCGGCCGGCGTTCGACGCTTCGGGTTCGGTGTTGATCACGGGCGGTACGGGCGAGCTGGGCCGTGCGGTGGCCGGGCACCTGGTCGCTTCGTACGGCGTCCGGCACCTGGTGCTGACATCGCGGCGCGGCCTGGAGGCTCCGGGCGCGCACGAGCTGGTGGCGGAGTTGACGGCCGCCGGTGCCGCGTCCGTACGTGTCGTGGCCTGCGACGTCTCCGACCGGACCCAGGTCGGGGAACTGCTCGCCGACGACGGCGGACACCCCTGGACCGGGATCTTCCACCTCGCCGCGGTACTCGACGACGGGCTGCTGGCCTCCCAGACCGCGGAGCGGCTGGCCGTGGTGTGGGCTCCCAAGGCCCATGGCGCGACACATCTGCACGAGCTGAGCCGGCACTTGGACCTGGCCGCGTTCGTCCTGTTCTCGTCGGCCGCGGGTGTGCTGGGCGCCGCCGGGCAGGGCGGCTACGCGGCCGCCAACGCCCACTTGGACGCGCTCGCTGCCCGCCGTCGCTCCCTGGGACTCCCCGCGACCAGCGTCTCCTGGGGACTGTGGCAGCAGGCCGGGATCGGCCTGACCGCAGCCCTGGGCGAGGCCGAGCTGGCGCGTATGCGCCGCCAGGGCGTGGGCGCGCTCACCAGGCAGCAGGGCCTGGCAGCCCTGGACGCCGCACTCGCGGCGCCCCGGCCCCACCTCGTGCCGGTCAAGCTGGAGTTGGCGTCACTGCGGCGCCGGCCCGACGAGGTTCCTGCCCTCTACCGCGGGCTGGTGCGGGCCCGTCGCAAGCGTGCGGGTGAGTCCGCGGCGACTCCGTCGGGGCTGCGCGACCAGTTGGCCGCGGTTCCCGAGGCCGAGCGGCTGGTCCGTCTCACCCAACTCGTCCAGCGTGAAGCGGCTGTGGTTCTGGGGGTGGCGGGTGCGGACGGGATCGGTGCGCAGCAGGTCCTCAAGGAGCTGGGGATCGACTCGCTGATGGCGGTCGAACTGCGCCGCCGCCTGTCGGCGGAGACGGGCCTGACCCTGCCGTCCACTCTCGCCTTCGACTACCCCACGCCCACCGCCATCGCGGCCCTCCTCCTCGACAAGATCGCTCTCACCGGCGGCGCGGCGAAGGCCGTACCGAAGCGCCCCCGGCGCACTTCCGCCGCGTCCGACGACCCCATCGCCATCGTGTCCATGGCCTGCCGGATGCCCGGCGGTATCAACACCCCCGAAGGCTACTGGCGCTTGCTGGCCTCCGGTGGCGACGCCGTCAGCGGACTTCCGCCACGCTGGGAGAACCTCGACGTCTACGACCCCGATCCCGAGGCCGCCGGAAAGAGCTACGCCCGCGAAGGCGGCTTCATCGACGACGCCGAGGGTTTCGACGCCGCGTTCTTCGGGATCTCCCAGCGTGAGGCGCTGTCGATGGATCCGCAGCAGCGGCTCGTCCTGGAGACCGCGTGGGAGGCACTGGAGCGCGCCGGCATCCGGCCCGACACACTCAGCGAGAGCCGGACAGGCGTCTACCTCGGCGCCATGAGCTCCGACTACGGCGAGCAGGGCCGCGAACTCGACGCGTTCGACGGGTACGTCAGCACGGGCAACGCGAGCAGCGTCGTCTCCGGCCGCGTGTCGTACGCGCTCGGGCTCCAGGGCCCCGCCGTCACCATCGACACCGCCTGCTCGTCCTCGCTCGTGGCCATGCACCTCGCGGCCACCGCACTGCGCCAGGACGAATGCGAACTCGCCCTCGTCGGCGGTGTCACCGTGATGAGCACACCGAGACTGTTCGTGGAGTTCTCCCGGCTCAAGGGTATGGCGCCGGACGGGCGGTGCAAGTCGTTCTCCGCGCAGGCCGATGGTGCGGGTTGGTCGGACGGGGTCGGCATTTTGGTGTTGAAGCGGTTGTCGGCCGCTGAGCGCGATGGTGACCGGGTGCTCGCGGTGATCCGGGGCAGTGCGGTGAATCAGGACGGTCGCAGTCAGGGGCTGACGGCGCCGAACGGGCCGTCGCAGCAGCGAGTGATCCAGGACGCCCTGGAGGCGGCACGTCTGACCCCCGCGGACATCGACGCGATCGAGGCACACGGCACAGGAACGCCACTGGGAGACCCGATCGAGGCGGGTGCGCTGGCCGAGGTCTTCGGTCCGGGGCGCGGGGTGGACCGGCCGGTGTGGCTGGGTTCGTCGAAGTCGAACATCGGGCATGCGCAGGCGGCCGCCGGCGTGGCCGGTGTCATGAAGATGGTGCTCGCGCTCAAGCACGAGACACTGCCGAAGACGCTGTACGCAGACGAGCCCAGCCCGCACATCGAGTGGGACGGCAGCGGTCTCGCGCTCCTGAACGAGGCGCGGCCCTGGGCCCGCGACACCGGACACACCCGCCGTGCGGGCATCTCCTCCTTCGGCCTCAGCGGCACCAACGCGCACCTGATCCTGGAAGAGGCGCCGGCAAGCGACGCGAGGGCGACAGACGGAACCGAGGCCGCCCCCCGGCCCGTCCCGCTGGTCGTGTCCGGGCAGAGCGAAGAAGCGGTACGCGCCCAGGCGGGACGCTGGGCGGAGTGGATCGCCGAGCACCCGGACGTGCCACTGGCCGATGTCGCGGCGACGGCGGCCAGGCACCGCGCGCACTTCGGACACCGGGCCGGAGTCACCGTCTCGACCACTGCCGAGGCGGTTGATGCTTTGCGTGCGCTTGCGGGGGGTCAGGTGTCGGCGGGTGTTTCGGCGGGTGTGGCTGTGGATGGTGGTCTGGC
>NZ_JBIWLW010000120.1:0-3508 GCF_044766385.1 Streptomyces sp. NPDC102274 | reverse complement strand
GCACACCCGTCGACCCCGACGTAAACATCACATACGCCAACGAACCAGCAGACACCCCCACCGGAAGCACCACACAACCCACCGGCTCAGCATCCACGCGCACCGACGGCACCCCACCGATCGCGTCCACCGTCCGGTCGGTCAGCACGAGCAGCGCATCGCTCTGCTCGACCACTTGCCGCAGTCGCTCCTCCGGGTACGCCACATGCAGCGGGACGTACGCCCCGCCCGCCTTCAGCACTGCCAGCATGGCCACCAGGACGTCGGCCGAGCGTTCCAGCAGCAGCCCGACGCGGCTCTCCGCACGGACGCCCCGCTCGATCAGTACTGTCGCCAACCGATGGGCCTGCTGGTCGAGTTGGTGGTACGTCAGCGTACGGTCGCCGCACTCGACCGCCACCGCATCCGGGGCAGCGGCCACCCGCTCGCCGAAGACCCCGACCACGGAAGCCCCAACCACGGAAGCCCCGGCCCCGGCCCCGGCCCCCGGGATTTCCCTGATCCGGCCGCTGCTCCACTCACCCACCACAGAGGCGCGTTCGGCCTCGCCCAGCAGATCGATGTCCCCGACTCGGGAGTCCGCGTGTGCGACCAGACGGGTGACGGCGTTTCCGAGCTGCGCCGACAGTCGCTCCGCCGTGGTGCTGTCGAACAGCGCGGGGTCGTAGGCGAGCGTCATGTCCAGCCGGTCACCGGTCGCCGACGCGATCAGTGTCAGCGCGTAGTTGGTCGACTCCACGGCCTCGGCCGCGCGGACGCCCAGTCCGTGCCGCTCCGCCGCGGCCTCGTCCACCGGGTAGTTCTCGAAGACCACCAGGCTGTCGAAGATCGACGCGCCGGCCGGCATGTCCGACTGGATGTCGGACAGCGCCATGTACTCGTAACGCCGCGACTCCGACTGTCCGTCCTGGATCTGCCGCAGCCAGTCGGCGACCGGCTGATCCGGAACGGCAGTCACCCGGACCGGCAGTGTGTTGATGAAGAGACCGAGAATGTCCTCGGCCCCCGGCAGATCCGCCGGACGCCCCGACACCGTCGTACCGAACACCACATCGGAAGCACCCGCGCCCGACGATCCGGCACCCGACGGTCCGGCACCGGACGACGCGGCACCGGATACCCCCGCGTACTGCGCGAGTACCAGCGCCCACGCGCCCTGGACCAGCGCGTTCGCCGTGATCCGGTGGCGGCGGGCGTACCCGCCCACCTGCTCGGCCACGCCGGGCTCCAGCGCGACCCGTACCCGCTCGCTCGACTGCCCGCGCCGGGCCTGCTCGGGCACCCCGTCGTACGGCAGTGGCACCGGCTCCTCGAATCCGGCCAGCACACCGCGCCAATAGTCAGCGGCCGCGTTGTGGTCCTGAGCGCCCAGCCACCGTACGTAGTCGCGGAACGGCCCACGGTCCACCGGGGCCGCCGCCGGACGCGCCGCCGCCGTCCCGTCGAGCGCCATGTACTCGCCCAGCACATCGGAGAGGAACGCGGACGTGCTCCAGCCGTCGAGCAGCAGGTGGTGGAACGTCCACACCACACGCACCGCATCGTCCGCGATACGGGCCAGGGTGACCCGCATCAGCGGGGCGGCGGTCAGATCGAGTCCGCGTGCCCGGTCCTCGCGGAGAAAGTCTCGTAGGAGGTTCTCCTGCCCGGCCTCGTCGGTGCCCGACCAGTCCAGCGTCGTCACGGGTACGGTCACCTGCCGGTGCACCACCTGCACCGGCTCTCCGACCGATTCCCACGCCAGCGACACCCGCAGGGCGTCCGACCGTTCCACCGTCCGCTGCCAGGCGTTCGCGAGCCGGGCGAGGTCGTCGACCCCGTCCAGAGTGAAGGCGAACTGCTCCAGATAGGCGGGCGAGTCGGGCTCGGCCAGCGCGTGGAAGAGCATGCCCGACTGGAGGGGCGTCAGAGGGTAGACGTCCTCGATCGCGCGGCCGTCGCCCGCGATCCGGTCCACCTCGCCCTGCGTGAGCCGCACCAGCGGGAAGTCCGACGGGGAGCAACCGCCCGCGTCCGGTTCGGCGCAGTGCGCGACGAAGCGCGAGAGTTCGGCGGCGAAGTCGTCCACCAGGGCCCGTACCGTCTCCTCGCGGTGCAGCCCGGCGGAGTAGTGCCACGAGAACACCAGCCGACCGTCGAGGAGCCCGGCGGTCACATCGAGGAGGTGGGGCCTTCCTTCCCGAACGCTGTGCTCTCCGCCGGGGTTGAGGGTGGCCGAGCGGTACCAGTCGTCCGCGCCGCCCGCCATGTCCAGCCGGCCGAGGTAGTTGAAGCTGATCAGCGGGTCCGCGTGGTGTGCTGTCGCGTCGCTGAGGCAGCGCAGCGCGCCGTAGCCGATACCGCGGTCGGGTACGGCCCTGAGCTGCTCCTTCACCCGCTTGATCGTGGCTGCCCAGTCGTCGCCCTCGGGCAGCGCGAGTGCGACGGGGTGGATGGAGGTGAACCAGCCGACGGTACGGGTCAGGTCGATGTCGTCGAACAGCTCCTCGCGGCCGTGGCCCTCCAGGGCGACCGCGACCCGGTCATGGCCTGTCCAGGTACGGAGCGTGCGCGCCAGAGCGGCCAGCAGCGCGTCGTTGATCTGGGTGCGGTAGACGGCGGGAACCCGCTGGAGGAGTCGCTCCGTCGCCTCCCGTGTCAGCCCGCCGGACACCACGGCCTGATCGGCGACGGTGTTGGCGCCGTCCGGATGGTCGAGGGGGATGTCCGTCCGCGCTCCGTCCATGACGGAGCTCCAGTACGGGATCTGGTCGTCGAAGCCGCCCGCCGCCGTGTGCTCCGCGAGCCGCGCCGCCCACTGCTGTACGGAGGCGGTCTTGGCGCCGAGTTCGGCGGGCCGTCCGGCGGCGGCGTGCGCGTACGCGGTCCTGAGGTCTTCGAGGAGGATGCGCCAGGTCACCCCGTCCACCACGAGGTGATGGGCGATGACGATCACCCGCAGGGTGCGATCGGCCGCGCGCGTGCTGACCAGGACGCGGACCAGCGGGCCGTGCTCCAGGCTGAACCCGGACTGCGCGGTGTCCTTCAGTTCCTGCCAGGCCGACTCCTCGCGGTCCGCCCGCTCGTCGGTGAGGTCGTGGAGGGTGAGTACGCGGTCGAGGTCTGCCTCGGGGGCGATCCGTCCCGTCCACCGCCCGTGCGCGTTCCGGGCGAATGTCGTCCGCAGCGCGTCATGGTGGAGCAGGAGCGCGCCTACCGCCTCCCGGAGCGCGGGCAGGCTGGTGGACGGCGGGAGTTCGAGCTCCATGGCCATGTTGAAGTGGGCGGGGCTGACGGTGTGGGTGGCGAAGAACCAGTCGCGGACCGGGGTCGGGCCCACCTCCCCCGACACCACGCCCTGCTCCGCCACCGACATGCCCGGCCCCGCGTCGGCCGCTCCGGCACCGGCGGCGAGAGCGGCCACCGTCTGGCGCGCGAACACATCGCGCGACGACAGCTCCAGCCCTGCCTGCCTGGCCCGTGAGACCACCTGGATGCTCAGGATCGAGTCCCCGCCCAGGGAGAAGAA
>NZ_JBIWLW010000119.1:0-3543 GCF_044766385.1 Streptomyces sp. NPDC102274 | reverse complement strand
CGACACCGCCACACCCTTCGGCACACCCGTCGACCCCGACGTAAACATCACATACGCCAACGAACCAGCAGACACCCCCACCGGAAGCACCACACCACCCACCGGCTCAGCATCCACGCGCACCGACGGCACCCCACCGATCGCGTCCACCGTCCGGTCCGTGACCACTACGAGCGCACCGCTCCGGCCCAGCACCTGCCGTATCCGCTCATCCGGATACCCGGCATGCAACGGGACGTACGCCCCGCCCGCCTTCAGCACCGCCAGCATGGCCACGACCACATCGACCGACCGCTCCAACAGCAGCCCGACGCGCGACTCGACACCCACACCACGCTCCGCGAGGACCCTCGCCAGCCGATCGGCCCGCAAGTCCAACTGCCTGTATGTCAGGGAGACATCACCGCACTCCACGGCCACCGCGCCCGGTGAGCCGCCCGCGCGCCGCGCGAAGGCGTCAACGACCGACAGGTCGGTGGGGATGGGCCCGCCGCCGGCGCTCCAGCCCCGTACCAGCCGTTCCCGTTCGTCGTCCGGCAGCAGCGGCAGCGCCCCCACCCGGGTGTCCGGTCCGACGGTGAGCGCATGGAGGAGGTGCTCCACTTGTGCCATGAGGCGACGCGCCGTGTCGGCGTCGAACCGCGCGGGGTCGTAGCCGAGGTCGAAGCTCAGCCGGTCACCCGCGTACGCGGTGAGTGCCAGGGGGTAGTTGGTGGTCTCCGTGACCTCGATATCGCGGAGCGAAAGGCCGAACCGCTCGGCTTCATCGGTGTCGATGGGGTAGTTCTCGAAGACGAGAAGACTGTCGAAGAGGGCGGTTCCCGTGGGCAGTTCGGTCTCCAGATCGCTCAGCGCGATCTCCTCGTACCGACGCGCCTCGACCTGTGCGGCCTGAAGACCGCCGAGCCATTCCGCCACCGGCAGCCCGGATTCGACCTGCACCCGGACGGGGAGGGTGTTGATGAACAGCCCGAGGATGTCCTCGGCCCCCGGCAGATCCGCCGGACGTCCCGACACCGTCGTGCCGAACACCACATCGGACGAACCCGCGTACTGCGACAGCAGCAACGCCCACGCACCCTGCACCACGGCGTTGAGTGTGAGGCCGTTCAGCCGGGCAAAGGCCGTGACCTGCGCGGAGAGCTGATCGGAGACGGCGAGCGAGACCCGTTCCGTGGACTGTCCATGGCTTGCCCTGCCCAGGGGGGTCCGGTCGTACGGGAGCGCCGTCGGCTCGGTGAATCCGGCCAGCCGCTCACGCCAGAAGGACCGGCCGGTGTGCCGGTCGCGCGCTGAAAGCCAGGCGAGATAGTCCCGGAAGGGGCCCCTGTCCACCCCGGATGCCGGCCCATTGTCGCTGCCCGTATCCGTGGCTGTATCCGTACCCGTACCCGTGCCCGTGCCAGTGAGAGACGCGTATTCGGCGATCACGTCGGAGAGCAGCGCGGCCGTGCTCCAACCGTCCAGCAGCAGATGGTGGAAGGTCCACACCACCCGGATCCTGTCGGCGGCGAGCCGAATCAGCACCAGTCGCATCAGGGGCGGGGATTCGAGATCGATCCCCCGCGCCCGGTCCTCGGCGAGCAACTCGCCCAACGCGACGGCTCGTTCGGGTTCGTTCAGGCGCGACCAGTCCAGAACGCGCACCGGGAGCGTCACCGCGCGATGCACCACCTGCACCGGAGCGCCGATGTCCCGCCAGACCACCGACGCCCGTAGCGCGTCCGACCGCTCCACCACCCGCTGCCAGGCGCGCCCGAGTGCCTCGGGATCGCGTGCGCCCTGGAGCACGAAGGAGAACTGTTCGAGGTACGCGGGCGACTCCGGCTCCGCCAGCGCGTGGAAGACCATGCCAGCCTGGAGTGCCGTCAAGGGATAGACGTCCTCGATCCCGCTGCCGTCGCCGCCACGGACCAGCCGGTCCACCTCGATCTGATCGAGGGCGGCGAGCGGGAAGTCGGACGGCGTACGACCACCCGCGCCCGGCTCCGCGCAGTGCCGCAGGAAGGCACGCAGCTCGTCGGCCATGTCCGCCGCGAGCCGCTCGATGGTGCTCCGGTGGTAACGGGACCGCGCATAGGACCAGGTCAGGGTGAGCCGGCCGGCTCGTACCTCCCCGATCACATCCAGCTCGTGCGGACGGGCTTCGGCCGGACCGAACTCGCCGCCGGGGTTGAGCGTCATCGACCGGTACAGATCGTGCCGGCCCGCCAGTCCGTCGAGCTGGCCGAGGTAGTTGAAGCTGACCCGCGGCTCGATGGCGCCGATGCCGTCCGCTCCCCGGCCCGTGGTGAGGTGGCGCAGGGCGCCGTGCCCTATGCCCCGGTCGGGGACGGCTCGGAGCTGCTCCTTCACCGCCTTGATGTCCGACGCCCAGTCGTCGGCCAGTGCGAGCGCAATCGGGTGGATGGACGTGAACCACCCGACCGTACGTGTCAGATCGATGTCGTCGAAAAGATCCTCGCGGCCGTGCCCTTCCAGATTCACGGCTGTCCGGTCGTGCCCGGTCCAGGTACGCAGGGTGCGGGCGAGGGCCGTCAGCAGTACGTCGTTCACCCGCGTCCGGTACACCGGCGGGACCTGGTGCAGCAGCGCCTCCGTCTGCTCGGCGTCGAGCGTCACCGCCAGCGTCTCCTGGCCGGCGACGGTGTCGTCCCCGTCCGGCATGTCGACCGGGATGGCGCTGTGCGCACCGTCCACAACGGATCGCCAGTAGTCACGCTGGGTATCGAAACCACCTCGCGCGGTGTGTTCCGCCAGGCGCTTCGCCCACTGGCGTACGGAGGTGGTCTTGGCCCCCAGATCGATGGGGCGGCCTTCGCGGGCCTGGGCGTGGGCGCTGGCGAGGTCGTCCAGCAGGATGCGCCAGGACACCCCGTCCATCGTCAGATGGTGCACGGCGATCAGGACACGCGAGGCATGGTGGCCGCCGGCCGGGACGCCGACGAGTACGCGGATGAGCGGGCCGCGTTCGAGGTCGAAGGACGCCTGCGCGCGCCGCGTCAGTTCCTTCCAGACGGCGTCCGCGGCCACGGCGGACCCGTCGTCCGGTCCGCCGCGCTGTCCGGCCTCGGGATCACCGCCGGGCCCGTCAGCGGGTCCGCCCGGGAGCTCGTGGATCGTGAACACGGCGTCCAGGTCGAGCCGGGGCTCGATCCGCGCGGTCCAGTGCTGTGGTCCGCGGCGGGCGAAGACCGTCCGCAGTGCGTCGTGCTGTTCCAGTACGGCGGCGAGCGCGCGCCGCAGCACGGCCGGGTCGGTACCGGGAGCCGGGGTGAACTCCGTTGCCATATTGAAGTGTTCGGGCACCACGGGGTGGGTTGCGAAGAACCACTCCCTGATAGGTGTGGTTCCGACCTCCCCCGTGACCGTGCCCTGTTCCGCCAGCACGGTGGCACCGGCCCCGACCGAGCCCGCCACGGCGGCGAGGTCGGCGATCGTCTGCCGGGCGAACACATCGCGCGACGACAGCTCCAGCCCTGCCTGCCTGGCCCGTGAGACCACCTGGATGCTCAGGATCGAGTCCCCGCCCAGGGAGAAGAA
>NZ_JBIWLW010000118.1:0-3567 GCF_044766385.1 Streptomyces sp. NPDC102274 | reverse complement strand
ACGGCGGGTGCGGAGGGCGGCCCGGGGAAACGGGCTGGTCGCAAGGCCAGCACCGCACCCCGGGCCGACCCTACTCCTGTGGGTGAAGTAGCTGCCGCGGACCCGGCCGTCGTGGCCGGGGTGATCAGTGACCAGAGGACCGGGCACAACATTCCGCACACTGTCTCCTGCCGCGCGCTGGGCGTGAGCGAGTCGTGGTTCTACAAGTGGCGGAGCCGTAAGCCCACCGGGCATGAGCTGCGACGACAGCAGCTGAGAGGAGATCAAGGAAATCTTCAAGGCGTCCGGCGGCATCTACGGATCACCGAAGATCTTCATTCTGCTGGTGCGCAAGGGCTGGCACGTCTCGGTGAACACCGTCGCCAGGCTGATGGCCGAACTCGGCCTGGTCGCCCGCGTGGTGAAACACCGCAAGGGCCTGACCAGGCAGGGAAAGCGGCCCGCTGCCCCGGATCATGTGAAGCGGGACTTCACGGCCGAGGAGCCCGACCTCGTCTGGGTCGGCGATATGACGGAGATCGTCACCGCCGAGGGCAAGATCTACCTCGCGACGGTCATCGACCTGTTCTCACGGCGCCTGCTCGGCTACGCCATGGGCGCCCACCATGACGCGGACCTGGTGGTGGCCGCTCTGAACATGGCCGGGACCACCCGGGGCGGTGACGTGCGTGGAGTGATCTTCCACAGCGATCGCGGCTCTGAATACATGTCTGGCAAGTTCGGCCGTGCCTGCCGCAGGCTGGGCGTCTTCCGGTCCATGGGGCGCGTGGGATCGTGCTTCGACAACGCCGTGAGCGAGGCGTTCAACAGCGTCCTCAAGGTCGAGTACGTCCACCGGTGCACCTTCGCCACCCGGGCCGAGGCCCGGATCAGGATCGCCACCTGGATCACCGACTTCTACAACGCCCGTCGGCTACACAGTGTGTGCGAATTCAAGAGTCCGATCGACTACGAACGCGAGTACTGGGCCGGCCTCACCGTGGGGCTGGCTGCATAGAAAGGACTCCACAGTTCGAGGGGATTGACAGTGGCGTAGCGGTGCCGTAGGCGCAGGGCAAAGTCGTAGACGCTGATCACGCGGGGCACCCGCCCCGTGGGCAACGGGATCCGCAACAGGGTACGCAGGGCCGTGTGACGAGAGGCGCCCGCTGCGAGGACCGTATCCGAGACGCCCGCTCCACCGGCCTACGCAATCTTCCCTTGCACGGCTTCGCGCACGCTGGGAACCGAAGAAAATTCGCCTCCGCCTGTTCTCAGCCGCCGCACAACGCATCACTACCGGCCGCCGCTGCTACCTCCGCCTCGCGACGCACTGGCCCTGGACCGACGTGATCACCGCAGCGGCCGACCGGCTCCAAGCCCTGCCGAACCCAGGCTGACCAGCACCTTCAAGTCCCTCCGAGCAGCATCACCCCACCGGAGAAGTGGAACCCGGCGCCCACCCGACGCGACAGCCGGGCCACCAGCAATCCCACAACCAGGCCACAACAGCGAAACGGCCCGACGGAAGAACCGACGGACCGTCATGCAAGATCGAGGCTAACGCGAATTATCCGTACGGCCTTGACGTTCCGCCAATTTCTTCCCATGAGCGACACGCGAATTCAGTAGATCAACCCAAACATTGGCCTCCCCCACCGAATAGTGAGCACTCTGGGCATCCGGCGCCGTCTCTATCAAGTGCAGCAAGGTCCACGAGAGCCCGAAACAGTCATCAGTGCCAAATACCTTGGCCAACGCATGGGCTTCTTCATTCGAAACCGGTTGCGAAATTCGCTCAAGAAGATGCTGCTTTTCCGTAACCTCCTCTTCGGTGGCTTCTTCCGACGGAAATACGCCTGCATTGATCAGATCTTCCACTTCGTTCCGAATTGACATGATTCACCTAAATTTGGCCGATGCTACGATAGTAGGCCATCATTTCCAGAATTCCTGTGTTGAAGTAGCCGGGATCATTGTACTGCTGTTGTCCTATTCGTCGCATGTCCCAGATGTCCATGGCAAGAACGGTCCGGAAGGGAAGACCTGCATCTCGCCTCTTTGTTCCACCACCGCGACCGCCATAGGTGCGGGTGAGTTCATGGTCCGCCTGCTTCATCACAACTGCCCCTCCGTCCGGCCTTGGCAAATGATGCAGTGCATCCTGAGGCATGTGATGAGGCGTTAGGCCATCTCCTGGAATTCCGGGATCCAAATCGCCAAACCGGCCCCCCTGATTTTCCTTCACTACTTTGCACGTGTTGTGAACCAGGACCGGCGTCGTCCCCGCAAGCACATAGTACGTGTGGAGGTTGGCGACGGCGAAGTTGTAGGTGCGGACGTGGTCGGTGTAGGGGCGGTTGTTCGCGATCTTGGCGGTGGTGCCGTTGGGGGTGCTGAGGGTGGTGCCCGGTTTGAGGTCGGCGGCGTTGATCCAGGCGTTCGCCTTGGGTATCCAGAAGGGGTGCTCGGCTGTGCCGGTTATCTTCTGGTTTCCGTCGGCGGTGGTGATGGTGAGTTCGTTGAGCTTTTTGTCGCCTTCGGAGGGGAGGAGTTCGGTGACGGGTTGGGCGTTGGTTTCGCCTGTTGTCGGGTTGGTGGAGAGGACCTTGTCGCCGACTTGGATGTCTTCGATGTTCTTCGTGGTGCCGTCGGCGAGGAGGATCGGAGTGCCGGCGAGGAAGCACTGGGCGGTACCTGCCTTGGTGCCGCCTGTTTTGCCGAGGACTTTCGAGGCGACGGCTTTCGCGCCCTTCGCGGCTGCTTTGGCCACGGCTCCGCCGATGACGGAGGCGACGGCTCCGACGGCGGCTCCCTTGCCGGCGGCGGAGGCGTAGCCGCCGAGGCTGTGGTCGGCTTCTGGGTCGAGGGCGTTGCCGACGGCGCCGGCGGCCGCGCCCGCGATGGCTCCGCATGCCGCTCCCACGGCGACGGCTCCGGCTCCTGCGGTTGCCGCGCCGACGCCGACCGCGACTGCTCCGCAGGTCACTCCGACCACGACTTCGGTGACGATGGTGATGACGGTGACGTGTTTCTTCATCCAGCCCTTGGCCTTGCACCACCAGTCGCAGGGGGCGGGCTTGGTCACCGTGACCGTCTTGGTCGTTGTGTAGGTGACGGTGGTCGTGGTGCCTGAGGTGTTGCTTCCTGACCCGCCACCGCCACCGCCGCCTCCATCGCCACCACCGGTGGTCGACTTCGTGCCACCGCCGCCGTAGTGCTGGGATGGGTTCGCGGATCCGGTGCCACAGATGTCCGCTGGGCAGAGCCCGGTCGGGTCGCTCGTACTGATGGGGCTGTTGCCTGCGTAGGCGTAGCCGTTCATCTGGAGCGGTTCGCTGATGTCGATGACGGGGTCTGCCGAGAGGAAGCGGCCGGCCGCCTGGTCGTATTCCCGGGCTCCGATGTGGGTGAGGCCGGTGGTGGCGTCGTCGATGCCGACGCCGAGGTAGCTGCGTTTGTTGGGCCAGGTGGACGGCTTGGGGCCGCGGGTCTCTCCGTACGGTTTGAAGGCGCGTCGGGTGACGGTCTGTGTGCCGCCGAGTTCGACTGTGGTGTTGGCGGTGCCGAGTTGGTCGGCGATGAGGA
>NZ_JBIWLW010000117.1:0-3591 GCF_044766385.1 Streptomyces sp. NPDC102274 | reverse complement strand
CAGCGTCAGGGTCAGGCCCTTGTTGAGGAAGGCCATCTCCTGAAAACGCCGCGACAGCGTCTCGAAGGAGTACTCCGTCGTCTCGAAGATGTCCGCGTCGGCCCAGAACGTCACCGTCGTACCGGAGTCCGAGGTCTCCTCGTTACGGACCAGCGGAGCCGTCGGCACACCGAGCTTGTAGTCCTGCGTCCAGCGGTAGCCGTCCCGCTTGACCTCGACCGAGACCTTCGACGACAGGGCGTTGACGACCGAGACGCCGACGCCGTGCAGACCACCGGAGACGGCATAGCCGCCGCCGCCGAACTTGCCGCCCGCGTGCAGGACCGTCAGCACGACCTCGATGGCCGGCTTGTTCTCGGACGGAACGATGTCCACCGGGATACCGCGGCCGTTGTCGATCACGCGCACCCCGCCGTCGGCGAGGATCGTCACGTCAATAGTGTCGGCATGGCCAGCCAAGGCCTCGTCGACCGAGTTACTCACGACCTCGTCCACCAAGTGATGCAGCCCACGCTCACCGGTGGATCCGATGTACATACCGGGCCGCTTGCGGACCGCGTCTAAGCCCTCCAGCACCTGGATGTTGCTACCAGTATAGGAAGCCTGGTCAGTCTGCTCTGAGGTTTGGTTGGGGTTGGCGGAATCGGCCACGAAGCGCCCTCTCTGGCACAGCGTGGTCATTTGCCCGCCGGTAGGCGCGGGCATACGACCACGTTACAACTCGGTTGCCACTAGCGGCAGTGTTGGCCCCAGTGTACCGGTACGACTGACAGAGATGGGCCTTTGGCGGCCCCTGGAAGCCGATGTGGCGCCCCAAACCCCTCTGCACATCCGGGTACTCGCCCCCGGGCACAACGACCTCACACGGGCCGTCACCGGTTTCAGGGTGTGTACTCCACGTGAACTGAGGTGACTCCCATGGTGTGTCGGAGAGGGAATGGTAGCTGGAGCGAGCGGGAGCCCCTGTGCCCGGCAGCGGCGTATTTCGCCCGGCAGAGGCAGGCGAAGTTCCGCAGCCGCTGGTAGGCCCGGTAGGTCTTGTTCTGGACCCGGGCGATGTCGTCACCGAGCCCCAGCAGGACCTCGTCGGCCGCCGTGGCCAACTCCTTCATCGCCCCGCCGGTGAACCGCCCCGGGTTTGATGCAATGCCGCGTAGTTAAGGCTGGTTGGCGCTGGTCAAGGGGCTTTGAAGATCGCGGGATGAGGCGAGGGGACCTCTGCTATATCTCGAGAGTCCGCCAAGACATCTCAAGGTTCAGAGGTCCCCTTGCTGTTCCAGTATTCCACCGCGCGCGCATCCGCTCCGGACGAGTCGGGGCTCGTGGCCGATGCGTTCGGAGCCGGCCACCTGGGCGAGCTCACGAGGTACGTCCCGTTCGATCTGGTCGATGCGGTTCTGGCGGAGACCGGCCGGGTCCAGCAGCGATTGCGGCTGCTGCCCTCACGGGTCGGGGTCTACTTCCTACTGGCCCTCGGATTGTTCCCGCACCTGGGATACAGCCGGGTGTGGGGCATGCTGACCAGCGCGCTTCCCAGTGCAGCACGAGTTTCGGAGAAGGCTCTGCGGGATGTGCGCCACAGGGTCGGGCCCAGGCCGCTCAGAAGGTTATTCGACACCCTCGCGGTGCCTCTCGCCGATCCGCGCACCCCGGGCCTGCGGTATCGGCGCTGGCGCACCGTCGCCTTCGACGGATGCGCATCGCTGCACTGCCCGGACTCCGAGCGCAACCGGGCCTGGCTCGGGCGCGCGGAGACCAGCCGCGGAGGGTTCCACGGCTACCCGTGCGTGCAGTTGATGACTCTCGTCGAGACCGGCACCCGTGCTCTCCTCGGTGCGGTGTTCGGGCCACGCAGCACCGGAGAGATCACATACGCCGCGCGCCTGGTCGAGCGCCTCGACCCCGAGATGCTGCTGCTTGCGGACCGCGCCTTCGACGGCGGCGAGTTCCTCGCGGGGGTCCGTGCGACCGGAGCACAGTTCCTGGTCCGCATGCGTGCAGGCCGCAAGCTTCCCCGCCTTGCGGTACTGCCCGACGGTTCGATCCTCACCCGGCTCGGCTCACTCAACGTGCGCGTCATCCAAGCGCAAGTCACCACGCACCTGGCCAACGGCAGCCACATCACCGGGCACTACGCGCCGGGATCGGGCCAGCTTCACCACCGCTGCCGCCACAGCCCAGGCCACCGTGATCCGGGCGACGGGGATCGCCGAGCAGCACGATCCCGCCCCACCCGAGACGATCACCACCGCCCTCCTTGCTCACCTGCTGCCCGCCCGCCGGGCCCGGCTCTCAGCCCGCAAGGTCAAGTCCCCGATCTCCCGCTACACCGGCCACCCGCTCGAAGAACGCCCCCAGACCAGCACACGGATCACCAGCTTCGACATCAACGTCGAGCAGCCGGGGACCCTCCCAGACCCGTGCCATCGCCAGCCGCCCAAGCAAGGATCATGAACCCCGGCTCCCGCGTCGACCGCGTCTTCGCGCTGCTGCGAGCCGAGCCGGACCGCTCCTTCACCCCGAGCGAACTGGCGCGGACACTTGAGATCACCAACATCAACAGCTTCAGCGTCCAACTGGCCACCTGGGCCCGCCGTGGCCTACTCGGCAAACCCGAACGCGGTCGATACACGGTCCCGACCAACTGTCCTGCACCGGTCCCTTGACCAGCGCCAACCAGCCTTAACTACGCGGCATTGGGGTTTGATGGAGACATCGAAGACCCGGAAAGATCCCGATCATGGCTGCTCCCCGTAAGTACTCCGACGAACTGCGTGAGCGCGCGACGCGTCTGGCGGTCGAGGCCCGCAAGGACCCTGCCGACCGGACCGGCGCGATCCGCCGCATCGCCGACCAGCTCGACATCCACCCCGAAGCCCTGCGGACCTGGGTCAAGCGCGCCGAGACCGACGAAGGCGTACGCCCCGGCACCACCAGCCAGGACGCCGCCCGCATCGCCGAACTGGAGCGGGAGAACCGAGAGTTGAAGCGGGCGAACTCGATACTGAAGTCCGCCTCGGCTTTCTTCGCCGCGGAGCTGTGCGCCACGAAGCGCGATGTTGATCGAGGGGCGGTGGAAGACCGCTTCCGTTGGGCCGTCGCAGCGGCCTGATCGAAGCTTGGGGGCAGCCTGATCCGGGGAACGCCGGTGAGGGTGGCAAGCGGCCCCGACGAAGACGGGACGTGCTGGAACTACCAGACGGTGCGGGTCCGTTCGGCGAGGTCAGAAGGTGTAGCGAGAGCGAACCAGTGGTGGAAGCTCCGTAAGCGCGAAGCCGGGTCAAATCTGGTGGATACGGGCCGGTGTGCAGTGCGTGGGACTCTGCTCGATCGGGTGGGGGGCCGGGAACTGGCGCCTGGTCCGCTACGCGGACGACTTCGTCGTCCTCGTCAGCGGCCCGGCCCATCGGGCCGAGGCCCTGCGCGAGCAGGTCGCCGAGGTCCTGGCCCCGCTCGGACTGCGGCTCTCACCGGAGAAGACCCGCGTGGTCCACATGACGACGGCTTCGACTTTCTCGGCCACCACATCCGCCGCCAGCGGAAACGCGGCACGAGCAAGCTCGTCGTCTATACCCGGCCCTCGAAGAAGGC
>NZ_JBIWLW010000116.1:0-3610 GCF_044766385.1 Streptomyces sp. NPDC102274 | reverse complement strand
CCCCGCCCCGACAACACCACCGGCAACGGCCGGTTGTCCGCGGCCACCACCCCCACCGGCTCAACAACCGGCGCCTCCTCCACAACAACATGCGCGTTGGTGCCGCTCAGGCCGAAGGAGGAGATGCCCGCACGGCGGGTGTGTCCGGTATCACGGGCCCAGGGCCGCGCCTCCTGCAACAACGCCAGACCACTGCCGTCCCACTCCACCAGCGGACTCGGCTCACCGGCATGCAACGTCTTCGGCAGCGCTTCGTGCTCCAAGGCAAGCACCATCTTGATCACACCAACCACGCCGGCGGCCGCCTGCGCATGCCCGATGTTCGACTTCGACGAACCCAGCCACACCGGCCGGTCCACCCCACGCCCCGGACCGAAGACCTCGGCCAGCGCACCCGCCTCGATCGGATCACCCAGTGGCGTTCCTGTGCCGTGCGCCTCGATCGCGTCGATGTCCGCGGGTGTCAGACGCGACGCCTCCAGGGCATCGCGCACAACCCGCTGCTGCGACGGCCCGTTCGGCGCCGTCAGCCCCTGACTACGACCATCCTGATTCACCGCACTGCCCCGGATCACCGCCAGCACCCGGTCACCATCACGCTCAGCGGCCGACAACCGCTTCAACACCAAAATGCCGACCCCGTCCGACCAACCCGCACCATCGGCCTGCGCGGAGAACGACTTGCACCGCCCGTCCGGCGCCATACCCTTCAACCGCGAGAACTCCACAAACAACGCCGGAGTGTTCATCACCGTGACACCGCCCGCGAGAGCGAGTTCACACTCGCCCGCCCGCAGGGCCTGCACGGCCAGATGCACCGACACCAGCGACGACGAACACGCCGTGTCCACCGTGATCGCCGGGCCCTGAAGACCCAGCGTGTACGCCACACGACCCGACACCACACTCAACGCGTTCCCGGTGCTGACGTACCCGTCGAGGGCATCGAGATCGTAGCCCTGCTGGTTGCCGTAGTCGGAGCTCATCGCGCCGAGGTAGACGCCCGTACGGCTCTCGCCCAGCGACTCAGGACGGATCCCGGTCCGCTCCAGTGCCTCCCACGACGCCTCGAGCACCAGCCGCTGCTGCGGATCCATCGACAGCGCCTCACGCGGCGAGATCCCGAAGAACGCGGCGTCGAATCGCTCGATGTCGTCGATGAAGCCGCCTTCGCGGGCGTAGCTCTTTCCGACGGCCTCGGGATCGGGGTCATACACGCCCAGGCCGTCCCACCGCGACGGCAGACCACCCACCGCATCCCCACCCGAGGCCAGCAGCTCCCAGAACGCCTCCGGCGTATCGATACCACCCGGCAGCCGGCACGCCATCGACACGATCGCGATCGGCTCGGTGCGTGCCGTACGTTCGGCGGTGAGCTCCTTCTCAGTCTCGACGAGCGCGTTCGCCGTACGCCGCAAATACGCCTCGAGCTTTTCGACTTCGGACGCGCTCATTCGCTCACTCCAAGCTTGCGATCCAGGAACTGAAGAAGGTCATCCGTACTGCCGGTGTCGAGCTCGGCTTCCGGTACCGGCTGCTCGTCCGTCGCGGCCGCGGTCTTCGCCAGGCCGTCCCTCAGGGCAAGCAGATCGGCGGCGAAGCCCATCTCGTCGAGCTGCTTCGGCGTCGCGGCGCGCAGCAGCTCCACCAGGCTGTCGATCTGGGTTCTGGTCACGCCCCGCGCGCCGCCGGCCCGGCTGCCGGAGCCGACGGCCAGCTTGTCGAGGAGCAGTGCCGCGATGGCGGCAGGTGTCGGGTGGTCGAAGGCCAGAGTCGAGGGCAGGGACACCCCGGACCCGGCGGAGAGGCGGCGGCGCAGCTCGACGGCCATCAGCGAGTCCATGCCCAGTTCCTTGAGGACCTGGAGGGCGCCGATACCGTCCGTCCCGGGCGCGCCGAGAACGGTGGCGGCCTCGTGCTGCACCAGCCGAGTGAGATGGGCGGTCCGCTCTTCCTCTGGCAGTTCCAGCAGCCGCTCGCGCAGCCCGGACGAGGTGCCGCCGGATTCTCCGACTCGTTTGCGCGGGGCCCGCAGCAGGTTGCGCAGCAGTACGGGAACCTCGCCGCCGTTGTCCGATTCCCTTTGCAACGAGGTGAGTTCGAGTTTCACCGGAACCAGGTGGGGATGCGGTTGTGTCAGCGCGGTGTCGAGGGCGGTCAGGCCCTGTTTTTCGCTCAGCGCGCCGACGCCCTGGCGTCGCAGCCGCGCCAGCTCCGCCTGGCCGAGGCCGGCGGTCAGTCCGATACCGGACTGCTGCCACAGCCCCCATGACAGGCTCACGCCCGGCAGGCCCTCCGCCCGCCGGCGCGCGGCGAGGGCGTCGAGGAACGTGTTCGCGGCGGCATAATTGCTCTGTCCCGCCCCGCCGAGGACCCCGGCAACCGACGAGAACAGGACGAACGCGGCCAGGTTGAGGTTCTTCGTCAGGTTGTGCAGGTGCAGGGCGCCGCTGACCTTCGGTGCCAGAACGCTGTTCAGCCGCTCGCTGTTCTGCGCGCTCAGCAGTCCGTCGTCCAATACGCCCGCGAGGTGGAACACACCGGTCCAGGGGTGTTCCGCGTCGGCGGTCGCGAGCGCCGTGGCGACATCCTCACGACGGCTCACGTCGCAGGCCACCACCTGGACGCTCTCGGCGCCGAGGGCGGTCAACTCCGCCACCAGGTCGCCCGCTCCGGGTGCGTCGAGGCCGCGCCGCGAGGTCAGCACCAGGTGTCGCACGCTGTGCGTACGGACCAGGTGCGCGGCTATGGAACGGCCCAGCTCGCCCGTACCACCCGTGATCAGCACCGAACCGGAGGGGTCGAGCGGCGCCGCGATCGGCTGCCCACCCGGTTCGGCGGCGTCCGCGTTCGTCGTCCGTACGAGCCGTGCGGCGCGGATCTCACCGTCACGGATCGCGATCTCCGGCTCGCCCGCCATGGCGACCGCCCGGGGCAGCAGCGCGTCACCGGCGCTCCCTGCCTGTAGGTCGATGAGGCGGATCACCCGCTCGGCGTATTCGTTACGCGCCGCGCGGAGCAAGCCCCACAGCGGTGCGTGTGCCAGGTCGCGGACATCGTCGTCCACGGCCACTGCCGAGCGTGTGATCCATAGCAACTCCGTTGTCTCCAGGCGTGGTTCGGCCAGAAGACGCTGGAGTGTGCCCAGTGCGGAAGCGGTCAGCTCCTGCGTGGCACAAGCGATGTCGTCGCCTGTCGGCGCCGCCGTTGCGTCCACGGCCACTCGAGCGGGCGCTTGCCCCCCGTTGTCGAGATGGGCAAGCAGAACATCCACATCAGCCACATGGTCGGCCTCCAGGATCTCGTACACCCCGGCGTTTTCGCCGAGGATCCATATGCCGTCCGCCGTCGTCTCCTGCGTAAGGCGCGGCGTCCGGAAGTCGACGCGATAGAGGTGCTCCAAGGATTCGCCAACCCGGATCTGCTCGGCGGTCGCCTCGCGGATGGCCAGACCTCGTATGTGTGCGACGGGGTGGCCGGCCGAGTCGGTCACCTGAATGCGGGCGTTGGTGTGGGTGTCGTCCACGTCGATGCGTACGCGTAGTTCGGTGGCGCCGGAGGCATACAGCTCGACACCGGTCCACTCGAAGGGCAGCAGGACCTGCCTGTC
>NZ_JBIWLW010000115.1:0-3778 GCF_044766385.1 Streptomyces sp. NPDC102274 | reverse complement strand
GATACGACGTAGACACTCGCATCCTCGCAGGTCAACGGCACCTTTCTGCTATCAGGGCGTCAGATCACCCAATTCCGCTGAATACCCAGGGCTAAGCATACCCACGACTGAAAGTCACCACCTAGTCACCACCAGATAGGTGCCCGACGTGCGGGTCTGAGCGGTTACCTGGGCAGCGAAGTACCCCCGCGACCGTGCGACCGGTCCGGGGGCGTGGTCAACGCTGACAAGGAGCGCCGACATGCTCGACTCTATCGCTCGTCTAACTGAACCCCTGCTGCACCATGTGTTTCCAGCAATGGGACGACACCGCCGGACACGAGTTGATCAGCTCGAAGGACCGGCCACTCGTCGGCATCGACTCGTCATCACCGGCGCCGTGGTGACGTCCGCGTGGGGCCCATTCCCGCTTCGCGGTGAGACGTATTGGCCGGTGCGGCCGTCGGCGCAAGCGGAGCAGGAGCGTTGGGAGCGAGCCGCCTTCCGACGGGGATTGCTCGCGCGCTCCCACACGTGGCTGATCGTGCGGGACAACCGGGGGGCGGCCCGGTGACTGCGGAACAGGAACAGCGCCGGAACGTCGTCAGTAGGCGGTGGACTGGGCACCCGCGCTGCGTGGGCCTGGCACGCGGCCACCTCCGGGAAGCGCTTGCAGGATGGGGACTGTCAGCGTTGGAGGATCCCGTCTGCCTCGTCCTCTCCGAACTGCTGACCAACGCCGCGAAACACGGCACTACTCCTGCGGGAGACGCGATCCAAACGAGGTACGTCCGGTAACGCGGTGGCCTGCGCATTGAGGTGTGCGACGGCGCGTCGGACTGGCCCCATCGACGAACGCCTGACGTGGAGGCGACCAGCGGGCGGGGGCTCGGGATCGTGGAAGAGCTCTCGGACCGTTGGGGCTGCTGGCAGCGCAAAGGGTGCGGCAAAACGGTCTGGGTTGAACTGTCTCTGCTGGACGGGGGGCTCAGCCATGGCCGATGAGCGACACTGGCGTGCCGTGCTGGTGGGCCCTGGGGACCGGGTGAGCCTCGGTGGGGTGTGGCGCACGGTCAAGGCGACACAGACCGACCGCTACGCGACCGGCGGCCTGGCGGTGATCTTCGTCTTCGAAGAGGGGCGACCCGCGCGGCGGCCCGCCACCGAACTGCTGCCTGTGATTCCGCTTGCCGACTGGTCCCTAGATGAGTGAGTCCAAGGGGTGTGGTCGCGGTCAGTGACCGCTTGACGGGTTGCTCGATTTTGTCGTTGTGCCAGACCGCGGCGGTTAACGCGAGGATGCGCAGGAGGACCCGGACGGTCACCCCGGCCGGGCTCTTGCCTCCATGTCGTTCCAGGTCGAGTTGGCCCTTGAGGGTCTGGTTGATCGACTCGATGACTTGTCGGAGTGGCTTGAACAGGTGCGCGCCGGGCCGCTCGGGCTCGCCTTTGCGGGCCGGACGCAGCAGCCTGAGGTCGCGTTCGGTGAGGTCCTGCTCAAACTCTCGGCCGTAGTAGTTCTTGTCGCCAATGATCGTCTGTCGCGGATGACTGGCTTGGACCTCTGGTGAGGTGTCGAGCATGTCGCGCAGGGTCTCGCGTTCGTCGGCCTTCGCCCCGGTGAGTGCGAACAGGACCGGCAGGCCGCCAGGCGTGCAGACCAGGTGGAGGCGCAGGCCCCAGAAATATCGGGAATGCGACGCGCAGTAGCCGTACTGGGCCCACCCCGGCCAGCTCCGAACGCTTGGCGGTCTCCCGGGAGCAACCGCAGCCGACCGGGGTGGAGTCGACCAGCCATACATCGTCACTCCACAGCGATGTGTCCTGGGCGAGGATCCGGATCATGCTGGTGAGCAGGGATGATGCGGCACGCAGCCGCTTGCCGTAGCCGGACTGCTGGGGCACATAGGGGAACAGGCCGCGGAAGTCACGGTCGACGCGGCGCAGCCAGCGCCGCTCGGAGGTGTAGCCGAGCAACGCTGACATCACGGCGAGCGTGAGCAGTTCCGCGTCACTGAGCGTGGGCGTGATCCCGACCTTCGGACGCCATGGAGCCAGCCATGGCGAAGCCTTCAACTCGTCGTCGATCCGGGCATAGAGTGCTGTTGCGAGGGTGTTCACGTCGTTCGTCACACATCGACACTGGACGCCCTCGTGCCATGTCCGCAGGCCATCCCTTGGACTCACTCATCTAGTGGAGGAGACGGCGGGGGCGGCACCGGTCCATGAACTGGAGTGCGTTCACTGCGGTGATCGCTGCGAGCCGACCAACGAGCTTTCGGGGCGGACGGCTTGGCCGATCGACCATGCCGGGCGGAACCAAGGTCACGACGTGTTCCGCTCGGTCGTGACATCGGTGCTCCGCGTCGTCCCGCATGCCCCGGGAGACCCGGTCAATGGGTGAGTGGCTTTATCGACGTCTCACGACAGCAGTTGTTGACGACCGCGGGAGGCACCTGCCGCGCCGGGATGTCGTTGTCGACGAGAACGGGAGGCACCCGCCGGCGCCCGGCAACGGAGCGGTACTGGCTGCCACCTGCGCCCGTAGCCAGCGCTTTTCCCCCGAGCGCCGGACGGGCGGTCGACGGCGTCTCGCCGGTCACCACCGAGCTGCTGTCCGAACCCGTGGACAATCGGCGCGGGCAGCGCCTCCCGACCTGCCAGAGAAACGCTGCTCTTCGTCATCGACAGAGCCAGGTGAGATCAGGTATCGCCTGCGGCATGTCCTGGGCTGCCTGGACGAGTGTCTGTACGGGCTCTATCTGGCGGCTGTCAACTGGGTCCACGGTGACGTGCCCGAGCCGGAGGCCGTGGAGCCTGCGACGTACGCGGAGTGGGAGGCCGATGAGTGGGAGCGCCTCGTTCGACGCGTGATGGCGGACGACTGGCGCGATTGTCCGCCTTCGTAGGTCACGCTGTCGGGCCTGGCTTCCAAGGGGCCGGGCCCGGTGGCCTGTTAGGGGGGCCGGTACTGGGCTGGTCTTCCTCGGGCCCGTCCGGGCCCTTCGATTCGGAACGATGGGAGTCGTTGTGTTTCACCGGTGTACGGCCGAGATGGCACCCCTGGACACAGACTGCGAAGGCGAAGGCCATCAATGCGAACTGTCCACGGCGGAGCACGGCGAGATGCACGCTGCCTACCTCGGTGAGGCTGACCCGCTACTCAAGCCTGAATGGGAATCCATCTGGCTCTTCTGGAATACAGAAGGAGGTATGAGGCTGACGATCCGTCTCGAAACCGACTGCACCCGGCACGACGCGAGCCGCCAGCGCTGTTGCACGCTCTACGCGGACCATCCGGGCCAGCACAGTTTCGAGATCTTCGATCCCCGGGAGGTGGCTCTCCGCGTGGCGGGCGACCAGATCCGGCAAGAAAGGTTCGGGCGGCAGTACTTCGTGGAACTTCCGCCTCTGTAGGCGTCGCGCTGAAGTCCCGCCCGGCCGTGTGGCTCGGGCGGGACTTCCTTGTCCGCGTATGGGTGGACGGTCCTGGTGGTTGGGGTGGTGGGGCACGTGGCCGGCGGCGCGGGGCTACGAGCCGTGGACTGTTCCAAGCGTGGCCCCGCGCTGCCGTCCACCCCGAGCCACGCGGGGTGAAGCCTGGCCTCACCCGGTGTTCTGCCTCAGTTGAGTCGCATGCACACGTGTGCCTTGCGGATCCAGCCTTCCGTTCCGGCCGGTAGTCCGCTGATGGTCTCCTGGGCGCTAGGGTGTGTCTGACAATGATCATGTCGCTGGTTGGCGGAGCCAGAGGATGAGTGAGGCGAGTTGGAGTCCGGCTCGGTAGCGGGTGGCGAGC
>NZ_JBIWLW010000114.1:0-3805 GCF_044766385.1 Streptomyces sp. NPDC102274 | reverse complement strand
CTTGGGCCGGGTGGGATTCTTGCCCAGGCGGACTGGGCGGCCGTAGCGGCGTCCCCACTCCTCGTCGACCAGGGCGTCCAGCAGGTGCCCGGCGGCGCCGGCGACCTCCTCCAGCGCGGCACGTACCGCCTCGGTGACCAGCTCCAACCGGGTCAAGTCACGTACCGCGGCCAGGACATGGGTGGAATCGGTGCGTTGCGTGGTGCGCTCCCGCACCAGACCGGCCTCCTTGAGACGGGCCAGTGCGAGGTCGAGGAGGCGGTCGGCCCGGTCGCCCTGGGCGAGACGGTCGCGGAAGTCAGCCAGCACGCTGTGGTGGAAGCCGGGATCGTCCAGCTCCATGGCGTGAAGTCGGCCCGGAGCGCGGTTCCGGCCTTTCGGCCGGTCCGTTTCTCCGGACCGCTTCCCGCACCCGCCGTGCGGTTGGGTAGGCCGCCAGCGAGGTACCTGTGACCAGGCCCTTTTCCAACGGCCCCCCACCGAACCGGACGTGCGACGTTAATCGCATCCGGCTCTCCAGTGCCTTTTCTTTCTCATGAATTCAGCGGGTGGTGTCCGTTTGGGTGGTGACCTCGGGCTCGTGCCAGCTGTCGGGCTTGCTGAAGGTCAGGACCCCGCCGTGACGACGGGGTCGGCCGCCCTTGGGGCCGGACCGGGCGGGGCCCGGGTCGCGGAGCATCACCCGGTCCGAGCGCAGGCGGCCGACCAGGACGACGGGCAGGTCGGCCAGGGCGTGGGTGAGGTAGGCGGTGTCGTAGCCGGAGTCCATGACGATCAGGATCTCGGGATCGCCGGGCTGCCACTGCCTGGCCGCCCGTAGTCGCTCGACGACCTCGCGGAGCTGGGCGGCGGTGACCAGGGTGGCGTCGTCGGCCGGTCCCAGGCGCACGGCATCCAGCAGGGCGCACCAGGAGGTGCGGCCGGTCTCCAGAGCGGCGACGAAGGAGTACGGCCAGCCGGGGATCACCTGGTCCGAGCTGCGACCGGCACCACGTCCGTAGACGTGGCAGAACAGCCGGTCGTCGCTGGTCGGGGCGTCGGGACGCAGCCAGTTGCTCACATCCACGGCGAGCACGATCCGTCCGTCGGCCGCCCTCGGCACCGGCAGGCCGGCCAGGACACGGCGCAGACGCGTAGGCTCCAGCCAGCCCCGGTCCAGCGCGGCATACAGAGCGCCGTGACCACGCCGGTGTTCCGCCGCGAGGGACAGCTCGACCAGCGTCGCCACCGGCCCGTCCGCACACAGCACCGCCTCGGTGAGCTCGAAGAGCACATCCGCGCGTCGGTACAGACAGTCGTAGAACTCGACCCGAAAGCGGGACAAGCAGCCCAACGCCTCGCCTACGGACGCGTCGACAGGGAAGACTCATAAGCAGCGGCCGTTCCTTCCAGCTTCGTTACTCGACATCTCGAAGCGTGAGGAACGGCCGTGTCACGTATACCCGGATTTGAGATATCTCAGCAGGTCGAGTGACCTGCGAGGTTAAACGTCAAGCGTACGTCCAGCAGTCCGGACGTCATCGCAGCTCAGAAGGGATGTGAGTGATGTAACCGGACGTCAAGCTCAGGATAGCCAGCCGGTGCAAGTCCGGTCCGGGGAAACGCCAGGGTCCCCGGTAGTTGACTCCCGGCGTCACTCGAAATGGTGGCGTCGAAGTGGAGTGACAAGCGCCCTTCGGGGGCGTGCAACCAGCCAGTCCGCAACATGAAGTGAAGCCTGCAGCGTCGTCACTTAACCCCCGCCCGTGGGCGGGCCAAGGAGGAGCCGAGCCTGTGCTTGTTTGGCGAAGGCCATGGAAGGCGATCTTGGGCCTGGAGCGGTCGCCGAAGAACCTCCCGGCGTAAGGGGCGCGGAATGGTCGGAAGGTTGTCCTGGGAACTGGAGAGAGCCTCCTCGGCCCC
This sequence comes from Streptomyces sp. NPDC102274, assembly GCF_044766385.1. Taxonomy (NCBI): domain Bacteria; kingdom Bacillati; phylum Actinomycetota; class Actinomycetes; order Kitasatosporales; family Streptomycetaceae; genus Streptomyces; species Streptomyces sp. NPDC102274. The sequence continues at coordinate 1,903 of NZ_JBIWLW010000114.1, read as the reverse complement.
GGGTTTGCGGCCCGGGAAGCGTGGCCTGCCTATAACCGGCAGAACCGGGAAATGGCGGGTTGCTGAGAGGCAGTCGGAGGGGGTCGTAGTAGTGGTGATCGGCGGGACAACACAACCCGCTGGGAGCGAAGGGCCCCTGCTTCATCGATGCGATTCGCCAACAGGGAGGGACCCGGATGAGTGCCGTATCGGCTAGTTCCATCCGCCGGGAGGAAGGCGTTGCAGGACCGGGCGGCCGTCCTTTGGACAAGGTTCGAGCCCTGCAACGGACGCTCTACCGCTGTGCCAAGCAAGAACCTGAACGCCGGTTTCACGCCCTGTATGGCCATGTCCACCGCATGGACGTTCTGAGGCGAGCGTGGGCCGGTGTGTGTGCAAACCGGGGTGCCCCCGGCGTGGACGGCATGACCGTCGACGCGGTGGAGACTTCGGGAGTGGATGCATTCCTCCAGGATCTTTCGCAGAGACTGCGGACGCATACGTATCGTCCGTCAGTGTTGCGGCGGGTCCAGATTCCCAAACCGGGGCGGCCGGGGGAGTTCCGGCCGCTTTCCATCCCCACCGTGGCGGACCGAGTGGTGATGACGGCTGCGAAACTGGTCCTTGAACCAGTATTCGAAGCCCAGTTCACCGAGGCGAGCTATGGATTCCGGCCGAAGCGGTCCGCGATCGACGCGTGCGAAGCCGTGCGTGTCGCCGCGAACCAGCGGCGGGAGTGGGTTTGCGAGGCCGATATCCGCGACTGTTTCGGAACGATCGACCATGAGGCGCTGATGGCCCAGGTGGCACGGTGTGTGGTGGACCGGCCGATGCTGAAGCTGATCCGGGCATGGCTGCGGATGGGAGTCCTGGAGGGCGGGGTGACCTCGCCTACCGGGGCGGGAACCCCTCAGGGCTCACCGATTTCCCCGTTGCTGGCAAATATCGCGCTGCACGTTCTCGACGAGGCGTGGCAGAACGAGGGTCGCCGGCTGGGGACGCTGGTGAGGTACTGCGATGATTTCGTAGTCCTGTCGCCGACGGAGCAACGGGCCGAACAGGCCCGTGAATTGGCGGCGCGAGTGCTGGAACGGCTCGGTATGCGATTACATCCTGAGAAGACCGGCATCGTCTGCCTCACCCGAGGTGGGCAGGGCTTCGACTTTCTCGGCTTCCACCACCGGAAGATGGAGTCGTGGAAATGGCGGGGCAGGTACTACTTGCAACGCTGGCCCTCGGTCAGAGCTATGCGGGTACTGCGGGACAAAGTCCGTGCGGCGACCGCTCGCTCGAAGACTGAGCGGCCGGTATCCGCCGTGGTAGCCGACCTCAACCCCGTGCTGCGGGGCTGGGCGGCGTACTTCCGTAATGGGAACTCCGGACGGAAATTCAACGTCGTCGACGGCTACGTCCATGAACGGTTGGCGATCTTCGCCAGCGCGAAACACAGACTCGCGGGCAGGAACTGGACCACTCGATTTACTTATGGGTGGATCACCCGGCTCGGTGTCTACCGTCTTACCGGAAACGTACACAGGGCGACAGTGCATGCCAGCCGGTGAACGATGTCGGAAAGCCGTGTGCGGGAGAACTGCATACACGGTTTGAAGCGGCGGGGACTGGAAACGGAGCATCAGCCACCGCGCCAGTCCCCGACCCTACTTAGAAGCCGTATCTCAACCGAACATGATCGCTTGATTCCTGCTGGTCATGCATGGTCCCGGTCCGGGTGAGGGAGACATCGGGCCCTTCGAACCCTCAACTACACTTCTCAAGCCGCATAACCCGTGTCCAACATCCGGGGTCAGGGCCCGAGATCCACACCTGATTCATGGCTCTGACAAGATTTTCGTAACCGTTGATCGTCTTCTCGGTTCTGGCCTTGGTGGATGGCTCGTTGGGGCAGGCTGGTGGCGTGTGATGT
>NZ_JBIWLW010000113.1:0-3809 GCF_044766385.1 Streptomyces sp. NPDC102274 | reverse complement strand
GCACCCAAGCGCAGAGCCAGCTGAGGCTCCCCAGCGGCCAACGCGGAAGGCAGCACGCTGAGCGAGGCCGCCTCGTCGTCGAGGTCGACCAGCACGATCCGGTCCGGATTCTCCGACTGAGCAGACCTCACCAGACCCCACACCGCCGCCTGCGCGAGATTCCGCACATCCTCATCGGGCGAGATAGCGATCGCACCCCTCGTCACAATGACCAGGCGCACCGCGTCGAACCGCTCGTCCGCCAGCCAGACCTGAACCGCCTTCAGCGCCCAGTGCGCGGCCTCATGCGCGCCGGCGACCGGGTCGGACGCGGACATGACCGGACACGGCACGACCACGAAGTCGGACAGCGGTTCGGTCAGGGCTTCCAGGTCGGTCCACTCGGTCGTCGGGACGTCGCCGTCGGGCAGGGGCACCGACGCCCAGTCGACGCCGAACAGGGCGTCGCCCCGATCGTCACCGGCGATCTGGTCCGCCGACACCTCCCGCAGCACCAACGAGTCGACCGTGGCCACCGGAGCACCCGCCCCGTCCGCCACAGCCAACGCCACCCCGTCCGACCCGGAGGGAGTCAGCCGCACCCGCAGCATCTCCGCACCCGAAGCATGCAACCGCACACCCGACCACGCGAACGGCAACCGACCGACCCCGTCGGCATCGCCGGCCAGACCGATGGCATGCAGCGCCGCGTCCAGCAACGCCGGATGCAGACCGAACCCGTCCACACCCACACCCTCCGGCAACGCGACCTCGGCAAACACCTCGTCCCCACTACGCCACACCGCACGCAAACCCTGGAACACCGGCCCATAACCGAAACCCAGCTCCGCCAGCCGGTCGTAGGCCCCGTCCAGGTCCACGACCTCCGCGCCGGTGGGCGGCCACTCGGCCAGGGAGGCCCCGGCGGACCGGCCACCCGCACGCAGCACACCGGCGGCATGCCGAGTCCATGAACGGCCGTCGTCGGTCTCACCCGCGCTGGAATAGAGCGTCAGCTCACGCCTGCCCGACTCATCCGCCGCACCAACCCACACCTGCACCCGCACCGTACCGTTCTCGGCCAGAACGAGCGGCGCCTCCAGCGTCAACTCCTCCACCAGATCACACCCGACCTGGTCACCCGCACGCACCGCCAACTCGACAAACGCCGTACCGGGCAACAGAACGGAACCCTGGACCACGTAATCAGCCAGCCACGGATGGGACTGAACCGACAGGCGACCGGTCAGCAGCACACCATCCGTCCCACCCACCGCGACAGTCGCACCCAACAACGGATGCTCCACCGAACCGAGCCCGACCGCCGCGACATCGCCGATCAGCGGCAGCGTGTCAGGCCAGTAGCGCTCACGCTGGAACGCGTACGTCGGCAGGTCCACCCGCCGTGCCCCGCCGCCCGCGAAGAAAGGCTCCCAGTCCACCCGGACACCGCGCACGTGCAGCTGTCCCGCAGCCGACGTAGCGGCCACGGCCTCCGGACGATCGCCGCGCAGCACCGGTACGAAGGTCGCCCCCGGCGCGGACTCCTGCCCCAGCGCCGACAACGTCCCACCCGGCCCGACCTCGACAAACGTCGCCACACCCTCAGCAACCAACGTCTCGACAGCATCGGCGAAACGCACCGACGCCCGCACATGCCGCACCCAGTACTCCGGCGAACCCAACTCCTCGGCACTCGCCCGCACACCGGTCAACGTCGACACGATCGGAATCGCGGGTGCCTCGAACGACACGCCCTCCAGTACCCGGCGGAACTCATCGAGCATCGGCTCCATCAACGGCGAGTGGAACGCGTGGCTCACCCGCAGACGAGAAACCTTCCGGCCCGCCTCACGCCACCGCTCCGCGACCACCTCCACATCGGCGGCGACACCAGAGATCACCACCGAGGTCGGACCGTTCACCACGGCGATCCCCACGGTCTCCGACAACTCCGGCAGGATCTCGGCCTCGGTCGCCTGGATCGCGACCATCGCACCACCCTCGGGCAGCGCCTGCATCAGGCGACCCCGCGCCGACACCACCTTCGCCGCATCAGCCAACGACCAGACACCGGACACGTGCGCGGCGGCCAGCTCACCGATGGAGTGGCCCGCCAGCATGTCGGGCCGGACACCCCAGGACTCCAACAGCCGGAACAGAGCGACTTCCACCGCGAACAGCGCGGGCTGCGTCACCCCGGTCTCATTCAGAGCATCGGCGTCCTCGCCGAACAGCACCTCACGCACCGCCGGGTCGAACTCCGCCAGCGCCTCATCCAACGCCGCAGCGAACACCGGGAACCTGGCGGACAGTTCACGCCCCATCCCGAGCCGCTGCGAACCCTGACCCGAGAACAGGAAACCCACCCGGCCGGGCTCGTCGGCGACTCCACTGACCACAGCGCCGGTCGCCCGACCATCGGCCACGGCCGCCAAAGCGGCCAGGAACTCGGACCGGTCAGCAGCGACCACCACCGCACGGTGCTCCAACGCCGACCGTGACGTCGCGAGCGAGTAGCCGACATCAACGAGCGCGTGCTCGTCCGCGATCGACATCAGACGCTCGGCCTGGCCACGCAGGGCACCCTCGCCACCTGCCGACAGCACCCACGGCACGAGGCCGTCACGAACCGGCTCCGGAGCTTCCTCCCGGTCGACCACGGGGGCCTGCTCGATGATGGTGTGCGCGTTCGTCCCGCTGAACCCGAACGACGACACACCGGCCCGCCACGACTTACCGGTCTCCGGCCACGGACGTGCCTCCGTCAGCAGCTCGACGGCGCCCGTCGACCAGTCCACGTGCGATGACCGCTCGGTGACGTGCAGGGTCTGCGGCAGCACACCGTGCCGCATCGCCATCACCATCTTGATCACACCAGCCACACCCGCGGCTGCCTGCGTATGACCGATGTTCGACTTCAGCGACCCGAGCCAGAGCGGCTCACCGTTGCGGTCCTGGCCGTAGGTGGCCAGCAGAGCCTGCGCCTCGATCGGGTCACCCAGCGTGGTGCCGGTGCCGTGCGCCTCCACCGCGTCCACCTCGGACGGAGCGAGACCCGCACTAGCGAGCGCCTGCCGGATCACCCGCTGCTGCGACGGACCGTTCGGCGCCGTCAAACCGTTCGACGCACCGTCCTGGTTCACTGCCGAACCCCGCACGACGGCAAGCACCTGATGTCCGTTGCGCTGGGCGTCCGACAGCCGCTCGACGAACAGCATCCCGATGCCCTCACCCCAGCCCGTGCCGTCAGCGTCGGCGGAGAACGCCTTGCAGCGCCCGTCCACCGACAGCCCGCGCTGGCGGCTGAACTCGATGAACGCACCCGGCGTGGACATCACCGTCACGCCACCCGCCAGCGCCAGCGAGCACTCGCCCGACCGTAGGGCCTGCACCGCCAGGTGCAGTGCGACCAGCGACGAGGAGCACGCCGTGTCCACCGTCACCGCAGGACCTTCAAAGCCGAACGTGTAGGACAACCGGCCGGAAGCCACGCTGGACGCGGTGCCGGTCGCCGCGTAACCGCCCACGTCCTCGGCGGCCCCGTCCAGCACCATCCCGTAGTCCTGCATGTTCGACCCCACGAACACGCCGACGCGCTCACCGCGCAGCGACGCCGGGTCGACCCCGGCCCGTTCCAGCAGTTCCCAGGAGGTCTCCAGCAGCAGCCGCTGCTGCGGATCCATCGCCAACGCCTCACGCGGCGAGATCCCGAAGAACGCAGGATCGAAGTCCGCCACACGGTCGAGGAAAGCGCCCATACGGCTGTAGGTGGTGCCCGTGTGGTCGGGGTCCGGGTCGTACAGCGCCTCCACGTCCCAACCACGATC
>NZ_JBIWLW010000112.1:0-3916 GCF_044766385.1 Streptomyces sp. NPDC102274 | reverse complement strand
ACGAGGAGTAGAGCGTGAGTGGAGCCACGGGCGCCGGATCGGCCGCTTCCGGAGCGAACGGTGCCCGTGGCCCTGCCACGGACTCCCAGGGGGTATCGGTGACCGACACTCGGGGGCAGAAGCCCCCGGGCCCTGACCCTGGATGTTGGACACGGGTTATGCGGCTTGAGGGAGTGTAGTTGAGGGTTCGAAGAGCGCGTTCTCGTAGGCGATTGGGGAGCGTTGTCCGAGGCGGGAGTGTCGACGCCGGGTGTTGTAGCGGCTGGCCCAGCGGAACGCCGCGAGCCGCGCGTGACGGGTGGTGGGCCATGCTTTCGCGCCCTTGAGCGTCTCCCTCTTCATGGACGCGTTCCAACTCTCCGCGGCGGCGTTGTCCGCGCTGCTGCCCACGGCGCTCATGCTCCGTCTCACGCCGGCTTGCTCGCAGGCGTCGGCGAACGCGGCACTCGTATATTGCGAGCCGTGGTCGCAGTGAAAGATCGCGCCGTCGAGGCTGCCGCGGGTTCGCTTGGCCGCCGCCAGGGCGTCGATGACGAGTTCGGCCCGCATGTGGTCAGCGATCGCCCAGCCTGCCAGGCGGCGTGAGCACAGATCGATGACTGTCGCCAAGTAGAGCGGCTTCGCGCCGCTGACCGGCAAGTAGGTTATGTCGCCGACGTACTTGGTGTTCGGACGCTCGGCGGTGAAGTCCCGTCCGATCAGGTCAGCGGCCTTCATGGCGGCCGGGTCCGGGATCGTGGTGCGGTGCTTCTTTCGCAGGCGCAGGCCGGCGAGTCCGATGGACCGCATGACGCGGGCGACGCGCTTGTGGTTGATGTGCTCGCCGTCGTCACGGAGTTCGGCGGTGATGCGCGGGACCCCGTAAGTGCCGTCCGAGGCGGTATGCACGGCGCGTATTCGCCGCGCGAGTTGGTCGTCGGTGGCCTGCCGGGCGGCCCGCGCGGGCGCGGTCCTGCGCCAGTAGTAGAAGCTGGACCGGGCGATGCCGATGATGGTGCACAGCCGCTTGAGGCCGTAGCGGCGCTGGTGGTCGGCAACTGTGAGCGATCACGAAATTCCCCAGGTGGGGCGGGTTCCGCGTCACGTAATTCCCCACCCCCGCGGTCACGTAATTCCCCAGGGGGATCGCGGGTGGCGGGGGTCATAGTCCTGGCCGTCGAGAAGACGGACGCTTCCTCGATCAGTGGTTCGAGGTCGAGGGAAGCGCACGATGGCAAGGAGAACGTTCAACGTGGTCGATGTGACCGAGATCTACGTCCACTGGTATGCGGGCCGTTCCAAGAGCGAGCTGTCCGCGTCGCTGGGCCTGGACCGCAAGACGATCAGGAAGTACCTGGCCCCGGCGGAGGCCGCCGGGATGGCCCCGGGCGGCCCGGCGATGACCGAGGCGGACTGGGCCTCACTGATCAAGGGCTGGTTTCCCGAGCTCGCCGACAAGCGGCTGCGGCAGGTGACCTGGCCCGAGATCGACAAGCACGGCGATTACATCAAGAGCCTGCTGGGGACGGTGACCGTCTCCACGATCCACCAACGCCTGAGGGACGAACACGAGTTGACGGTGTCGGTGTCCAGCTTGCGGCGGTGGATAGCGGCGACGCTGCCCGAGGAGACGAAGCGCTCGCAGGTCACCGTCCTGCGCGACGAGGTCGAGCCGGGCCTGGAGGCCCAGATCGACTACGGCTTCCTCGGCCAGTGGATCAACCCGCGCAGCGGGAAGCGCCACCGGATCTGGGCGTTCGTGATGGTGCTGCCATGCTCACGGCACATGTTCGTCCGCCCGGTGATCCACCTGGACCAGCACGCCTGGACCGAAGCCCACGTCGAAGCGTTTCGCTTCTTCGGCGGTGTCCCGCGCCGGCTGGTGCCCGACAACCTGCGCACCGGGGTCGACAAGCCCGACCTCTACGACCCGAAAATTAACAAGGCGTATGCCGAACTCGCCACGCATTACGGGGCGTTGGTGGATCCAGCGCGGGCAGGCCGGCCAAAAGACAAGCCGAGGGTCGAAAGGCCCATGCCTTATGTCAGAGATTCACTCTGGCGCGGTCGGGAGTTCGTCTCCCTCGAACAGATGCAGTCAGTAGCGGTCCGCTGGTCCCGCGAGGTTGCCGGGCAGCGGCAGTGCCGGCCGATGGGAGGGGCCGCCCCGGCCTCGGTTTTCGAGGCCGTCGAAGCCGACACGCTGCTGCCGCTGCCCAAGACACCGTTCGTGCTCGCGAAGTGGTCGACCGCCGCCGTCGGGCCGGACATCCACGTCAAGGTCGGCCGCACCCTCTACTCGGTGCCGTGGAAACTGATCGGCAAGCGGCTGGACGTCCGCTCGACCGCGGTGAGTGTCCAGATCTTCGACCAGGGTGAACTGGTCAAGACCCACGCGGCACTTGAGCAGGGCAAGCGCACCGACAGCGGCGACTATCCGCCGGAGAAGATCGCCTTTCATATGCGGACCCCGACCTGGTGCCGCACCCAGTCCGTCCAGCTCGGCGCCGCCTGCCGCGAGGTGATCGACCAGCTGCTGGAGGTCAACGCGCTCTATCGGCTCCGCGCCGCCCAGGGGATCCTCGGTCTGCGCAAGAAGTACGGCGAGACGCGGCTGGAGGCCGCCTGCGCCAAGGCGATCGCGGTCGGTGACCCGTCCTACCGCACGATCAAGGGCATCCTCGTCGCCGGCACCGAGACCGAACCGGCCCCCGAATCCTCCGGCGACGGCGGCGCCGCCGCGTTTCTGCACGGACCGACGCGGCTCTTCGCGACCGCCACGACCCCCGACATGACGAACGACGACCGTGATGACCACCGTCACGAAGAAGGAGTGGCGTGATGAGCATCATGGACACCGCCCTGCGGGACGCGCTTCGCGCGCTGAAGCTCTCCGGCATGCTGGAAACCCTCGACGCCCGCCTGGCCCAGGCCCACGGCGGCGAGCTCGGGCACCTGGAGTTCCTCCAGATCCTCTGCCAGGACGAGATCACCCGCCGGGAGACCGTCGCCTTCCAACGGCGCCTGGCCCGGGCGAAGTTCGAGCAGCAGGCCACCCTGGAGGAGTTCGACTTCTCCGCCTCCCCGAAGCTGCCCGCAGCCCAGATCCGCGACCTCGCGGCACTGCGCTGGCTCCACACCGGAGAGTCCGTAAATTTTGTTCGGGCCGGTCGGCGTCGGCAAGACACACGTTGCCCAGGCACTCGGACACCTGGCGATCCGGCTCGGCGCCAACGTCCGCTTCGCCAAGACCAGCCGCATCCTGGCGGACCTGGCCGGCGGCCACGCCGACCGGACCTGGGATCGGCGGCTGCGCGAGTTGGTACGGCCCGACGTGCTCATCCTCGACGACTTCGCGATGCGCCAACTCACCGCATCCCAAGCCGACGACCTCTACGAGCTGGTCAGCGAGCGGCAGGGCCGGTCGCTGATCCTGACCAGCAACCGGGCACCGAGCGACTGGTATCCGCTCTTCCCCAACCCGGTCGTCGCCGAGTCACTCCTGGACCGGCTCATCAACACCAGCCACCAGGTGATCACGAACGGTCCGAGCTACCGGCCCAACAAGCGGCCCCGCGCAGGCGGCACCGAGAAGACAAACAAGCCCTCGATCAAGTAGACATGGACGAGGCCAGGACCTGGGGAATTACGTGACGCCCGCCCCGGGGAATTACGTGATCGTTCACAACCCTCGCTGCCAGCTCCGAAGCCATGATCCACATCGCCTCGATCGACAACCTTGCCAAGCACATAACGGACGAGACCGCACCAACCTGGCGAGGAACCTACTAGTGTTGCGTGCTTGAAGTCTATTTACGCTTGATCTTGTCGAGGATCTGGTCGGCGGACTTGGTCCAGGTGAACGGCTTGCAGCGGGTGTTGTAGCCGTCGATGAAGTCGCGGATGGCGGTCTTGAGGTCGGGGACGGACTCGAAGG
>NZ_JBIWLW010000111.1:0-4145 GCF_044766385.1 Streptomyces sp. NPDC102274 | reverse complement strand
AGAACCCCTCGACAAGGTTCATCGTCCCAGTTCAGAAGGCACTTTCGCGTTACCAGCCACCAATCGACGCCGACCCAACCGAAACGGCGAGGCTAATGGCCCAGGCCGCGTGTTGGCTTAAATGACCCAGGCCGCGTGTGGTTATATCGTGACAGCGAAGGTGACGGCAACTAGCCAGCACATCCACCGTCATCGACTATCTGGCGGCACATGCGCAAGGTCGTATCGGCGCTGTGAACCCCGCATCGCGAGCAGAACCTTATGAGGGAGACGTGGTAGCAGGCCAATCGGGCGACGGTTCTCAGCGACGGCGCACTCACCTAGTCCTCACCCTCTATTTCAACCCCTGACCCCTCCGATGCGCATTAGTGGCAGGAATGCCAATCGCGGTCATTCGAGCAGGTCAGATCTTCGATGCCGGGTGATGGCGGACTTCTACTCCACAGTGAGGGAATGCGTTTCATGACAGATAGCAACGAAAATGCGCGTGCGGGACGACCACGCGGGAACTTGGGTAGACGACGCCTTCTTCAAGGGACAGCGGGCACCTTCGGTGCCGCTCTAGCATCCGCCGGCATCTATAAGATGATCGACACCATTGCAAAACCACCGGACCGGCCCGCTGTCGCCGACAGTCCGCCCGTCCAGGAACAATATATCCTGCAGAACGAGCAGGTGGTCATGGTCAATGGCTCGGGCGTGAAGAGCAGCAATGGCACGATTGCGGTCCGGGTGCCGGCCCTGCACGATCATGTCATTACCGCAAGGCTGAACGTGCCGGCGAATGCTAAGGCGTTGCAGGAGGCGCAGCACCACTTCGAGTCCGCCCTCCTAGGTCTGGAACGCCAATTTCCGCCCACTCCCACAGGAGTGGCCACCACGGTAGCCTGGGGACTTCCCTACTTCCACCACTACATCCCAACCCTGGGCAAGACGTCGGGCTTCTTCAAGGCACGAACATCTTACCCAGCGTATCTGCCGGTTGATTTGATGACCTCCAAGATGGAGGGCCATACCGTATATGCGCTGCAGGAGGCCATGACGTTCCCCAGCGACCAGCCCCCGCCTGGCTTCGGGCCGGTCCGCTTGGAACAGAATGACGTGGCCGTGCTACTCCGCAGTGACTCGCTCGCCAATATCATGGCAGCCACCAACGCCCTCTTCGGGTCTGGAAGCAACGGGGCGGGCAGCCTGTTCAAGGTGACGAGTATCCGCCAGGGCTTCTCCGGGGGCGGTTTCTACGGGCAACAGGGCCTGCCGAGCAAGCTGGCGCTGGCAGCTAATATCCCCGGTGCACAGTCGATTCCTCGACAGGCGCAGGGCTTCCTCGGCTTCGCCACCACCCTGGAGTCAAATATGGGACCCGGCGTCATCGCCAATCTGGAGACCCTGCCTGGCCTCACCAACCAGTGGCCCAACGGTTACTTCAAACAGGGGACCACCATGCATCTCTCGCACCTGTTTCAAGATCTGGTCACCTGGTACGAACGAAACTTCCCTCAGTACGCGGATCGCGTCCAGGCGATGCTCCAGCCCGGCCTCTCGCCCGCGCCCACGCCGGGTACGCTTGCCCTCCAACCGCCAGGTCAAAGTGAGGCCGAAGTGGCGCAAGGGGTCCAGCGGTACCACGCCTACGGCCACACTGGAAGCATGTCGAAGGTGGACAGCACCGCATCGCCGACGACCAGCAACTACGGAAAAGCCTACCCCACGGGGACAACCATCCCCGTGCGCGGCGATTTCGACACGTTGGACAATCCATTCCACTACACATCCGATCCGACGGCAGACCACTACAGCAAGAATCCAGCGGCCGGGTTGCACTTCATTCAGTTCCAGCCGACGGTTGCAATCTTCAATCGCGTTCGGCTCTCGATGGACGGCCACTATCCCGATATGACACTCCCTATCGCACCGCGCAGCCCCCACGCTGGCATTAACTCGGTCCTGCACACGACCCACCGGCAGAACTATCTGGTTCCACCACGTCGCCATCGCTCCTTCCCGCTCGCCGAGTTCCTTGTCTGACACGAGCCGCGCGCCGCGCCTTTATTGATCCGAAACGGTGGCTGTTCTTGGTCGTTGATCCCTGAGTGAGCGAACTGGTGGGGGACGCACCGCAGTTGTCGCCGTCGGCGCAGGAGGCCCTTCGACTAAGGGCGGTGGCCGCGTTGGCGGCGGGCTTTCGCGAGGACGTCGCAGCGGTGTTCCAGGTCTCGCTCAAGACCGTACGACAGTCACCGGCCGCGTTTCGCGAGCCAGGCCACGAACTCGTGGGTGCCGCCTGCGGAGTCGGTACGGATCAGTGTCCGGCGTCCGCGCCGATAGGACTTGGGCAGCTGGGTCAGCTCCAGCTGGGTGGTGGTGATGTGATCGGCGGCGGTGTTGCTGCCCGCGTTCCCGGGCCTCAGCAGACCGGCCACCGGCTCGCCGGACCCACCCGCTCCATGGTCGACGAACGCCATCAGCGGGGTACCGGTAGGCCACCGGCGAGGTGGCCGCGCGGAGCGCGGCCCCTTTTCCGGTGGCCCCCGGCCCGAACCGCCCGTGCGACTTTCACCGCAGACGGCTCTCCAGTGATCTTCGTGTTTCCGTCAGCCGTCGGCGTGGATGTCGGTGTGACAGTCGCGGCAGGCCACGAGGGCCTTTCGCCGTTTCCTGAGCATCACCTGCACCCACGTGGGGTGCGGCTGCCTGCGCTTGTCGAGATCGGCGAGGCTGCGGACGTGATGGACGGTGATGCCGTCCGTTCCGCCGCAGATCTCGCAGCGCCCGGCGATGAGCCTGGAGACCAGCTCCCGTCGCCGGGGCGCCACCCTGATCGTGGACTTGTCGATGATCAAGGCGGTTTTCTGTCGTCGCAGCGGAATGCCGCCGAACCGTGCGACCAGCGCTTTCCTGCCAGGACGCTCAGTGGTGACCTCCAAGCACACGCGGGGCCCAACCGGGGTGACGACCTTGGCCCTGAACTTGCGAGCCATGGCCGAGACGGTCGAGCGGTGCTTGCCCGGCAAGCGTCTTGAGCAGCGACGTCTCCAAGACCCAGTGGAGCCGGGTCAGCCGGAAGACGTCACTGGCGAGCAGGTAGTACTGGACGATGCCCCGGTACTCGGCTCCGAACTTCCTGACGATGTCCCGGTCGGGGGAGCCGAACAGGTCGGAGCGGTGCGCGGGTCTGCCGCGCTTGAGGTACTGGGAGCAGTAGGCGTTGATCACCGGGACCGGCACCCGCAGTTGGATCACGCCGTTGACGGATCTGCGTCCGTTCGTGATCTTCGTGCTGCTGTGCTGGACGGTGATCTCGTAGCCGAGGAAACGTGCTGCCTCTGTGCGGGCGTGGGTGATCACGGTCTTGGCGGGTGACAGTTCGAGCTTGAGGTCGTCGCGCAGGAACTGGGCCAGTCGTGCCTTGATCTCCTCGGCTTCGGCCTTGGGTCCGATGAACCCGAGCAGGGTGTCGTCCGCGTAGCGGACATAGCGGAGCCTGCGGTAGCCAGGATCTTGTGGATCCGAGCTGGGCAGGGCCCGCAACTGCTGGCGCAGTCTCCGGAACTCGGTCTGATTGCCTCGTTCTTGGGCTCTGCGCATCGCGTAATACATCCTGTGATACTTCCGGTTCGGCCGCCGGGAGTCCCCTCGGGTGTATTCCGGGATGAGGACCGTCTCGATGAACGTGTCCAGCCGGTCCAGGTAGATGTTCGACAGGCTCGGAGACGCGACTCCGCCCTGCGGGGAACCGCTGAGCGTCGCGTTGAAGATCCAGTCTTCCAAGTACCCGGCCTGCAGCATGTTCCTGATCAGCCGGAGAAACCGGCTGTCGTGGATGTCCGCCGCCAGCGTCGCCATCGTGACGTCGTGGTCGAGACTGCCGAAGCAGTCGGCGATGTCCCCTTCGATGAACCAGGTCGTGCCCTGCCAGGTGTCCGCGATCTTACGAAGCGCGGAATGGCAGCCCCGACCCGGCCGGAAACCATGGGAGGCGTCGCTGAAGGTCGGCTCGTAGTACGCCTCCAACAACAGACGTACGACTTCCGCCACCAGCTTGTCCGTCACCGCGGACACGCCACCGTCGAGGACCACATCAGGTGCGGCAAGACCACCGGCTTCGGCCGCTTCCCCTCCCGCCACTTCCTGGTCAACGCCGC
>NZ_JBIWLW010000110.1:0-4176 GCF_044766385.1 Streptomyces sp. NPDC102274 | reverse complement strand
CACGACCGGGTCAAGATCCCCAACCCCAGCCGCTCCAGACGCGACACCAACACGAACGGCCCAACGACCTGCCTGCCTTAAAAGCAACGGCATTGTCACGCGTGCGACAGGGGGCAACAGTCATGCCGGGCCCGGAGGCCGGGAGCCCCATTTCGGGGCCACGAAAAAGGTAACGGGGCAGCGGGTTGCGGTGATCGTGCGCCCGGTCAAGGTACGGCACGTCGTCGGGGTGGAGCGGTTCCGGCCCGGCGGCCCCGTTCCCGCTCCTTGACCGGCCCACCCAAGCACTGCCACCAGCGTCCCCGCCGCCAGCCAGGGCACGGACGCCGCCAAGAAAATCGTGGGCCGCAAGCGGAGCATCATCACCGACACCCTCGGCCTGCTACTTGCGGTGCTGGTCACAGCGGCCAGTGTTCAGGACTCCGTCGCAGGCCAGACCCTTCTCGACCAGGTGGCCGCCGCCTACCCCACCATCCGCAAGGTCTGGGTTGACGGCGGCTACCGCAAACACTTCGTCGAGCACGCCGCCACCCTCGGCATCGACCTCGAAATCGTCCAACGCACCCCAGGGACCAGGGGATTCACCCCGATGATGACGAGCATCTTCATGGGTGTCTCCCCGGTAGGCAGCAGCTGTGTCTCTGGCGATGGTTTCCGCAGGTCATGCCGTCTGTGGCCACGCTCTGATCTTGGCGGTCCCCGGCGGTCCGAAGCGGCTTCCGGCGGTACCGACGCCGACCCCGTACCGACTGTCCTGCCCCATGGTCAGCTCCTTGGGTCGCGAGTGGGAACGCTCCGCGGCGGTCTGTCCCCGTACTGATGTGAGTGCTCCACCAAGTACAGAGTTATGTGCACCACTCAGCCCGGATCCACCGAGTTGGTCTCGGCTTGATCGTTTCACTGGTCCGGGGATGAGGCTCGGCCCGAGGACGTGAGGTATCTGCTGGTCTGCCCAGCTCCTCCACGTCGTTCTCCGGTCGAGCCCTTGCTGGGCGGGGTGGTCGGGGTCGGTCAGCGTGCCGGTGGTGCGTGGGCGGCGTCGAAGTGCGCGGTGAAGGCGTCCTGGCCGTGCCATCGCTCGGGCAGGTGGAGGGTGAGGTGCCGTGCGGTGCGGGCGATGCGGGCCGGGATGTTGATCAGGTGAGCGCGCAGGGTGGCTGTGGTGGCCTTGGCGTGGCAGGAGCCGGCCAGGGCGCCGGCGGCTCGCAGTAGGTTGAAGGCGATGGCCCATAGGGTGAGCCAGGCCGCGTTGGCCTGGAAGTTGCCGGAGGGCAGGTGGGCGAGTGGTCCGGACTTACCGTCGGCGATAACCTGCTCGATTGTGGCGTGCTGGCGGTGGTGCAGCTCGGCCTGGAGCATGGCGAAGGGGCTGTCGGTGAAGACCGGGTGGTAGCGCCAGGCGGTGAACAACTCGCCCTGCCCGGCTGCGGCCTGGGCATTCAGGCGCCGGATCCGACGCACGATCAGGCGGGCCGTGACCTGCTCGGCCTGCTTGCGTCCGGTGAACGCGGTGTACTGGATTTCGGCGACCTCAGCGTCGGAGACCACGTCCACGTCGCCGGTGTCGGGGTCTACGAACGCGTCCGGGTAGCGGATCGCTGTCCACGCGTGCTCGGGTATGGCGCTGATGGCGGCGGCGACGTGCGGGTTCATGCGCACGGTAAGGGAGAAGTGGGCGCCGGATCGGCGGCAGGCCGCGGCGACGTCGGCGTTGTAGAACTGGCTGTCCGCGCGGACGATCACCGTGCCACTCGCGCCGGCCTGGCGGGCGGCGGTCAGGGCCTCGGAGGTGAACGGGGCGGCCCTGCGGGCGCAGCGGCCTTGCCCCGTCGTAGCCGCACCGCCGCGAGCACCGGCCGGGCAAGCGGCGTGGAGAGGGTGGCCAGGATCGGGTGCAGCGTGCGCTGGCCCTTGAATCGGCCGACCTCCGCGCCTTGCTTCGCGCGGCCGTAGACTCGCCGGTGCGTGGGATCGACGTCGACGAACGCCACCTTCTCGGCGCCTGGCAGCAGCGGCGTATGACGGGCGAGCCGGGCGAGGAACATGCGGTGCACCGCCTGGAGTTGGTTGTGGCCGTGGGTGAAGGCGCGCAGGGAGGTGCCCAGGGTGGAGGGTGCCCGTACTCCGGTGAAGAGCCGGTGCATGGCGCCGTGCCGCAGCCGGTCGGCATCGTCGATGGAGTCGGCCCCGGCGCACATCGCCGCGACCAAGCTCATCCCCTTCGCCGCCGGGTGGGCCCCGGCGCTGTTGGCCGCCCCGCCGATCCGGACTTCGCGGGCGACCAGCTCGGGCAGGCCGCACCGCTCGGCCAAGCGGACGAGCGGTACCAGGCCAGCGTCCGCGATCAGGTTCGGCTCGTCGAACGCAGCGGAGACCACGGCAGGGCTGCGGGAAGATTTCACTTGCGAGGCGCCTTGCTGGTTGGGCGGACGGAAGCGTAGAGAACTCCCATCCTCCCAGCTCAGCAGGCACCTCTCTGCATCACCTCTGCCTGCTGCAATCACCGACCGTGGATTCGGGTTCAGTGCCCGGGCATGGCGGGACGAAGGCACCGGACCTTGCAGTGTCGTTCTCTCGATCCGGACAGAACGCGGCGTCGGAGTCAGTCGGTGCCGACGACGAGTGCGCTGGCGGTGGCGAAGGTGTGGCGGAACTCCTTCAGGGGCCGGTACTCCTCGGAGTCGTAGAAGTCCTTGACTGCCTGCTTGTTGGGGAACTCGATGATGACGCCGATGCCCGGGCGCTGGTCGGCCTCGATGACGAAGCAGTCCGTGTCGCGGACGAGGGGCTTACCTCCGAAGCGCGGGACCAGCTCCAGAGTGCGGGCCTCGTACTCGCGCATCTTCTCGTCGTCCTCAGGGGTAACGCTGATGACCATGTAGGCGGTCACTTGGAGACTCCTTCGTTAGTTCGTGCATACGCGAACTATGAAACTTCGCTCTTGCGGCTGGGTCAACGCGGCAAGGTGTGATCCCCAGCACAACAGTTCATGAAAGTGCGAACTAACGTATCCTGGAAGCATGAAGCCGCTGACCCACCCGCGCTGCGACGAGTTGTGCATCGAGGCCGTCCTGGGCGCCATGGCCAACCCCATCCGGCTGCGGATCATCGAGCGGCTCGCCAACGGGGAAGAACTGACCTGCTCTACCGTCCTGCCCGAGGTCAGCCCGTCAACCGCCAGTCGCCACTGGCAGGTCCTGCGCGAAGCCGGCGTCCTCTTCGCCCGTCGCGAAGGGCGCATCATCCTGCACCACCTGCGCCGCGACGACCTCGACGCTCGCTTCCCCGGCCTCCTCGACAGCGTCCTCCGAGCCGTCCGCACCACCCCGGACCCCCATCCCATCACTACCTGAACATCCCTCGGTGCCATTGGGGTGGGGCCGGGCTGGCAGGCTGCACTCGTGACTGTGGGAGGATTTCACTTACGAGGTGCCTTGCTGGTTGGGCGGACGGAAGCGTAGAGAACTCCCATCCTCCCAGTTCAGCGGGCACTTCGTTGCGTCATCCCCTCCCCGCTGCAGTTACCGGTCGGTGGATCCGGGCTCAGGCGACGTCGGTGTCCCGTTCGAGGGCTTGGAGGCGGTTCTTGAGGCGGTAGCTGTTGCCGTTGATCGCGACGACCTCGCAGTGGTGCAGGAGGCGGTCGAGGATGGCGGTGGCGAGGACCTCGTCGCCGAAGATCTGTCCCCACTCGCTGAAGGTCTTGTTCGAGGTCAGGACGATCGAGCCTTTCTCGTAACGCTTGGAGATCACCTGGAAGACCAGGTTCGCCTCGGCGCGTTCGAGAGGCTGGTAGCCGACCTCGTCGACCACGAGCACGCTCGGCCGCAGGTAGCTGCCGAGTTTGCTGGTCAACCGGTTTGCCGCTTCAGCGGTCTTGAGGTGGCGGACCATGTCGTCGAGGGTAGTGAAGTAGATCGAGTAGCCGGCCCGGCAGGCAGCGACGGCCAGAGCGACAGCGAGGTGTGTCTTGCCCACCCCGGGCGGCCCCAGCAGGGCGGCGTTGTCCTTGTCCCCGACGAACGACAATGTCGCGAGGTCTTTGACCTTGCGCGGGTCGAGGTCGGGCTGGAAGGAGAAGTGAAGTTGCCCCGGTTTGATGGACAACCTTTCGCTTTGGGACACTGGGTCCCGCAAAGGAGGAGTTCATCGTGCCAAGGACGCGTCCGGCCTACC
>NZ_JBIWLW010000109.1:0-4178 GCF_044766385.1 Streptomyces sp. NPDC102274 | reverse complement strand
ATGTCGCAATCCACACCGAACCCGGAAGGCCCTCACTCGTTCAAGACCCCCCGACCGTGATCGCTGTCACCAACCTCCATGGACAGAACACCTAGCCCAACGTGCCGCCTGCGGAACACCAGCGCCTCACCCCCACCCGCTGAATCCGTCCCTCGACCGTCCGGCCTGCTGCGCGGGAGCTGGGAAATGTCCACGTCCCCGAGACAGGAACGAGGCCATCGGCGTGAGACAGCCCAAAGAACCACAGGTCACAGCCCCGAAATATGGCGCGGACGGTGAGATCCCACAATCGCCGCCCGCACTCCGATCCTCACGCTCGGGGGGGCGCATGTCGGGCGGCAGACGCACGACCGCCCGCCGCGCGACGCGTGGCGCGCGGTCCCGGAGCATCGGGCTACGGCGCCGGCGTGTACTCGATGCGCTCCTGTCCGCAGTCGCCGGCGATCCGGTTCAGCGCGTCCCGCTCCGCCGCGTCGACGGACAGTTCGGGGGCGTCGGAATCCGGCGGGTTCGGGGTTGGCTGGTCGCGATATCGTGGGTCCCTTGATGTCCGCCCCGTGTTCATGATCTAGCAGGAGCGCCCCGCATGCCCGAGGACCCCATCGCTCACAGCGAACTCGCCGCGCTCACCCGCCGTTTCGAGCAGGCGGAGGAGAAAGCCGACCGGGAGTTCGGGATCGTCAAGAGCGATCTCACCGCACTGCGGCTCCAGGTGGGCAACCTCGACCAGAAGGTGGCCAACCTCGATGAGAAGGTGGGCCGGCTCGTCGATGAGGTGCACGGCCTGAACAAGAAGATCGACCGCAACCAGGCGCAGATCGTTGAGCTGCTGACCCGTCTGGTGGGCAAGGACCCGGGCACCGCGTAGGCCAAGAGGCTCTCCGCAGGGCCTCGTTTGCTCGCCCCGGGTTCTTTCGAGCGGCGGGCTTTTCAGCGTGCGGTGCGCAGGTGTTCGCGCCGGGTGGTGACGAGCGCGCGCCAGCGGTCGCGTGTTTCCTGCTCGCTGTCGAGCCATTGTGCGGGTGAGGGGGCGGGGAGGGGGAGGCCGGCCATGAAGTGGGTGATGTCGGCGTAGTAGGCGTAGGCGCCGGTGTGGGTGCGTTCGCGGAGCCGGGCGATGGTGGTGGACAGTGCCGGACGCGCGTCCGGGACGGCGTGGTGGAAGCAGAGGGCGAGGTCGAGGGTCGCCTCTGCGGGAGGCGAGGCCGGCGGTGTCGATGTCGGGGCGCAGGAGGCGTGCGTGGTCTTCCACGTTCCGGTCGGTTCCGGCGTCGGGGACGAGGGCGGCGATCTGGGTGGTGAGGGTGGTGGCGCGCAGGTCGAGTCCGGACAGCAGCTGCTGGGCCAGGTCGAGTTCGTCATCGGCCTGGTCGGGTTCGGTGAAGGCGAGGACGAACGCGCGCTGGGCCTGGGCGGTGGCCCGTTCACCGGCGATGCCGTGTTCTTCGGCTTCCGCGCGGGCGTTCGCGTAAGCGGTGGCGGCGCGGGCCATGTCGGCCTGGACCCACCACACGTCGCCCAGGACGCGGTGGTGGCGGCCTTCCCAGCCGAGGGACCGGGCGGTTTCGAGGGCGGTCGGGAAGTCTCCGGCGAGCCGGGCCAGGTGGGCGAGACCGCGCTGTGCGGCGGGTGCGAGACGGCCTCCTCCGTCGGCGACGTACTGCATACCCCGGCGGGAGGCGTCGCTGCGCCCGAGGTCGCGCTGGGCTTTGGCCTGGTAGTAGACGGTCATCTCGTGGAGTTCCGTGGGCAGCAGACGGGTGTTGATGACTGTGGTGAGCCGGTCGGCGGTGCCCTCGCGGTGCTCGTGCTGTCGGCGGGCCAAGGCGCTGAGGGTTTCGACCAGGGCGTCGGCGGGTGTCTCCAGCTCCGCCTCCGTACTGCCTCCGCTCAGGTGATCCTGGTCTGAGGTGGGCCGGGCGGGCGGGGCGAGGGGCTCCCACACGGAGTCGCCGATGTCTGTCCAGGTGGCGTCGGTGAGCCAGCCCAGATCCAGCCGGAAGTCGCGTGCGAGGGCCAGGCCTTGGCGCGGGCATCCGACCAGCAGCATCCGTCCCGGCGCGCTGCTGGTGGTCCACTGCTCTCCGAGCGCGGTGAAGGCGCGTGCGGCGGCCTGCTGCCAGTCCCGTGGTGACCAGCGGTCGTCCGTAACGGTCGTCCGCGGTACGGATCGTGGAGCGGATCAGGGCATGGAGGTGGAAGGGTGACGGCCCTGTTGTCTGATTACCGCTCCTGCTGCTGCTGCTGTCAGTCAGCAAGAACACGTTCGGGAGGCGTCGGCACCTCTCCGGCGCCTCCCGGCCGTGTCAGGCGAGAACGCGCTCGTGCAGCGTAGTCACCACTTTGCGTGCGGACGAGAACGCGCCGTGCTGCCATGCATCGGCGTACGAGAGGTAGTCGCCCGCGAAGTACACGTGGCCCGCGGCCCGGTTGAGGGGTGCGTACGTGGCGGCGTCCGGGCCGCCCTTCAGGCTGTGCCAGGCGCCGAGGAGATGCGGGGTCTGGCGCCAGTGGTGCGAGAAGGACGTGGCGAGTTCGGTGCGGTAGACGTCTCCGTGGATCTTCACACCCTGGGCGACGGAGCGCTTCTCCCGGTCGGCCGGGCTGAGGGCCGCGTAGGTGTCGGCGTTCGTGCCGGTGTTGTAGTAGCCGATGATCACGCCGCGCTGGCCGTGGAAGCCGTACGACGGGTACCAGATGTGGCTGAGGTCCATGTCGGTCTCGGTGATGCCGCCGTAGATCTGCTGCTGCTCCTCCCACCAGCGGCTGCGGTACTCCAGGCCGATCTTGCCGGACGAGACGGGAGTGACCGCTTCGAGGGCGGTCTGTACGGCGCTGCCGAGGTTGTGCGGTGTCTTGGCGAGGATGTGCGGGGGGAGGGCGGCGATGCAGTAGTCGGCCTCGATGGCGCGGGTGCGGCCGCCCTGCTGGTAGGTGACGGCGACTCCGTGCGCCGTGTCGGTGATGCCGGAGACGACCGCGCCCGTGCGGATTCTGTGGCTGCCGATCGCCTTGGTCAGCGCCGCGGGTATGCGGTCCATGCCGCCGATGGGCTGAAACATCAGCATGGCCTGGTCGTAGCCGAACTCGAAGGAGAAGTAGCGGCCGACGCCGGTCGACAGCACCTGCGACACGGTGGGCACGGCACCGAGTTCGACGCCCGGTGTGCCGGCGGCGCCCGGGTCGACGGTGAAGCCGCGGTGCTCACTGCCGGTGTAGGTGAGCGTGTCGCCGATGTCGCCGAAGCTCTTGAGGAATTCGAGGAGCTGTTCCTGGTCGTCCGCGGTGATGGCCCCGTCGAGGGCCCCCTTGTCGGTGGCCTTGGCGAGGAGTTCGGAGACGTACCCGTACATGTCGGCCTTGGCGGTGCGGTACCGCACCGGCGCGGTCATGCCCGACTTCTCGTTGTAGAGGTAGGCGCTCGCGTTGCTGTTGGTGAACACCTCGATGGGAACGCCGAGTTCACGGCAGTAGTCCAGGGTGATCATCCACTGCGGGATGCGCGCGGGTCCCGCGTTCATGTATTGGCCGTCGCTGAAGCGCGCGGTCTGGCGGTTGCCGCAGGTGTCGCTGGTCGAATCTGCGCCGCGCACTGTGAAGTTGCGCCCGCCGGTGCGGTCGCGTGCCTCCAGGACGGTGCAGTCGTAGCCCGCCTTGCCGAGTTCGTACGCGGAGGCGAGGCCCGCGATCCCGCCGCCGACGATGACGACCTTGGCTGCGGCCCTGCCCTTCAGCGTGAAGTCGCCCGTTCGCGGCGCTCGGAAGACCGGTTCCCGCTCGGCGGCCTGTGCGGCGGTCGGCGCGAGACCCATCGCGCCCATGGTGGCGAGCATCGCGCCCGCGCCTCCGGTGATCCCCACCTGGCGCAGGAAGCCGCGCCGACTCGTGCCCGTCCCCGTCGATCTGGGCGGTTGACTCATGTCCCGTTACCCCTTCCGTGATCTTCGGATTCGTCGGGATCATGTCAACGATGTGTTACGGCCCGTCAGTCGCGGTTGGTCCCCCGTGTTGCCCTCCGCTCACCACCGTTACGGATCGGGCCCCAGGCCGCCGCGGCCGAAGCCCGCCCACGACGCCTAGGCCCAATACCGGTGTTTTAGGGGTCTTTGCGGCGGGTCGGAGCTGGTTTAGTGGGTTCGACGAGGGTGACGACGGGGGTGTCCGGGCGGGGCGGGTTG
>NZ_JBIWLW010000108.1:0-4485 GCF_044766385.1 Streptomyces sp. NPDC102274 | reverse complement strand
ACCGGACCGCTGCGACGGCCCGGCGGTGGTGGCCTTGCACCACCACTCGGTCACACAGAACTTCGTGGCGCACCCATGCAGCGTTTGAGGACATCGCGCTCCATCCCCAGTTCCTTGTTCTCCTTGTTCAACGCCGCGTTCTCCGCCGTCAGCCGGGC
The DNA here is from genome assembly GCF_044766385.1 of Streptomyces sp. NPDC102274. Lineage (NCBI taxonomy): Bacteria > Bacillati > Actinomycetota > Actinomycetes > Kitasatosporales > Streptomycetaceae > Streptomyces > Streptomyces sp. NPDC102274. The sequence goes on along the minus strand of NZ_JBIWLW010000108.1, from coordinate 4,327 downwards.
GATCAACGCGTCCTGGTCCTCAGGCGTGGCCTTCTCGGCCCGCTTCGCCCGCGAGACCCAGCTCGCCAGCGTCGTCTCGTTGATCCCCAGGTCCTTCGCGACCTCGGGGACCGGCTTCCCGGTCTCCGTCACGATGCGTACCGCCCCCTCACGAAACTCCGCCGTGAACTTGCGACGCTTCTCCGCCATGACAACCAACATCCCCTGCTGTCACGGACTCCACGCTACGAGGGGAACCTCAGATCGGCGACCCCCTCATCAAGGACGGTGCGGGGGCGACCGGGACACGGTTCGTCCGACAGCCCGTCAAGACGGTCCACGAAGAACCGACGACGCCACTTCGAAACAGTGTCTCGGGACACCCTAACCCGCTCCATCACCGCACTCGTCGACACCGGGAAGCCATCCTCCCCGACGGCATCACGGGCCAGGATCACCCGGGCCCGCATCGCCATGCCCTGCGCGGACTTACGCCGCCGCGCCCAACCCTCCAGCACTGACCGCTCAGCATCAGATCCAACGGCTCAAGCTTCGGTCCCGGGCACGTCATGAATCAACCCTACGGAATATTGAGACTCAGGGCGGGGAGTGTCATGAATGAGGTGTTGATCTCCACGAAGGAGTGAGCCCCATGAGTACGACGACGGGTCACCTGATCGGGACTGTTGATGGCGTGTCGCTTGCCTCGGCTGGTGATGGCGCTGAGGGTGCCGACGTGAAGTCGATGCCGGTGTCGCCGAACGGTCTGTCCGCCGAATTGCTGGAGGAGCTGGCCGCGCTCGCGGCGGAGAAGGTCCGCGGCGAGGGGTTGCGGCTGATGGGCGAGGGCGGGCTGCTGCCCGAGCTGGCCCAGCATCTGATGCAGGCGGCCCTGGAGGCCGAGATGGATGAGCATCTGGACGCCGAGGCCGGCCGGGTGGGCGGGCGCGGTTCGCGTTCGGGCGGCAACACGCGCAACGGCTACCGGAGCAAGAAGGTGATGACGGAGGTCGGCACCGTCACGGTGCAGGTGCCCCGGGACCGGCTGGGGACCTTCCGGCCCCGGATGTTGCCCAAGTACGCGCGCCGGACGGGGGCGTTGGACGATCTGGTGCTCTCGTTGACCGCGAAGGGCCTCACCTCCGGCGAGATCGTGGCTCACCTCGCGCAGACCTACGGCATGGTGACGACGAAGGAGACCATATCCACGATCACCGACAAGGCCCTGGAGTCGATGGCGGAGTGGCGCACCCGTCCCCTCGATGCGGTCTACCCCGTGGTCTTCGTCAACGCCGTGCATGTCAAGATCCGTGACGGGCATGTGGCGAACCGGCCTGTCTACGTGGCCATTGCGGTCACCGTGGACGGCTATCGCGAGATCCTCGGCCTGTGGGCCGGCGACGGCGGCGAGGGCGCCAAGTACTGGCAGACTGTCCTGACCGAGATCAAGAACCGCGGAGTGCGCGATGTACTCATGCTGGTCTGCGACGGGCTGAGCGCGCTGCCCGACGCGGTGAACACCGTCTGGCCCCACACCGTGGTGCAGACTTGCGTGGTCCACCGAAGCCGTCAAAAATCAACATGGTGTTTATCTGGGCCCGTCTTCTTGATCATTCGGGTGTGGCTCGTTGATCGAGGCGAGGAGGTCGGCTGCTGTGATGTGCCGGTGCTCGGAGGGGGTGATGGTGAGGCGGTGGGCGTCGAGGATCGGCAGGACGTCTCGGATCGCGTTCCACAGTGTGCTGCGGCAGACGCCGAAGAGCTCGGTGAGGGGGTTGAGGCCGCAGATTCTGCGTCGGTAGAGGATCGTGGCGAGGATCCGGTCGCTGTCGGTGAGTTTCTGGCGGAAGACGCCGCCGCGGGTGCCTGGGCGTCGATCGCCACCGCGTTGGAGATGGCGGCGCTGTTCGATCACGGCGGCGTAGGGCACGATCAGCTCTTCGAGCAGGGCGTTCAGTGCTTCGCGGCTTATGCCGGGCAGCGTCGGGTCCGTCAGGGCCTGGCGGGTCGGGGCCGCTGGAGCGTGCTCGGCTGGGTCGGCGCCGGTGGCCCAGGCGCGCAGGTCGTCGGCCCGGGCGAAGTAGCGGACGACGGTCGGCGTGATGCTGATCTTGTATTCGTCCAGCAGCTTCCGGGTTGCCTTGATGGCCTGGCCGATGGTGACCGGGTTGATCCCGAGCAGGTCACACAGGACCTTCTGCGGGCAGAGCTGCCGCAGGTAGATGATGGTGATCAGGACCTCGTCCGCATCTGAGAGCAGTGATCGGCTGCGGCCGGTGGTGGCGACGCGCCGGCCGCCGCGCAGTACGTAGCGATGCTGTTCGGCCCGTGCTTGCTGGTCCGGGGCCAACCTGGCTTGTAGCGCGTCCAGTTCGTCGGTGGTCATGCCGGTCAGGCGGGGGTCGGCGAGCATGTGCAGGGTCTGCGCGCGGGCTGCGGCACGCTCGTCGGAGCATGGGGCGGGAGCGGTGCTGCCGGTCGGGGCGATGCTGTAGTTCCACTGGCCGCTCTTGGCATGCGCGGTGATCGGTAGGGCTTGCAACTGGTCGCGGCTGATCGCGATGCCGGTCGGGTAGGAGCCTCGGTCCAGGGCGGCTTCGACCCGCAGCCCGGTCCGGGTGGTGGTCGCGGCGATCGTGTTGAGGACGACCTCGTGGCTGGTCAGCGGTCGGCCGCGCCAGTTCATGGTGATGTGCGAGAACAACCGATGCTCAATTTTATTCCATTTTGAAGTACCCGGCGGGAAGTGGCAGACCGTGACGTTCAGGCCGACCTCAGCGGCAAACGCGGCCAGCTCAGCCTTCCACAGTCGGTAGCGGTAGCTGTTGGACCCACCGGCGTCAGCGGTAATCAGCAGCCGGGTTGCTTCGGGGTAGTCGTGCTGTCCCCGCGCTTGCCACCAGCGGCGGATCGAGGCGGCCGCGAACGCGGACGTGTTGTGATCGACTCCGACGTTCACCCAGCCGGTGTTCGCAGTCATGTCGTAGATCCCGTACGGAATCACCGATTCCACGTGCGGGCCGGCGAAGAAGCTGTGGTCCTCGACCTCGACGGGTTTCCCAGCCGGCCGCCATTCCTGCCCGGGCATCGGCAGCAGCCCGATCTGTTCTTTCTTCTTCGCGTCCACGCTGACCACCGGCTCACCTGCGGCCTGGTGCCCTTTGACCTGCTCGTTGATATAGCGGAACTGCGCATCCCGGTCGGGATGCTGATCGCCTTCCAGTGTCTTGGCGGTGCCCTGCAGACTGAACCCGTGCTCCTTCAGCAGGCGGCCCACCGTGGGCGCGGTCACGTAATGCCCCTGCCGGGACAACTCGGCGGCCAGGTTCCGCAGCGACTTCGTCGTCCAGCGCAGCGGTGACATCGGATCGCCGCGCTCATCCGGCTCGACCAGCGCCATCAGCACCGGAACCAGATGCCGGTCAACAGCCTCGGCCCGTATCCGACCGCCACCACGGCGCCGGACACGATCCTCGGGCAACGGCTCTGCCCCGCCCTCAAGTTCGAAGACACCCTTTCGGACCGTCGTCTCGCTGACCTGAGCCGTCTGCGCGACCAGGCGCACGCCCCCGTGGCCGAGCAATCGAGCCTCGGTTGCCAGTGCCAACCGCTGCTGACGCTCGTTCAGATGCGGGAGCAGGACCTCGAACCGCCGTGCCAGCTGACCGCGAACCTCGTCGGATATGCGCATACCACATCAACGAGATCGCACTCGCGAAGCAACGCGTTGTTTTTTGACGGCTTCACCTGATCCGGGCGAGCCTGCGCTATGCCTCGCGCCGCGACTGGGCTGACGTCGCCCGCGACCTCAAGCCCGTCTACACAGCCGTCAACGAGGAGCAAGCCCGCGCCCGGCTCGACGAGTTCGACGAGAAATGGGGCAAACGCTATCCGTCCATCGCCGGCACCTGGCAGCGCGCCTGGAGCGAGTTCGTGCCCTTCCTCGGGCTCCCCGACGCCATCCGCCAGGTCGTCTACACCACCAACGCGATCGAGTCGCTCAATGCCCGCTATCGGCGCGCGGCCCAGGCATGCGGCCACTTTCCCAACGAGCAGGCCGCCCTCAAGCGCCTCTACCTCGCCACCCTCGCCCTCGACCCCACAGGTCGCGGCCGCCAGCGCTGGAACAACCGCTGGAAGTCCGCCCTCAACGAGTTCGACGTCCTCTTCGACGGCCGCCTTACCGCTGGACGAGTGTGAGCCGAACGGCCCACCGAAAAACCGCTAGACCAAACAGACGAAACACACCTAAATCATGGCTCTGACAAGATTTTCGTAACCGTTGATCGTCTTCTCGGTTCTGGCCTTGGTGGATGGCTCGTTGGGGCAGGCTGGTGGCGTGTGATGT
>NZ_JBIWLW010000107.1:2035-4583 GCF_044766385.1 Streptomyces sp. NPDC102274 | reverse complement strand
TGGGACAGGCGCCGGCCAATCACCCGCTGCTGGGTGCGGTGGTACAGCTGCCGCAGTCCGACGGGCTGGTCTTCACGTCGAGGTTGTCGTTGCGGACGCACCCCTGGCTGGCCGACCACGCGGTCGGTGGTGTGGTGATCGTTCCCGGCACCGGGATGGTCGAGCTCGCCGTACGTGCCGGCGACGAAGCCGGATGCACAGTTCTCGACGAGTTGGTGATCGAGGCACCGCTCGTCGTGCCCGAGCAGGGCGGGGTCCGCGTGCAGGTCGCACTGAGCGGTCCGAACGAGGCCGGCTCCCGCACGGTACACGTGTACTCCCGGCGTGATGACGGCACGGGCGCGTGGATACGGCACGCCACCGGCATGCTGTCGGCGACGCCGAGCGGCGGTGGCACCGGGTTCGATTTCATCGCCTGGCCGCCGCCGGGCGCGGAGCAGGTTCACGTCGGAGACTTCTACGACGACCTGGCCGAGCGCGGCTACGCGTACGGGCCCGCGTTCCAAGGGCTGCGGGCGGTGTGGCGGCGTGGCGAGGAGATCTTCGCCGAGGCCGCCCTGCCCGAGGACCTGCGCGAGGAGGCCGGCAGGTTCGGTGTTCATCCGGCGCTGCTGGATGCCGCCCTGCAGGCCGCGACGGTGGGTGCCGTGGAGGAACCCGCGGAGCAAGTGCTGGCGTTCGCGTGGAACGGGCTGGTGCTGCACGCCGTGGGTGCCTCGGCGTTGCGAGTGCGGCTCGCGCCGTTCGGCCCGGACGCGCTGTCGGTCGAGGCTGCCGACGAGACCGGCGGGCCGGTGCTGACCATGGACTCGCTGGTGTCCCGGCCGGTATCCGCCCAGCGGCCGGGTGCCGCGGGCGAGGGCCGCGAATCGCTCTTCCAGGTGGACTGGACCGAACTGCCCCCGGCTCGGCGGGCGGACATGCAGTCGTGGGTGCCGGTGGTCACCCCCGACGACGTGACGGCGCTCGCTGAAGGCACAGGTGTGCCGTCGGCGGCGGTGCTGAACGCGGTCGGCGCGGACGCGGCACTCGCCGTGACTGCACGAGTACTGGAGATCCTGCAGGCGTGGCTGGCCGCGCCCGCGCTCGAGGAGACGCTGCTCGTCGTGCGGACCTGCGGTGCGGTGGCGGCCGGTGGTGATCACACGGTGACCGATCCGGCCGCGGCCGCCGTGTGGGGACTGATGCGTTCCGCACAGGCCGAGAACCCGGGCCGGATCATCCTGCTGGACACCGATCCCGCTGCCGAAGGCGACGCCGGGTCGGTTGTGGGTTCGGTGCTGGCCACCGGTGAGCCACAGATCGCGGTGCGTGGAACGACCCTCTTCGTGCCGCGTCTTGCTCACGCCGCTCAGAACTCGCATTCGCCTGCCACGTTCGGTCCGGACGGGACAGTCCTGGTCTCGGGCGCGGGGTCGCTGGGCGGGCTGGTGGCCAGGCACCTGGTGACTCGGCACGCTGTGAGGCATCTGGTGCTGGCCAGTCGGCAGGGCCCGGATGCCGACGGGGTCACGGACTTGGTCGCCGAGCTCGCCGGGCAGGGAGCGGAGGTGTCCGCGGTCGCCTGCGACCTCTCCGACCGCAGCCAGGTGGCGGAGCTGCTCGCGTCGATGTCCGACCTGACCGGTGTCGTGCACACGGCCGGTGTCTTCGACGACGGGGTGATCGGGACGTTGACGGCGGACCGGCTGGCGGGCGTGTTCGCTCCCAAGGTCGACGCGGTACGTCACCTCGATGAACTGACCCGCGGCACGGATCTCGACGCGTTCGTCGTGTTCTCCTCTGTCGCGGGCGTGATCGGCGGCGGCGGCCAGGGCAACTACGCGGCGGCGAACGCCTACCTGGACGCCGCGATGGCCCACCGCCGAGGGGCGGGCCTGCCGGGCTTGTCCCTGGCCTGGGGCCTGTGGGAGCGCAGCACCGGCATGGCCGCCCACCTCAGCACCGTCGACCACGCGCGGGCCGGCCGTGGCGGCGTCCTGGAGATGACGCAGGACGAGGGCCTGGCCATGTTCGACATCGGGCTGCGTACGGACCGAGCGCTGCTCGTGCCGATCAAGCTCGACCTGGAGGCGATGCGGGCGGACGTGGCGGCCGGCGGCACGTTGCCGCACCTGCTCCGCGGTCTGGTCCGGATGGCTCGGCCGGCGGCTCGGGCGGCGTCCACGGGGGGCGATGGGCTGGTTCGTCGGTTGGCCGGGCTTGCCGCGGCTGAGCAGGAGGCGGTGCTTGTCGATGTGGTTCGTGGTCAGGTCGCGGTGGTGCTGGGGCATGCCGGGCCGGAGGCTGTGCGGGCGGATACGGCGTTCAAGGATGCCGGGTTCGACTCCCTGACGTCGGTCGAGCTGCGCAACAAGCTGCAGGAGGAGACAGGGCTGAAGCTTCCCGCCACGTTGGCCTTCGACCACCCGACTCCGCTGGCCGTCGCCCGCCACCTGCACCAGATCCTTGGCCGGATGGCTCGGCCGGCGGCTCGGGCGGCGTCCACGGGGGGCGATGGGCTGGTTCGTCGGTTGGCCGGGCTTGCCGCGGCTGAGCAGGAGGCGGT
>NZ_JBIWLW010000107.1:0-1937 GCF_044766385.1 Streptomyces sp. NPDC102274 | reverse complement strand
CGATGTGGTTCGTGGTCAGGTCGCGGTGGTGCTGGGGCATGCCGGGCCGGAGGCTGTGCGGGCGGATACGGCGTTCAAGGATGCCGGGTTCGACTCGCTGACGTCGGTCGAGCTGCGCAACAAGCTGCGTGAGACGACCGGGTTGAAGCTTCCGGCCACGGTGGTCTTCGACCACCCGACTCCGCTGGTGCTCGCCCGCCATCTGCGTGCCGAACTGCTTCCGAACGGCAGCGCGAACGCCCACGACATGGACGAGGAACGGCTGCGGCACGCGCTCGCGTCGATCCCGCTGGCTCGGCTGCGAGAGGCAGGACTGATGGACGCTCTGGCCGAGTTGGCTGCCCTGGGCGAGCCGGACGTCGCCGCCGTCGAGGGAGTCGACGAGGCCGACGAGGAGCGGTCGATCGCCGAGTTGGACGTCGACGACCTCGTGCAACTGGCGTTCAACGATGAGTAGTCCTTCGAGACCCGACATCTGGTACTTGAGTGATTGGGGCGGTTGGTGAGTGCATCGTATGAGAAGGTCGTCGAGGCGCTGCGGAAGTCGTTGGAAGAGGTCGGCGCGCTGAAGAAGCGGAACCGCCAACTCGTCAACGCGTCCCGTGAGCCGATCGCCATCGTCGGGATGGCGTGCCGGTTGCCGGGTGGCGTCGAGGGGCCCCAGGACCTGTGGCAGTTGGTGTCCGAGGGCCAGGACGCGGTGTCGGGGTTCCCCCGTGACCGGGGCTGGGACCTGGAGGGCCTGTTCGACCCGGACCCCGACCGCTCGGGCACGTCGTACGTCAGCAAGGGTGGTTTCCTGCGCGGAGCAGGGCTCTTCGACGCCGGGTTCTTCGGCATATCGCCCCGTGAGGCTTTGGCGATGGATCCGCAGCAGCGGTTGCTGCTGGAAACCTCGTGGGAGGCGTTGGAGGACGTCGGCGTCGACCCGGTCTCATTGAAGGGCACCGATGTCGGCGTGTTCACCGGTGTGTCCGGGCAGGGCTACGGGGCCGGTGTGGTCGGGCCGGAGATGCAGAGCTTCGCGGGCACAGGGGTGGCGTCGAGTGTGGCGTCGGGGCGTGTGTCCTATGTGTTCGGTTTCGAGGGTCCCGCGGTCACCGTGGACACGGCGTGTTCGTCGTCGCTGGTGGCGATGCATCTTGCCGGGCAGGCGCTGCGGCAGGGCGAGTGTTCGGTGGCACTGGCCGGCGGCGCGATGGTGATGTCGAGCCCCAACTCCTTCGTGGGGTTCTCCCGGCAGCGAGGACTGGCCGCGGACGGACGGTGCAAGGCGTTCTCCTCGACGGCGGACGGAATGGGGCTCTCCGAAGGCATCGGCGTGGTGGTGCTGGAGCGGTTGTCGGTGGCGCGCGAGCGCGGGCACCGGGTGCTGGCCTTGATCCGTGGCAGTGCGGTGAACCAGGACGGCGCCTCCAACGGCCTGACGGCGCCGAACGGTCCGTCGCAGCAACGGGTCATCCGCAGCGCGCTGGCGAACGCGGGGCTGTCACCGTCTGACGTGGATGTCGTGGAGGCCCATGGGACCGGGACGGCGCTGGGGGATCCGATCGAGGCGCAGGCGTTGCTGGCGACGTACGGGCAGGACCGGGACCCGGAGCGTCCGTTGTGGCTGGGCTCGGTGAAGTCGAACATCGGTCATGCGCAGGCGGCTGCGGGCGTGGCGAGCGTGATCAAAGTGGTACAGGCATTGCGGCACCGCGTCATGCCTCTCACTTTGCACGTGCAAGAGCCCACGGCCCAGGTGGACTGGTCCGAGGGCGCGGTGGAACTGTTGACCGAGGTGCGGGATTGGCCGCGCGACGGTCGTCCGCGTCGGGCCGGGGTCTCGTCGTTCGGGGTCAGTGGGACGAATGCGCACCTGATCATCGAGGAAGCACCGGAGGGGTGGGGCGCGGCTGAGGAGATGCCGGTGCCGGGTGTGGTGCCGTTGGTGG
>NZ_JBIWLW010000106.1:1512-2787 GCF_044766385.1 Streptomyces sp. NPDC102274 | reverse complement strand
GAAATCTGTACGGCTCGTTTGAGAACCACCCAAGTAGCACGGGGCCCGAGAAATCCCGTGTGAATCTGGCGGGACCACCCGCTAAGCCTAAATATTCCCTGGTGACCGATAGCGGATAGTACCGTGAGGGAATGGTGAAAAGTACCGCGGGAGCGGAGTGAAATAGTACCTGAAACCGTGTGCCTACAAGCCGTGGGAGCGTCGCGCATCGAGTTTTCTCGGTGCGTCGTGACTGCGTGCCTTTTGAAGAATGAGCCTGCGAGTTTGCGGTGTGTTGCGAGGTTAACCCGTGTGGGGAAGCCGTAGCGAAAGCGAGTCCGAATAGGGCGTTTTAGTAGCGCGCTCAAGACCCGAAGCGGAGTGATCTAGCCATGGGCAGGTTGAAGCGGAGGTAAGACTTCGTGGAGGACCGAACCCACCAGGGTTGAAAACCTGGGGGATGACCTGTGGTTAGGGGTGAAAGGCCAATCAAACTCCGTGATAGCTGGTTCTCCCCGAAATGCATTTAGGTGCAGCGTCGTGTGTTTCTTGCCGGAGGTAGAGCACTGGATAGGCGATGGGCCCTACCGGGTTACTGACCTTAGCCAAACTCCGAATGCCGGTAAGTGAGAGCGCGGCAGTGAGACTGTGGGGGATAAGCTCCATGGTCGAGAGGGAAACAGCCCAGAGCATCGACTAAGGCCCCTAAGCGTACGCTAAGTGGGAAAGGATGTGGAGTCGCAGAGACAACCAGGAGGTTGGCTTAGAAGCAGCCATCCTTGAAAGAGTGCGTAATAGCTCACTGGTCAAGTGATTCCGCGCCGACAATGTAGCGGGGCTCAAGCGTACCGCCGAAGTCGTGTCATTGCAGTACATACTCCTAACGGGGACTGTGATGGGTAGGGGAGCGTCGTGTGCCGGGTGAAGCCTCCGTGGAAGCGAGGGGTGGACGGTTCACGAGTGAGAATGCAGGCATGAGTAGCGATACACACGTGGGAAACGTGTGCGCCGATTGACTAAGGGTTCCTGGGTCAAGCTGATCTGCCCAGGGTAAGTCGGGACCTAAGGCGAGGCCGACAGGCGTAGTCGATGGACAACCGGTTGATATTCCGGTACCCGCTTTGGAACGCCCAGTATCGAATCTTCTGATGCTAAGCCCGTGAAGCCGTTCCGGACCCTTCGGGGAATGGAAAGTGGTGGAGCCGGTGACCCGAGGTGGTAGTAGGTAAGCGATGGGGTGACGCAGGAAGGTAGTCCAGCCCGGGCGGTGGTTGTCCCGGGGTAAGGGTGTAGGGC
>NZ_JBIWLW010000106.1:0-1418 GCF_044766385.1 Streptomyces sp. NPDC102274 | reverse complement strand
GTGCCTGAGACCTGATGCCGAGCCGATTGTGGTGAAGTGGATGATCCTATGCTGTCGAGAAAAGCCTCTAGCGAGTTTCATGGCGGCCCGTACCCTAAACCGACTCAGGTGGTCAGGTAGAGAATACCGAGGCGTTCGGGTGAACTATGGTTAAGGAACTCGGCAAAATGCCCCCGTAACTTCGGGAGAAGGGGGGCCACTCTTGGTGATGGGATTTTCTCCTTGAGCTTGGGGTGGCCGCAGAGACCAGCGAGAAGCGACTGTTTACTAAAAACACAGGTCCGTGCGAAGCCGTAAGGCGATGTATACGGACTGACGCCTGCCCGGTGCTGGAACGTTAAGGGGACCGGTTAGTCAATCTTCGGGTTGGCGAAGCTGAGAACTTAAGCGCCAGTAAACGGCGGTGGTAACTATAACCATCCTAAGGTAGCGAAATTCCTTGTCGGGTAAGTTCCGACCTGCACGAATGGCGTAACGACTTCTCGACTGTCTCAACCATAGGCCCGGTGAAATTGCACTACGAGTAAAGATGCTCGTTTCGCGCAGCAGGACGGAAAGACCCCGGGACCTTTACTATAGTTTGATATTGGTGTTCGGTTCGGCTTGTGTAGGATAGGTGGGAGACTGTGAAGCTTGGACGCCAGTTCAGGTGGAGTCGTCGTTGAAATACCACTCTGGTCGTGCTGGATGTCTAACCTGGGTCCGTGATCCGGATCAGGGACAGTGTCTGATGGGTAGTTTAACTGGGGCGGTTGCCTCCTAAAGAGTAACGGAGGCGCCCAAAGGTTCCCTCAGCCTGGTTGGTAATCAGGTGTTGAGTGTAAGTGCACAAGGGAGCTTGACTGTGAGACCGACGGGTCGAGCAGGGACGAAAGTCGGGACTAGTGATCCGGCGGTGGCTTGTGGAAGCGCCGTCGCTCAACGGATAAAAGGTACCCCGGGGATAACAGGCTGATCTTCCCCAAGAGTCCATATCGACGGGATGGTTTGGCACCTCGATGTCGGCTCGTCGCATCCTGGGGCTGGAGTCGGTCCCAAGGGTTGGGCTGTTCGCCCATTAAAGCGGTACGCGAGCTGGGTTTAGAACGTCGTGAGACAGTTCGGTCCCTATCCGCTGTGCGCGTAGGAGTCTTGAGAAGGGCTGTCCCTAGTACGAGAGGACCGGGACGGACGAACCTCTGGTGTGCCAGTTGTTCTGCCAAGGGCATGGCTGGTTGGCTACGTTCGGAAAGGATAACCGCTGAAAGCATCTAAGCGGGAAGCCTGCTTCGAGATGAGGACTCCCACCTCCTTTGAGGGGTTAAGGCTCCCAGTAGACGACTGGGTTGATAGGCCGGATATGGAAGCCAGGTGACTGGTGGAGTTGACCGGTACTAATAGGCCGAGGGCTTGTCCTCAGTTGCTCGCGTCCACTGTGT
>NZ_JBIWLW010000105.1:0-5015 GCF_044766385.1 Streptomyces sp. NPDC102274 | reverse complement strand
CGGGAGTAGATCCCCACCGAACGCCGGCCCGATTCGTCGGGGACACCGACGGCGACCTGCACCTGAACCGCGCCACGCTCCGGCAGAGTCAACGGCGCGGCAAGCGTCAGCTCCTCCACCCGGTCGCAGCCGACCTCGTCACCGGCCCGGATCGCCAACTCAAGCAGCGCAGTGCCGGGGAGAAGAATCCAGCCCATCACCGCGTGATCAGCCAGCCACGGATGCGACTGGACCGACAACCGACCGGTGAACAACACACCCTGGCCCGCCGCCAGTTCGACTGCCGCGCCCAGCAGCGGATGCTCGGCGGAACCGAGCCCCGCCGCGCGCACATCACCGACGGCGGCGGACTGTGAACCGGTCGGCCAGAACCACTGGTGCTGGAAGGCGTACGTGGGCAACTCGACCCGCCGCGCCCCCGTACCCGCGAAGAACCCGGTCCAGTCGACCGTCGCCCCGTGCGCGTGGACACGAGCCAGCGCGGTGAGGGCGGTCACTTCCTCGTCCCGGTCCTTACGGAGAATCGGGACGATCACCGCCTCTTCCGGCGCGGACTCCTGGGCCATGGCCGACAGCACACCGTCCGGGCCCAGCTCCAGGAACGTGCGCACACCCCGCTCGACCAGCGTCCGTACCCCGTCGGCGAACCGAACCGCCTCGCGGACATGCCGTACCCAGTACTCGGCCGAGGACAATTCCTCGGCCGACGCCAGGCCGCCGGTCAGATTCGACACCACGGGGATCCGGGGCGTCTCGAACGACAACTCCTCTGTCACCGAACGGAATTCATCCAGCATCGGCCGCATCAAGGGTGAGTGGAACGCGTGCGACACCCGCAGACGCGTGGTCTTACGCCCCTGCGCCTCCAGGTGCGCCGCCACGGCCAGGACCGCGCCCTCATCGCCCGAGACGACAACCGAGGCGGGACCGTTGATCGCGGCGATCGACACCTCGCCCGACAGCAGCGGAACAACCTCCTCCTCCGTTGCCCGTACCGCGACCATCGCGCCACCGGCCGGCAGCGCCCGCATCAGCTTCGCCCGCGCCACGACCAGGGTGCAGGCGTCCTTCAGCGAGAACACCCCCGCCACATGCGCCGCCGCGATCTCACCGATCGAGTGCCCGGCCACGAAGTCGGGCTTCACACCCCACGACTCCACCAACCGGAACAGCGCCACCTCAACGGCGAACAGCGCGGGCTGGGTGAAGCCCGTGTCGTTCAGCTGCTCGGCGTCATCACCCCACATCACCTCGCGCAGTGGACGTTCCAACTCCCCTTCCAGCATGGCGAGTACGGAGTCCAGCGCAGCGGTGAACACCGGGAACCGCCCATACAGCTCGCGGCCCATGCCGAGTCGCTGACTGCCCTGACCGGAGAACAGCACCGCTGTCCTGCCGCCGAGCACCGCCCCCGACACCGCCGACGGATCCGCTTCACCGGACGCCAGTGCGCCCAGCGCACGAACCGCGTCACCGGAGCCGACGGAATCACTCGCCAGCACCACCGCACGGTGCTCGAACACCGAGCGGCCCGTCGCCAGCGAGAACCCGACATCCACCGGCCTCAGCTCCGGCCGCGCCTCGATCGACGACAGCAGCTTGGCCGCCTGGCCGCGCAGCGCCTCGGCCGTCTTGCCCGAGAGCACCCACGGCACCACGGCGGGCGAAGCGGACTCCGCCACGGCGGGCTCAGCCAGTTCGGCCAGTTCTGCTGACTCGACCGGCTCGGTCGGCTCAGTCGGCTCGACCGCGAACTCGGCCACCGGCTCAGGTTGTTCGAGAATGACGTGCGCGTTCGTCCCACTGATACCGAAGGACGAGACACCCGCACGCCGTACCCGGTCGCCCTCCGGCCACCGCGTCTGCTCGGTCAGCAGTTCCACCGCGCCCGCCGACCAGTCGACGTGCGACGAGGGCTCGGTGACATGCAGCGTGCGCGGCAGCGTTCCGTAGCGCATCGCCAGCACCATCTTGATGACACCCGCCACACCGGCGGCTGCCTGCGTGTGACCGATGTTGGACTTCACCGAACCGAGGAGCAGCGGACGCTCCGGGTCGCGGTCCCGGCCGTACGTGGCGAGCAGCGCCTGCGCCTCGATCGGGTCGCCCAGCGTCGTACCCGTACCGTGCGCCTCCACCGCGTCCACATCGTCCAGGGACAGTCCACCGCTGGCCAGCGCCTGACGGATCACGCGTTGCTGGGAAGGACCGTTGGGAGCGGTCAGACCGTTGGACGCGCCGTCCTGGTTGATCGCGCTGCCACGCAGCACCGCAAGCACCTCGTGGCCGTTGCGCCGCGCGTCGGACAGCCGCTCAAGCACCAGCATGCCGACCCCCTCCGACCAGCCCACACCATCGGCCGACTCGGAGAACGCCTTGCACCGGCCGTCGGGCGACAGGCCCCGCTGCCGGGAGAACTCCACGAAGGTGCCCGGGGTCGACATGACCGCCACACCGCCCGCGAGCGCCAGCGAGCATTCGCCGCCGCGCAGCGCCTGGGCCGCCAGATGCATCGCCACCAGCGACGACGAGCACGCCGTGTCCACCGTCACCGCCGGGCCCTCGAACCCGAAGGTGTACGAGACCCGGCCCGAGGCCACGCTTCCCGCACTGCCCTGGCCCTGGTGTCCTTCGAACTGCTTTCCGTTGAGTGTGGTGCCGTAGTCGTTGTACATCACACCGGCGAACACTCCGGTCGCACTGCCCTTCAGCGACACCGGGTCGATACCGGCCCGCTCGATCGCCTCCCACGAGGCTTCGAGCAGCAGCCGCTGCTGCGAGTCCGTCGCCATCGCCTCGCGCGGACTCATCCCGAAGAACGCGGGATCGAACTCGCCCGCGTTCTCAAGGAATCCGCCCGAGCGGGTGTACGACGTACCCGCGTGGTCCGGGTCCGGGTCGAAGAGACCGTCCACGTCCCAGCCGCGGTTGGTGGGGAAGCCGGACACCGCGTCGGTGCCCTCGGTGACCAGCCGCCACAGATCCTCCGGCGAGGCCACCCCGCCCGGATAGCGGCAGCTCATCCCGACGACCACGATCGGATCGTCGGCCACAGGCGGCAGCATCCTGACCGGGATGGTGGCGTCGGTGCCGGTGCCGGTGCCGGTGCCGAACAACTCGTCCCGGAGATGGTCCGCGAGCGCTGTCGCCGTCGGGTAGTCGAAGATCAGCGTGGCTGTCAGCCGCAGACCCGTCACCGTACTCAGCCGGTTGCGCAGTTCCACAGCCGTCAGGGAATCGAAGCCCAACTCCCTGAACGCGGAGGTGGCGTTCACGGCCGCCGCGTCGGCGTGGCCGAGTACGACGGCGACCTGACTCCGTACGAGATCCAGCAGTGCTTCGTGCCGCGCGGACGAGGTCAGCCCGGCCAGCCGGCCGAGAAGCCCGGTGGCGGTGGCGCCGGCGGTGGCCGATCCGGTGATCGCGCTCCTGCGGGAGCGGGTACGGATCAACGACCTGAGCAGCGGCGGTACGTCGCCCTGTGCCCGCAGCGCGGGCAGGTCCAGCAGCACGGGCGCCACCACGGTCTCGCCGGAGGCGAGCGCCGCGTCGAAGAGCGTGACGCCCTGCTCGACGGAGAGCGGCGGCATCCCGGAGCGTGCCAGGCGCAGCATGTCCGCCTCGCTCACCGACCCGGTCATCCCGCCCGCCTGATCCCACGGACCCCACGCCAGCGACACACCCGGCAAACCCTCCGCCCGCCGACACGCCACCAAAGCGTCCAGGAACGTATTGGCCGCCGCGTAGTTACCCTGCCCCGCACCACCGAACACACCGGCCACCGACGAGAACACCACAAACGCCGACAGACCAAGATCCCGCGTCAGCTCGTGCAGATGCCACGCCGCGTCCACCTTCGGCCGCAGAACCGTGACCAACCGCTCCGGCGTCAGCGAACCGACCACACCGTCGTCCAGCACGCCGGCCGTGTGCACCACGGCGGTCAACGGGTGTTCGGACGGTACGGCGGCCAGCAGTCCGGACGCGGCGGTCCGGTCGGCGAGATCACACGCGGCGACCGTGACCCGCGCGCCACGCGCGGTCAGCTCGGCGGCCAGTTCGGCGGCGCCGGGCGCCTCCGCCCCCCGCCTGCTGGCCAGCAGCAGATGGCGCACACCGCGCTCGGCGACGAGATGCCGGGCCAGAACGCCGCCCAGACCGCCCGTACCGCCGGTGATCAGGACCGTACCCTCGCTGTCCCAGGCCCGGTCGGCCTGGTCACCGCCCTCCCCCGTGGTTACGGGGACGGGCACGGGCACGGGCACGGGCACGCGGGTGAGTCGTCCCGCGCGGATCGTGCCGTCGCGGACGATCAGCTGCGGTTCATCGGAACCGAGAGCCTTTCGCACTTCGGTCAGGGACGACAGGTCGGTGGGGAGGTCCAGCAGCCCGAAGCAGCCCGGGTTCTCCGACTGCGCGGACCGCACCAGACCCCATACGGAGGCCGCCGCCAAGTCGGCGACAGCACCGCCGTCCACGGCCACCGCTCCCCGCGTGACGAACACCAGCCGCGACCCGGCGAACCGCTCCTCGGCCGACCAGCCCTGGATCAGGGCCAGGACCTCGGCGGTCAGCGCGTGGGCCGACTCCACGACCCCGTTCTCGGACGACATACCGTCGACGCCCACCAGCACGGTGCCCGGCACCGGGAACTCCCCCGCCGCCAGCGACACCAGATCGGCGTATGTCTCGACCTCCGCGCCGGACTCGGCCATGCCGTCGGCGAGCCCCAGCGGGTCCGATCCGAGGACGACGACCGACCCCGATTCCGGCATGGCCGACCCCGGGACAACCGGCCCCGGGAAGGCCGACTCGGCCACGGCCGCCACCGGCGTCCACTCCAGTCCGAACAGCGCGTCACGGACGAGGTCCGCGGAGACGGAGTCGGTCAACTGGTCGCGCGACACGGCCCTTACGAGAAGCGAGTCGACGGACACGACCGGCTGACCGGAAGCGTCGGCAGCGGCCACGGAAACCGCGTCCTTACCGACCGGCGCCAACCGCACCCGCAACGC
>NZ_JBIWLW010000104.1:0-5199 GCF_044766385.1 Streptomyces sp. NPDC102274 | reverse complement strand
ACACCGTCCACATCACCGCCCACCAAAACAACCAACCCCTCTTCCACTCCACCATCACCACCACACCACCCACCACCTAACCCCACCCCACACCACACCACTGCAGCGCAGGACATCGTCCGGCTGCCCGGTCCAGCAGAGCGAGGGGACGTGGGTACGGGGCCTCTCGGCGTCGATGCCGATCACGGGGCGACGCTTTCGAGGCGGGCCCGGCCGACCCGAAGCAGCTCGGCCACAGCGTCGGCGGTGCACAACTTCCCAGCCTGCTCCACCGGCACGGCCCAGTACGGGGTGACCAGTGTCGGCTCCGTGCGATCCGGCCGGGGATCCCGAGTCAAGAACCCGGGCCGCGGATCACGGCCTCCACCGACCGCCACGTCTCGCAGGTCCCAGCCGGTACCAACGCGTAGTACCAGGCGCCCGGGTGGCAGACCACGGGGCCGTCGAGGACCTCGGCCAGGACGCTGGCCACGACGCCCGGGGCGCTGCTGTCGGCCGCCGCGTGGACCAGCGTGAGCGGCATCCGCACAGCGTCGTAGGGGCCGCCGGTGCGCAGCATCGCCGGCCGGCCGTCCTGCCACGCCTCATGAGCGACAGCGGGGTGAGCACTGGACAACGTCAGCCACTGGGCAATCGCGCCCTCAATGGCGGTCGGTGTGGGCATGGTCGGCTCCTGGGCTGCATGCGGTGCGGCGCCGGCCGTGCCTGGCGGGGGTTGCACGGCGCCGCCTCATGCGGATCACGCTACGAATCCACGCGATTACAGCCCAGTGGCAGAATGTCCTACTCGGCAGCTCAGTTATCGCCCGGGTAGGACGTGTTGTCCTACCCGTTCAGTGAGTTGGGTCGACTCCCAAGCGTGCCGCGAGTCCCCGCAGCGGGGTGTTTCGGCGCCGTTCCGCTTCCAGTATTTCCCGTACGGTGGTCGTGGCCAGCGTCTGAAACTTGATCCACTCCGGCTGGTCCTCTTCGACCTCCAGCAGCGTCTCCAGGGCGCCGTCTCCGTCACCTGTCTGCCACTTGGCCTGGGCGACGTCAACTCGGTAGTGGGCAGAGTGCACTGGCCTTGAGAGGCTGTTGTCTTTCCGGATGTGACCGTTGAGTTTTCGCTGTTCAGGCATGGTCTCGGTGTCGTTGCGGGAGGGTTCGGGCGATCAGTTCGTTCTCGGCGATGCGGAGATGACCGGTGACATCGGTGATGGGCTTGGTGGAGGAGCGGGAGACGGCTGCCCGGGCGCGGGCGGAGGAGCTTCGCGCGCCGCCCAGGCGACGAGGCGGCCGGTGTAGCCGCCGTCGGCCCACATCAGGGTGATCTTCCGGAACCGCGTGTGCAGCCTGGGCATCATGACGCGGGCGGCCTCGCGGGCGGTGACGTCCGCGGCGGTCACCAGCACCATCAGCAGCGGGCCGGGGCAGTCCGTGATGACGTGCCGGCGCCTGCCGTTGATCTTCTTGCCGCCGTCGCAGCCGCGCGTGGCGGCGGGCACCGAGGCGGCGGCCTTGACCGACTGTGAGTCGATGATCGCCGCACTCGGTTCCGCCGAACGTCCCTCGGCCTCACGGGCCAGAGCGCGCAGACGGTCATGGAACTCCTTGACCAGGCCGTTCTTCCGCCACCTGCGGAAGAAGGCATACACCCGGTCCCTATTAGTTACGTGGAATCAAGCGCCGCAGGATGCAGCTCGTATCCTGCGGCCTTCCCACGTACTGAGGAGATCTGTTGGGCAGCGCGGTGGTGCTGGAGGAGAAGTGGCCGGTCCTGGGCCGGCATGAGCGGGCGGCCGAGTGGCTGCGGGTGTGGACGGATCTGGGGCGGGCTCCCCGGACGATCGACGCGTACGCACGTGGTCTGGCCGAGTACCTGCTGGTCTGTGAACGGGAGGGGATCGACCCTGTCGCCGCGAATCGGCTGCATGTAACCGTGTTCGTTAAGGACCTGAGCACGCGGCCGAGCCGGCGGGGGACCAACGTCGTTGCGCTCGACTCCGGGGTCGGCCTGGCGAATGCGACGCTGCAGCAGCGGCTGGTGCCGGTGCGGCTGTTCTACGACTACCTCATTGAGGAGGGCGTGCGTGAGTCCAATCCGGTCGGCCGTGGTCGCTACACGCCCGGCCGGAAGTTCGGCGGTCACCAGCAAGGGTTGGTTCCCCGCCTGACGAAGCTGCCGTGGATCCCGAGCGAACAGCAGTGGCTCGACCTGCTGGAGGTCGTGCGTGACGAGCCCGTACGCAACCGTGCCATGCTCGCTCTCGCTTACGACGCGGCCCTGCGGCGCGAGGAACTGTGCTCGCTGAGGACCGATGACCTTGACCCTGTCCACCGGACCCTGCGGATTCGGGCCGAGACGACGAAGACCCGGCGTGAGCGTGTCGTTCCCTACTCGGCGGCGACTGGGGTTCTGCTGTCCGGCTATCTCGCGCATCGGGCCACGATCAGCCGGGCCCGAGGGCCGCTGTTCTTGTCGGAGTCGCGCCGCAACCAAGGCCAGCCGTTGACTTTGTGGACCTGGTCGAAGGTGATCTGGCGCATCGCTCTTGCTGCTGACCTGCCCCGCTTCTCGACTCACACCACGAGGCATCTCTGCTTGACCGACCTGGCCCGGATGGGCTGGGAACTGCACGCCACAGCCTCGTTCGCGGGGCACCGCAGCACCGAGTCGACGCTGACCTACATCCACCTCTCGGGCCGCGACCTGGCGGAGAAGCTGAACCGCGGCATGCAGCAGATCCACTCCCGGCGCGTGGACATGCTGACTCGCAACAAGGCGGTCGCCGAGTGACCGCACAACTGGGTACGATGGCCGCACGGCCGACCAGCACTCCGGCCTGGGCATGGCCTGTCGACCTCGCACACTACGAGCGTCGCGCCCTGCTCACCGAGGCCGAGGCGCAAGCACCCCAGAGCCTCAGCATCGAGCGACTCCGACGTGACGGGCTCGCCCCCAACGCGCTGTCTTTGCGGCCAGCCGCCCGACTCGTGCGGCGGTTGGGGGACGCACTCGCAGCCTTGCACTGGCCGCCGGAAGACCGTCATCAGCAGCGATACGCGCGAGACGCGGCTGGACTGGTACTGATTCGCTGCGGTGAACTC
Organism: Streptomyces sp. NPDC102274; assembly: GCF_044766385.1. Taxonomy (NCBI): domain Bacteria; kingdom Bacillati; phylum Actinomycetota; class Actinomycetes; order Kitasatosporales; family Streptomycetaceae; genus Streptomyces; species Streptomyces sp. NPDC102274. The sequence continues at coordinate 2,109 of NZ_JBIWLW010000104.1, read as the reverse complement.
CGCCGAGCCTTCTGGGGCTGGTCAGTGCAGAACTGGGCGGACCTGATCAACGTCGACGGCGCCGAGTTCCGGCGCTCATGGGGCGGCCAGATCGGCCCCAATGCCCGGCCGTTCGTGATCGCCTATGCCTACCTGCTCGGCGAGTTCACGGTTTTCGACCAACTCGGCCGCTTCATGCTACCGGCCCTGGCCCGCCGGGTGTTCGGGGCCGAGCGTGTCGGCGACGCCGTCGAGCGGATATACAAAGTCCTGGCCGACTGGGGGTATCGCCGCGATGCCGGGACGTTGGCCTCGGTGATCTGCCAGGTGCTGCTGCTGAGCCGCAGCCCACTGCTGTCGGACCTGTCCACCGACGCTTTGGCCGCACTCCGCGTTCACCCGGCGATGAGCGGGCAGTGGGGCAAGGATCTCTACGGTCTTCACCGGGCGGTCGCGGCGCTCGGCCACGCGGAGCCTCCACCGTCGGGGCACGCATCCGGACCAGCGGCGATGGAGGGAGTCCCGGCCCCGTGGGCGGAGTGGGTCAAGCGTTGGTACGCGACCTCGACGCTCACGGCGAAGATTCGCCGCAGCTACCGCAGCGTGCTCGCCAAGATCGGGCGCTGGCTGGCCTCCGAACACCCCGAGATCACCGATCCGGGTCAGTGGACCCGGCAGACCTGCGCGGCCTGGGTCGCCGCGGTGGACCGGATGGCCGTTGGTGACTTCTCCCAGTGGACGCACGGCATGCGCACACAGAACCGCTTGGGCAAACCGCTTACCCCGGAGTCGAAGTCCGGCTACCTCAAGGTGCCTCGCGCGTTGTTCCGCGACCTGCACGAGTGGGAGTGGGTCCCGCGCCGGTTCGACTCCGCCCACGCCCTGAGGACACCGCGAAGCGTTCGCGCCCTGATGGGCCCGGACCCGCGAGTGATCGCCGACGACATCTGGGCCAAGCTGCTGTGGGCCGGCCTGAACGTCGAACCCGGCGACCTGCCCACCGCGGACGGCCGCACCTACCCGGTCGAGCTGATCCGGGCCATCACCCTGACCTGGCTGTTCGCCGGACAACGCAGCGACGAGATCGCCCGCCTCCGCGTCGGCTGCATCCGCTGGCGGCAGGACGGCCTCCCGATCCCCGGCGACTCTGGCGAGGTCCTCGCCCGCGACGCCGTCTGCTTGCTGGACGTGCCCACCCACAAGACCGGCACCTCATTCACCAAGCCCGTCGACCCCCTCCTCGGTCAGGCCATCGAGGCATGGCAGGCAGTCAGACCCGCCCAGCCGCTGATGCTCGACCCCAAGACCAACGAGCACGCCGACTTCCTGTTCGCCCACCGTGCCCGCCGGGTCGCCAAGCATTACATCAACACGACGATCATCCCGATGCTCTACCGCAAGGCCGGCGTCCCCACCGCCGATGTTCGCGGCAACATCACCAGCCACCGGGCACGGTCCACCATCGCCAGCCAGCTCTACAAAGCCAAGGAGCCGATGACGCTCTTCGAGCTGCAGGAATGGCTCGGTCACCGGACTCCCGAGGCAACCACACACTACGCGAAGCTCACTCCGAACACCCTTGCCAGGGCCTACAACGACGCCGGGTACTTCGCGAGAAACGTACGCACCATCAAAGTCCTCGTCGACCGCGATGCGGTCGCCTCGGGCGCAGCCGCCAGCGGCGAGCCCTGGCAGTACTTCGACCTCGGTCACGGCTGGTGCACCTACACCTTCTTCGAGCAGTGCCAGCACCGCATGGCCTGCGCACGCTGCGACTTCTACACGCCGAAGGACTCCAGCAAGGGCCAGCTGCTGGAGGCCAAGGAGAACCTGCAGAAGATGCTCGCGAGTATTCCGCTGACGGACGACGAACGAGCCGCGGTCGACGACGGCCAAGCCGCACTCGATCAACTCCTGGAACGGCTCACCGACGTCCCCACCCCGGCCGGGCCGACACCTCGCCAGATCGGCGCTCCGGCAACCGCGACGTTGCTGCCGATCAACGATGTTCGCCAGAGCAAGCCGGGAAGCCCTAAGAAGCTGTTGTCTTTCCGAGTGTGATCGCCAGGTTTCCGCTGGTCAGGCGTAAAGTCACCTTCCCCGCAGTAGAGATGACACGTTGTGTTCTCT
>NZ_JBIWLW010000103.1:0-5600 GCF_044766385.1 Streptomyces sp. NPDC102274 | reverse complement strand
CGTCAGCCCGAGGAAGCAGCGGCTCTATCCGCTCCCACGCCCCATCCGTCAACTCACCACGACCCGTCACAAGATCGATTATCAGACACGACCTAAGCCGGTGCTGATCTTCTTGATCCGCCCTTCCGGCAGGTTCGGGTCTACGGTGAACTTTCCGACCTCAGAGGGCGGTACGTGACCTGATGTCCGGTTCGGTGTCGGGGGCGGTTCAGTCCCTTCCGGTCCCGGTCGTAGCGGACGATCATCTGCCAGACCGGCCACTCCGTGCGGGGGCCGCGGTCGATGGCGAGGACCTCGTACGCGCCGGCGGTGTCGGCGTGGCCGTGGCGGCCGCCGACGACGTAGGGCCCGATCTGCATGTTGATCCATTCCTCAACTCACCTTTATGGATGAGCACCTGCGCCATGCCCGAAGCACCGTCTCTGAGCAGGGGGAGGGCCGTCGTCGACTGTCGTCATCTGTCGTCGTGGGCCACCCTCGGGCGGCCCACAGACGGCCCGGCCTGTGCCACTCTCTCCGGCGTACTCGTGCCTGGCTCCCCTATGGCTGAGAATGCCTCGTGAGCCGCGTCGTGGCGGAGCGACAGGGGCGTATGAACACAGACGGCCGGGCGGCCGTGGAAGCGGGAAAGCATTGGGGCGCTGTGAGCGGGCCCGTATGGGTCTCTGTGTATACATGCAAGGGCAAAATGCGCGAATATGACTGAAGAGGCTGTTTTGGTATTCGCCAGGGAGCCACAGATGGACGTCTCGGACGCACTTCTTCTAAGGGCTGGCCCGTCGGCTCTTTTGACGCTGGACGGTGCCGTCCGCAGCCTCAACGCGGCGATGGCCACGGCGCTGGGCGGGCCGGTGGAGCAGTGCCTGGGACGTGATTTCGGTGATCTGTGGCCCGCAAGCCAGCGGATATCGGCCGAGACTCTCGTGGTCCACGCCGCCAGGACGAAGACGGTCGCGATGCGGGTGCTGGACTTCCCCGGGCGAGGCGGAGCATGCATTGTCTGCTTGCTCGAGGCGCGGCTGGTGAAGGATCCCGCCGGTGACGAGCAGCTGGTCTGGGTGCACGCCCTGGATGCGCGCAACGACATGGCCAGCCTGCTGATCCCGTTCCGGGTGGCCATCGAGGCCGCCGACCTCGGCCTGTGGATGTATTCACCCCAGGGGGACTGGCTGGAGTGGCTCGGTGGCAAACTCGTCCTGGCCGCGCTCTACCCAGATCACACTGCGCCGCTTTCCAGAGTGATCTCGGCAGTGCGCCCTGACGACCGAGAGGCATTCCGGCAGCTCCTGCGCTCGGCCCCCGCCCGGTCCCCCTGGATGAGGTTGCGGTACCTCACCGATCACGATGGCTGGCACCAGCTGGCCGCTCAGACTCGTCGGATCCAGTTGGGGTTTGACGGCCCCGAGCGGAGCTTCGTGGTGGTCCGCGACGACACCAAGCAGGCGAAGCACAGGGAGGAAGTGCAGGCCGCACTGACTGCCGAGCGACAGCGTGCTAAGGACATCGCCGACTTCTCCTCCGCCTTGATCACTGCAGCCACGGAGCAGGAGATGCAGCAGGTCGTCCTGACCCGGCTGGCCGCGACCTTTGGCGCCAACGGTGCCCTGCTCGCACTCGTCGACGACGGTCGCCTGCGCGTCTTCACCGATGCCAGGATAACCATGGGGGAGGCCGAGGCCCTGCACGGCATGTCGCTGGACCATCCGAGCGCGCTGCCCGAGGCGATCCGCACCGGCAAGCCGCAGTTCATCCCCGACCGGAAGGACTACATCCGCCGCTGGCCGCACGGGGTCGGACTTCTGCGGCTCGCCCGGCTCGGCGACTACGCCGTCGCGATGACCCCCCTCAGTGAGGCCGGCAATCAACCGCTCGGGGCGTGGCATGTGTACTACGACAGCGGATACCGGCCGTCCCTGGAGGAGCGGACCCTCATGGGCACGCTGGCCGACCTGGCAGGCCAGGCACTGCGGCGCATCCGGCTGCAGCAGGCACGCGTCGAGCTGGCCACGGCGCTGCAGCAGACCATGCTCCCCACGCTGCCCGAGCACCTCCCGGGGCTGGAGGTCGCCGCCCGCTACCGACCCAGCCGAGACGGGCTGGACATCGGCGGAGACTGGTACGACGCCTTCGTCACGCCCGACGGCGCGATCGCACTGGAGATCGGCGACGTGCAAGGGCATGACGTGGACGCCGCCGCCTTCATGGGACTGGTGCGCTTGTCCATGCGCGCGATCGCCGCCCAGGAACCGGATCCGGGAACCGTGCTGATGCGCACCAACGAGCTGCTGACCACGATGGAACCCGAGCGCTTCGCCAGCTGCACCATCCTGCATCTCGACCCGCATAACGGACGGGTCACCGGCACCAGCGCCGGCCACGTGCCAGTGCTGTGCGCACACAGGGACGGCAGCTACGAGATCTGCGAGCTGCCGGGCGGGCCGGTCCTGGGAGTCGTGCCCGACACCGAGTACCGCGAGGAGACCTTCACCCTGGACGAGGACAGCACGCTGGTCATGGTCACCGACGGCGTGGTCGAAGGACCGGACCTCACGCTGGAAGCCGGACTGGAACGAGCCGGAACACTGGCCGCCCGAGCCGTCCACGACGGACTGAACGCCGAGGCGACCGCCGACCGCATCCTCGACGCGGCGGTCGCGGTCGACCACCTCGACGACGTGGCCGTGCTGGTCATCCGACGCACAGGACGGCGCCCGCGTCCTCAGCCAACCCCGGGCAGTGCGAGGACAGCCGGAAAGAACCGGCCGCGGACGAGACCCGTAACCGGCATCGGCTGAACGGCGGCCGGGGGCTGGAGCTGTGTCGGACGGTGCGCGCCCGGAGGCTGTCCCTGCGGACCGTGGCACGGCCGACGAGGCCATTGAGGTTCGGCTGCGAAGAACTGGACCGGGCCGGGCACCGGAAAAGGGTCAAGGGATGCCCGGCCGCACACCTGCCGCTGCGGTGTCCCGCCAGGTGAGTGCGGGTCTCGGTCGGATGCGTACGTCTCAGGTTTGGTGAGGGGGCGGGGTGTGGGCCACGGCCCGCAGGAAGGTCTGGGTGAAGAACTCGACGGCCTCCTCGGTCGTGGGCAAGTAGGTCCCGGTCAGGTGGGCGGCGGGGCGCATGAGGAAGTGGGTGATCAGGGGGCCGGTCATCTGCTGCAGGAGGAGCAGTGGAGGGAGTTTGCGGATGCGTCCGGCGGTGGCTTCGTCGGAGAGCCATTGTTCGACGCCGTTGAGCATGCGGGGCAGGGCGTGCTGGTAGATGGATCGGGCGGCCGGGTCGTGGGGTCGGGAGAGGGCATCGGCGAGCATGGCGGGCAGGATGCGTGGTTCGCGGGTGAGGGCGCTGGTCATCAGGCGGTAGATCTGGCGGACCGTGTGCGAGAGGTCCTGATGCGGGTCGGCGAGGACGGCTTCGACGTCGAGCACCGGGCTGTATCGCTCGTAGACGGCGTGCAGCAGTTCATCCCGTCCGCCGAACGCCGCGTACAAGCTGTGCACGGAGCACTGCGCACTGTCAGCCACCCGTTCCAGGGTGACCGCTGCGAGTCCGTGCTTGCTGATGAGGGCGCCCGCGGCCTCCATGGCGCGCTCGCGGACCGGCTTCTTCCCCCCGGGGTCCACTCCGGTCTCTCGTACCGCCTCGTCCAGGGCGTGACGGGTGCCCCCGAGGCGGCGCATCAGAGTGCTGCGGGAGATGCCCGCTTCCCCGGCGATGGCGATGACGGGGACGTCGGCGACCGGGACGCCCCTGGCAAGTGATGCGCGAAGGGCCGCCTGGACCAAGTCCTCGGGCACGTTCCGTATTGGATATCCACTCTCGGTTGACACAAGGATAAGCTTACCCTGTAATCAGGTGTCAGTCCGCTGCGAATCCCGTTGGCCGTGCCGCCTTCGGCACACCGAATCCCCACCATCCGGCCCGTCCACCTCGGCGCAGGCCGGAACGGAGAGCGCATCACCATGTCCGACCAGCCCATACCCACCCCGGAACCAGAGCCGCGCAGCCTGGCACACCACGGAAACTCGTGGCCGTCCTGCTCGGCCTGACAGTCGTGGTCCTTCTGATGCTCTGCGCGTTCGCCTTACCGAGCGTCAACGGCGGACCCCACCACGTCCCCGTCGGCGTGACCGGGCCGCAGGCCGCCGCTCAGGCACTGGAGAAGGAACTCGAAGGACCGGAGTGGGACGTCACCGTCTACGACGACGCCGGAGCACTCGCCTCCGCGGTCAAGGAGCGGGAGATCACCGGCGGCATCGCCCTCACCTCCGGCAAAGTCGACATCTACACGGCCACCGCCGGAGCCCCGATGGCCAGCACCGCCCTGACCGCCCTCGGAAACGCCGCCGCCGCCCAGCGGCAGGCACAGGCCAGCGTCCACGACCTCGCACCCTTCCCCCCAGGACGATCCCCGAGGGGCCGGCTTCGCCGCCGCCGGCCTGCCGATGATCTTCGGCGGGATCATCCCCGCCTTCGCCCTCACCCGCCTCTTTCCCGGCCGGACCGGACTGCGCACCCGCCTGGCCGGCGTCGTCCTCTTCTCCCTGCTCGCCGGGGCCGCGGTCACCGCGTTCCTCCAGTACGGAACCGGATCGCTGTCGGGCGACTACTGGTTCACCGCCCTCGGCCTGAGCCTGGGCATGGCCGCCCTGTCCATGACCTTCATCGGCCTGGAAGCAGCGACCGGCCTCGCCGGCCTTGGGGCCGGAGCAGGCGTCATGATGCTCCTGGGCAACCCGCTGTCCGGCCTCGGCACCGGCCCGTACTGGCTCCACTCAGGGTGGGCGACCGTCGGCCAGCTTCTGCCGCCCGGCGCCTCCGGCAGCCTGCTGCGCGCCAACGCCTTCTTCGACGGCACCGGCTCGGCAGCCCCCGCCCTGATCCTCACCGCCTGGGTCGTCCTCGGCCTCGCACTCCTCCTCCTCGTCCTCGTCGCCGCCCGCCGGAAACGAAGACCACCCAGCCCGCCACAGCAGCCGCAAAGCAAGAAACCGCCGCGGCTTGAACCGGCCCTGACACCGGACCCCGGTATTCGCCACGAGGCCACCGCCTGCCGAGGTCCGGGAAACCTTCTGAAGATCGCCCTGCGAGGTCCGGGCAGCCCCGCAGTGCCTTCGAACGCCCCTTCAAAATCCTGGGGTAGCGGACCAGGCCGAACCCGGCCTAGTGTCCGCCGAGCCGTCCATCCACACCGAAATCAAGATCGGACGGGCTGGGGCTCGACCGGTGTCGAGGCAGGAGAGTCAGCTGCGTTTGCGGCGTCGTTCCGCGGAGGAGGGGACGAGGGTGCGCAGGCGGTCGCGGACGGCGGTGAGGCCGTCCGCGACCGCGTCGAGTGACCTTAGGGCCTTTCGTTTGGATCAGGCCGGGCTCGCGAGCCCTGGCACCATGCCTCGCCACGTTGTCGTCAGTCGCCGACGCTCCGCGTCGGCTCCCTCCTCCGCCTTGCGATCCACGGCACCAGCCCCCGCTCCCTGATCCGGCCTGATCCAAACGAGAGGCGGTGTACTGACCCGTGAGGTTGGGGACGCGGCTGGCGGGTGGTTGGCCCTTGAGTGCGGTGTGTCCGCGGTGGTGATTGTAGTTGTGGAGCCAGG
>NZ_JBIWLW010000102.1:0-5797 GCF_044766385.1 Streptomyces sp. NPDC102274 | reverse complement strand
CGAGGGCAACCCCATGAAAGCCATACCCGGCGTCTCTGGATCTCTGGACCTTACGACGGCCCGTCCAACCCACCAACAAGGTAGGACCCCATGACCCAGCCCATGCAGCCCGAGACCGAGTACACGTACACCGACCCCACCGACGCCTTCGGCCACACCCCCACCGTTATCCCGCTCGACGCCAGCACCTACGACGGCACGATCCCCGTCGTCTCGCCGTCGATCCAGGTGCCGCCGGACGCTACGGATCCGGAGAACCCGATCGTCTACGTCCCGACTGCTGATGTGGAGCGGGTGGTGGCCGCGATCCGTACCGCCGCCGGACAGCCCACCGCGGACCGGGGCACGGACCTGCTCCGCCGCAGCGAGTCCTACCTGTCGGCGCTCCACGGCAGCGTCGCCCGCCACGACGAGAGTGTCTCTGGCCTGGCGGAAGTCGTGGCACGCCTTCCGCTCCGGCCGGGCGTCATTCTTCCCGGACTTCTTGTCCGCGAAGATCCGTCGGCACGCGGGTCTCCACCGGCGGGCAGAGACTCGACCGGCAGATAGACGCACTCACCGAGGCGCGGGCAAGGAGCTGGTCAGGGGCATCGGCGGCCCACTCGGCGATTGTGGTGAGGGACTTCGCTCCGGCCGGAACCCCGCAGGCGACCAGGGCCAGGACGTACCACAGCGGCTGGCGTCGGCCTCAGAGGCTGCGCGGGTCGGGCAGGCAGCGCAGCCGGTCGAGTAGGCCGGACAGTTCATCGGAGCGGCCCGGATCGGAACCGGCGAGTTGGCCCAGCCCGGCGGGGATGGGCAATGCCGACGCAGCAGGCACGGTCTTCCGTTGTGGTGATCAGTGAACTTGACACTCCATGATCACCGGGACGTACCTGCGCGCACCTGACAGCCCATCACGACTCACCATCACCGTAAAGTCGGGGTACAGGCCAACGACGGCTACGTCGAGCCGACCGCGAGACGACGGAGCCCCGCTGCAACAGCCCTGTGGGCGCGGCGCGCGGGACGTATCAGACAAGGAACTCGGCGAGGGGGAAGGAGCGATGACGACGTGGCGGAACCAGGTAGTACTGCCGGTGGGTCGTGTGCAGGACCGAGTTGATGCCGGCGTGGGGGCTGCGCGGTGAGATAGGAAGTGTCCTATCGGGATAGTGGCCGTCCATCGCGAGCCGAACGAGATTGAAAATTGCGGTCGTCGGCTGGAACTGAATGAAGTGCAACCCGGCCGCTGGCTTCGAGCTGTAGTGGTCTGCCGTCGGATCGGATGTGTAGTGGAATGGATTGTCCAGCGTGTCGAAATCTCCGCGCACGGGGATGGTCGTCCCCGCGGGGTAGGACGTTCCGTAGTTGCTGGTCATCGGCGATGTGGTGCTGTCCACCGGCGACATGCTCCCCGTGTGGCCGTAGGCGCCGTACTGCTTGAGCCCCTTCGCCACTTCGGACAGATTTTGACCTGGCGGTTGGAAGACGTACGTACCCGGCGCGGGCGAGAGGCCGGGCTGGACCATCGCCTGGACGCGATCCGCGTACTGAGCGTAGTTCCGTCCGTACCAGGTCTCCAGATCTTGAAACGTGTGCGAGAGAGCCATGGTGGTCCCCTGTTTGAAGTAACCGTTGGGCCACTGATCGGTGAGGCCAGGAAGGGTCTCCAAACTGGGGATGACGCCGGGTCCCATATTCGACTGCAGGGTGGTGGCGAAGCCGAGGAAACCCTGTGACTGCGGAGGGATCGACCGTGCACCGGGGATATCAGCTGCCAGCGCCATCTTGCTCGGCAGGCCCTGTTGCCCGTAGAAACCGCCCCCGGAGAAGCCCTGGCGGATACTCGTCACCTTGAACAGGTCCCCCACCCCTTCGCTTCCAGGCCCGAAGAGGGTGTCGATGGCTTCCGTGATATTAGCGAGCGAGTCACTGCGGAGTAGCACGGTCACGTCATTCTGTTCCAAGCGGACCGGCCCGAAGCCAGGCGGGGGCTCGTCGCCGGGAAACGTCCTGGCCTCCTGCAGCGCATATACGGTACGGCCCTCCTTCTTGGAGGTCATCAAATCCACCGGCAGATACGCTGGGTACCGTGTTCCCGCCTTGAAGAAGTCCGACGTCTTGCCCAGGGCTGGGATGTAGTGCTGGAAGTAGGGAAGTCCCCAGGCTACCGTGGTGGCCACCCCTGTGGGAGTGGGTGGAAATTGGCGTTCCAGACGCAGGAGGGCGGACTCGAATTGGTGCTGCGCTTCCCGCAACGCCTTAGCGTTCGCCAGCACATTCAGCCTTGCGGTACAGAGATGATCGTGCAGGGCGGGCACCCGGACCGCAACCGTACCCTTGCTACTCTTCACGCCCGTACCATCGACCATGACCACTTGCTCGTTCTGCAGGACATATTGTTCCTGGACGGGCTTGCTGTCGGCGACAGTCCGCCGGTCCGGTGGCTTTACGAAGGTGTCGATCATCTCATAGATGCCGGCGGATGCTAGAGCAGCGCCGAGGGTGCCCGCTGTCCCTTGAAGAAGGCGTCGCCTACTGAATTTCCGAGCATTTTCGTTGCCATCTGTCATGTAACGCATTCCCTTACTGTGGAGTGGATGCCGCCGCCACCCGGCATCGAATGGTCTGATCCGCTCGAAGACCGTGATTGGCCTTCCTGCTGCTTTAGGCGTGCTGGCTAGTTTTCCATCGTCATCACCTACACTGTCACGACATAACCACACACGGCCTCGGTAATTGAACCAACACGCGGCCTGGGTCATGAAGCCAGCACCAATTGGTGCAGTGGCCTTGACAGGGTGAGGGTCCCCCGAGACGCGGGGAAAGGTGACAGCGGGTCACGTGGGACTCATGAGAGGAACCCAGACGATGCCTGCCCCCAGGAAATATCCGCTGGAGTTGCGTGAGCGTGCGGTGCGGATGTATCGGACCGCAGAGCCGAAGCCCGTCATCCGCCGTATGGCCGAGAAACTCGGCGTGCATCACGAGGCCCTGCGCGGCTGGATCCGCCAGGCCGAGGCCGGCGCCGGCGAACGGGACGACCTCCTGGCCACCGAGGAGAAGGAAGAGCTCGCCCAGCTGCGGCGCGGAGAACCGTGAGCTGCGGCGAGCGAACGAGGTCCTGCGTACGGCCCCGGCTTTTTTCGCCGCACAACTGTGCGCCACGAGGCGCGATGTTGATCGAGAGGTGGTGAAAGACCACTTCCGACGGGCCGTCGTAGCGGCCTGATCGAAGCTTGGGGGCAGCCTGATCCGGGGAACGCCGGTGCGGGTGGCAAGCGGCCCCGACAAAGGCGGGACGTGCCGGAACTGCCCCCCACCGGTGGCCGACCACGGCCCGCGAGTGATCGTCGATGAACGCGAACAGGTACGTTTTCCTGCCCTCGACCATCGGCCCGTGCAAGGCGTCCCCGGTCCAGAGTTCGTTGGGCCCCTCGGCCTCGAACCGGCCGAACACGGCGGGCGAAGCCGGAGCCTGCAAGGCGGTCAGACCCTCACGGACGATCATGCGCTGGATGGTGCGTTCGTCCGGGGCCCAGCCGAGCTGGGCGGCGATGATCCGTCGGATCTGCGCGGCCGACCGCGTCGGATTCTCCTTCTTCAGCGAGGCAGCGAGCTCCATCACCTCCGGCGGGGTGCGGGGCCGCGACTGGCGGGGCGAGGGCACCAGGGCGTCGAAGCCGTCCCGGCGCCATTCCATGATCCAGCGGTCCAGTGTCCACCGGGTGATCCGCACCGTCCGGCCGTCCGGATCGATATGAGTCACCGCCGCCAACTCCCGCACCAGAGCGCCGCGTTGGCGGCGCGACAGGGTCGGGTCGGCCGCTTCTCTGATCAGCATGTAGCGGAACAGAACAGCCCGATCGCCTGGGCCCGTTCCAGCCGCGTCTGGTCTTCCTGTCCTGCCACCCGCCCACCAGCCTCTCGATCACGGCGTCGACAGACGCACGCACAGAGGCTGACAGGAGGGACCGGCGTGGCGTCAGGGGCGACTCTTGTTGATCTTCTTCGCAGGCCAGGCGGGGGCCAGCAGTATCCCGCCGGTCACCGCGCAGGCCGCCAGCCAGGGCGACACCGTGCCGACGGCCGGCCACCTGGACGTCATCGACCACCAGGCCCCGACCACCGCGGCGACCGCGTCGGCGAAGACCGTCCTGGCCGTTCCGGGAGGCGCCGGGTCAACCCCGGCATCCACGAGCAACACCGTGAAGAACCGCCGCACCGTCTCGGCACGGGCGGCGAACCGGCGCAGCCATCCCCGCACCGTCTCCACCGGCCGGCCGAGCCGTTCAGCGATCACCCGCACCCCCGCCCCGGTCGCCTTCGCAGCCAGGGCCGCCCCGATCACCTCCGCCATGTCCGCCCGCCTGACCAGCGCGAACACCGGAAGGAGCACATGCGAGACGCCGCAGCTGACACACCTCGTCCGTCGTGGACGCACCGCCATCAGGCCGCCCGTCGCATCCCGCAGTACACGCGAACGTGCCCAGCCCCACCGGCACAGCAGCCCCGCACAATCCGGGCAGATCAACTCGCCCGCAGACAACCGAATTTCGACCCTGGCCGGGTCGGCCTCTACCGTGAGCACAGCGCCTCCGCGCGCTACACGGCCCTCCCGGCGCTCGCCCAAGAGATACCGGGAGGGCCTTCCTCATGCCCTTCGTCGGCAAGGTGCCGCCCCAAATCTGCACCCATCCGTCGGCAGGCACGCTTACCGATCTTGTCGGCATCAAGCTGCCCAAACTGCCGCACTCATAGGCATTTTGAATGACGCTCAACACACGCCCTCACCGTGGCACGGCAGATCAACACGACCGAGGAGCAGCACCATGTCTGACCCTTACCGGATCCTCGTCACCACGGCACCCGTCGAACGGTGCGGCGAGCTCACCCCGCACCTCCTTGCCCCTCATCGCGCTCCAGAGGAGTGCGTGCTGCACCCCGGGCACTCCGGCAGCCACGCAGACGAGCACAGCACACGCTGGTGGTCCTGCCCGACGAGCAGCAAGGCCGCGCCCGTTCCGACGCCCAACGACAACTCGATCAAGGTCATTGACTGCTGGTTCCCCATAAGCCAGCAACGCGCCGAGGACGCCCAGCTCATGCACGCGTGGATATACGGCGCGGAGGCGCAGTCACTGACCTCTGATCCGGAGCCTGACGAGGACGACACACCCGCCTGCGGCCCCGGCCGCCGGTTCACCGCCAGCACGATCACCGACGGCGCACTCGACGAGCTCTACGCCCGGCTCGACGCCATCAAGGCAATCCAGCCCTACGACCGGCCCGTCTACGGAGACCGCAGCATCGGCTACCAGATGGGATGGAACGCCTGCCGCGAAACCATCCGCGCCGCCCTCGACAGCGCCGAGCAGCCCACCACCTGAGGAGAACGTGATGCCCGACCAGCCCCCCATCAGCTACTTCATCCAGTCCCGCCCCGCCCCCAGCCAGCCATGGCGGCACGCGACAGGGGTCAACTCCATCTGGAAGTCCAAGACCGAGGCCCTAGAGAGGCTCGCCGCCCGCCGCCGGATGCAGCCGACGTGGGAGCACCGGCTGATGGAGCGGATCACCACGATCACCGAGCGGCCGGCCGACGAGAACTGACCGCAGCCCGCGAAGCCCCGCCCGCCCCACCTCCGCGGGCGGGTGGACGCACACCGTGCGCCCCCGAGGCGGGCAAGATCACCACCAAGGGGTCCTGGCGAGCACTAAGTGCGTTGTGGCAAACCGGATCTCGTTCGAGGTGCGCGGCGCGGGTGATCGTTCGGACAGAGGTGCCGGTGGGGTCGTGGGCATGAAGAAACGG
>NZ_JBIWLW010000101.1:0-6044 GCF_044766385.1 Streptomyces sp. NPDC102274 | reverse complement strand
GGCACCGAAGGATCCGCCGTCACCCGATCGGCCAACGCCAGCCAATGCCCACACAACCGCTCGACGGTCTCCACGTCGAACAGATCCGTATTGAACTCGGCGACCCCGACAAGTCCTCCGTCGCCGCTCTCCTGGAAGTGCAGACCGAACTCGAACTGCGCGGCCGTTCGCGGGACTTCGTGCTCCTCGATACGGAGTCCGGGGAGGTGGAACGCACCTCCAGGGGTGTTCTGGAGGGTCAGCATCGCCTGCACGAGTGGCGTCCTGCTGGTGTCCCGCTCCGGGGACAGCTCCTCGATCAGCCGGCTGAACGGCACATCCTGGTGCGCGAACGCCGCCAAAGTGGCGTCCCGGACCCCTGCCAGCAGTTCGTCGAACGACTCCGACTCATCGATACGCGCTCGCAGAACGAGTGTATTGACAAAGAACCCGACCAGGCCCTCCAACTCCTCACGCTCCCGGCCCGACACCGCCGTTCCCAGCGCGATGTCGCGCTGCCCGCTGTAGCGGGACAGCAGCAACTGCGTCACCGCCAGCAGCGCCATGAAGAGACTCGCACCTCGGGCGCGCCCCAGCGAGCCGAGCTGATCCGTCAGCTCCTCCGGCACGGTGAAGATATGGGTGCTCCCGGAGGCGGTCCGCACCAGCGGGCGCGGGCGGTCCGTGGGCAGCTCCAAAGGCTCAAGTCCGTCCAACTGATGGCGCCAATAAGCGATCTGGGAATCCAGCGCCTCTCCAGCCAGCCTCTCCCGCTGCCACACCGCGAAGTCCGGATACTGCACCGGCAACAACGGAAGCCGCGCCTCCGCACCCCGCACCGCAGCCGCGTACAACTCACTCAACTCACGCGTCACCACACCCATCGACCACCCATCGGTCACGATGTGATGCATCGACAACACAAGGACATGCTCCGTTGGCGCGATCCGCACCAACAGCGCCCGCACCAACGGGCCGGTCCGCAGATCGAAGGGGGTGACGGACTCCTCCCTCAGCGCCGCGTCGAGACCCGAAGGGTCACTGAGGGTCACAGCACGCACCGGTACATCCAGCGAGTCGCGCACCACCTGGACTCCACGCCCGTCAACCGAGTCGAACGTCGTACGCAGCGCCTCGTGCCGGTCCACCAGCCCGGCGAGGGCCGTACGGAGAGCGTCCACGTCGAGGATTCCGGTCAGCCGGAGCGCTCCGACGATGTTGTACTCGATGCTGCCGGGGGTGAAGTTCTCCAGGAACCAGAGTCGCTCCTGAGTCAGCGACATCGGCAGCTGTCCGTCGCGTGCCACCGGGACGATCGCGCCGGATGTCAGCGGCTCCTCCGCTTCCCGGGCGGCTTCCGCCGCCGGGACCGTTGCCGCGAGTCCGGCCACGGTCGGGTGATCGAACAGGACGCGCGGGGAGAGCCCCGCTCCCAGCGCCGCTCGGACACGGGAGACCACCTTCAGACTGGAGATGGAGTCGCCGCCCAGCTCGAAGAAGTCGTCATGGGCTCCGACCTGTTCGACACCGAGAACCTCGGCCCAGATCCCGGCGAGGACGCGCTCGGCCTCGGTACGGGGTGCGACGTACTCCCCCGCCGAGTCGAGCTCGGGCGCGGGAAGCGCGCGCCGGTCGACCTTTCCGTTCACCGTCAGCGGCAGCTCGTCCAGCACCACGAACGCCGACGGCACCATGTACTCGGGCAGAGCGCCCGCGACATGGGCCCGCACCGCCGCGACATCGAGCTGCCCGTCAGCCACGACGTACGCCACCAGCCGCTTGATCCCGGGACGGTCCTCCCGAGCCACGACCGTGGCCGTACCCACGTCCTCGCACCGCATCAACACGGCCTGGATCTCGTCGAGTTCGATCCGGAACCCGCGGATCTTTACCTGACCGTCGCCCCGGCCCAGGAAGTCCAGCCGGCCATCCGGCCGCCACCGCACCACATCACCCGTGCGGTACAACCGCCCGCCCGGACCGAACGGATCGGCAACGAACCGCTCCGCCGTCAGGCCGGCCCGCCCGTGATAGCCGCGTGCCAGACCGAGGCCGCCGAGATACAACTCCCCCGGCACACCTACGCCCACGGGGCGCAGCGCGCCGTCCAGGACGTATCCGGTCGTGTTGTCCATCACCCGCCCCAGCGGCACCGAACCACGCGCGGCATCCTCCGCCGCGATCGGACCACTCACAGCGAACGTCGTCGACTCCGTCGGACCATAACCATTCACCAACACCGTCCCCGGACACGCCGCCAACATCCGCTCCGCGGCCACCGCAGGCACCGCGTCCCCACCCGTCCACACCTCACCCAGACCCGCAAAACACCCCGCATCCTCCTCCACCAACACCCCGAACAACGCCGCCGTCACCCACAACCCCGACACCCCACACCCCACCGCATCCCGCACCACCGCAACACTCAACTCACCCTCAGCCACCACCACCGCCCCACCACTCAACAACGGCACCCACACCTCATACGTCGCCGCATCAAACGAATGCGGCGAATGGAACAACACCCGCCCATGCGCACCCGACGACCAACGAGAATCAGCAGCAAGCGCCACCACATCCCCATGCGACACCGCCACACCCTTCGGCACACCCGTCGACCCCGACGTAAACATCACATACGCCAACGAACCAGCAGACACCCCCACCGGAAGCACCACACAACCCACCGGCTCAGCATCCGCTTCGATCACCGGCACACCTGCGACTCCCGCGCGTTCCCGGAGTGTTCCGTCCGTCACGATCAGCGCGGCGCCGCTCTGTCCGACCACCTGACGCAGTCGCTCGTCGGGATATCCGGCGAACAGCGGGACGTAAGCCGCCCCCGCCTTCAGTACCGCCAGCATCGCGACGACCACATCGGCCGATCGCTCCAGCAGCAGTCCCACCCGCGACTCGATGCCCACGCCGCGCCCGGCCAGCACCCGCGCCAGCCGTACCGCCCGCGCGTCCAGTTGTGCGTATGTCAGCGACACATCGCCGCACACCAGTGCCACCGCATCGGGGGATGCCGCCACCCGAGCCGCGAAGCCGTCCACCAGGGACCGCTGGGACGCATGACCACCTCCGTCGAGGCCACCCACGGCACCGACGCTCCACGCACGCGATACCTGCCGCCACTCCTCATCGGGCAGCAGGGACAGCGTGCCGAGCGGGGCATCCGCGGTCTCCGTCAGACTGGTGACGGCCCTGCTCAACCGCGCGGCCAGCATCTCCGCGGTGCTCGTGTCGAACAGCGCGGCGTCGTAGGCGAGCGTCATGTCCAATTGATCACCGATGGCGGAAGCCACCAGCGTCAGCGCGTAGTTCGTCGACTCGACGGCCTCCACACCGCGCACACTCAGCCCGTGCCGCGCCGCGGCCTCCGTGTCCACCGGGTAGTTCTCGAACACCACCAGGCTGTCGAAGAGCGAAGCGCCCGCGGCCACACCGGAGTCGATGTCCGACAGCGCCACATACTCGAACTGCCGAGATTCGGCCATGTCGGCCTGGAGGTCGCCCAGCCAGCCGGAGACCGGCCGAGCGGGGTCCACCTTCACCCGGACCGGAAGTGTGTTGATGAACAGCCCGAGAATGTCCTCGGCCCCCGGCAGATCCGCCGGACGCCCCGACACCGTCGTACCGAACACCACATCGGACGAACCCGCGTACTGCGACAGCACCAACGCCCACGCACCCTGCACCACCACGTTCACGGTCAGCCGGTGACGCCGTGCGAAGCCGGTCACCCGTGCGGCGACCTCGGGCGGCACCTCCACCGAGATCCGCTCGCTCGACCCGCCACCGCGTGCCTGCTCCGGCGCCCGGTCGAAGGGCAGGGCCACCGGGTCACCGAACCCGGCCAGCGCGGCACGCCAGTACTCGCGGCCGGCGTTCTGGTCCTGGTCCGCCAACCAGCGCACGTAATCACCGAACAGCCCACGCGACAGTGGCGTCGACGCCGGTTCCGGTGCCGCGTCGAGCGCCGCGTACTCGGCGATCACATCCGAGAGCAGCGCCGAGTTGCTCCAGCCGTCCAGCAGCAGATGATGGAACGTCCACACCACCCGCACCGCGTCGTCCGACAGCCGCGCGAGAGCGACGCGCAGCAGAGGTTCGGCGGTCAGGTCCATGCCCCGCTCACGGTCCTCGGTGAGGAAGTCCCGGAGCAAAAGGTCCTGTTCGGCCTCCTCGGCACCGGACCAGTCCATCCTTCGCACCGGGAGGCTGACGCGACGGCGCACCACCTGCACCGGCTCCGGGACGTCGTCCCACACCAGCGACACCCGCAGCGCGTCCGAACGCTCCACGACCCGCTGCCACGCCCGGGTCAACCGGTCGAGGTCGACGGTGCCTTCGAGAGTGAAGGCGAGCTGCTCCAGATAGGCGGCGGACTCGGGCTCGGCCAGCGCGTGGAAGAGCATGCCCGACTGCAACGGGGTCAGCGGATAGATGTCCTCGACATCCCGGCCGTCGCCGGCGATCCGGTCCACCTCGGTCTGGTTGAGCCGTACCAGTGGGAAGTCCGCGGGAGTGCAGCCTCCCGTGGCCGGTTCCGCGCAGTGCTCGGCGAACGCCACCAGTTCCGCGGCGAAGTCTTCGGCGACGCCGCGTACCGTCTCCTCCCGGTATGTGTCGGCGGAGTAGATCCAGGAGAAGACCAGGCGGCCGTCCTGGACGGCGCCGACGACATCGAGCAGGTGCGGGCGGCGCTCGGCCGGTGCGTGGTCACCGCCCTCGCCGGGCAGCGCCTCCCGGAGCAGACCGTCGGCGGTGTCACCGGCCACATCGAACTGCCCGTGGTAGTTGAAGCTGATCCACGGGTCCAGCTCACCGGCCGGCGCGCCGGCCAGATAGCGCAGCGCTCCATGGCCGACACCGCGATCGGGCACGGCCCGGAGCTGCTCCTTCACCTGCTTGATCGCCGCGGCCCAGTCGTCGGCGTCCTCCGGCAGCGCGAGGGCGACGGGGTAGATGGAGGTGAACCAGCCGACGGTACGCGTCACATCGGTGTCGTCGAAGATCTCCTCGCGGCCGTGCCCCTCCAGATTGACCGCGATCCGGTCATGGCCCGTCCAGGTACGGAGCGTGCGCGCCAGAGCGGCCAGCAGGACGTCATTGGCCTGGGTGCGGTAGACGGAGGGGACGTCGTGAAGCAGGGCCCGTGTCTGCTCGGGCGTCAGCTCCACCGAGACGGCGCGCTGGGAAGCGACCGTGTTGTGACCGTCCATGTGGTCGACGGGCAGCCGGGTGACCGCTCCCTCGGAGACCGAACGCCAGTAGGGGATCTGGTCGTCGAAACCACCGCTCGCGGTGTGTTCGGCGAGCCGTGCGGCCCACTGCCGTACGGAGGTGCCCTTGGGGCCCAGGTCGGACTGCCGGCCGGCCACGATCTGCTCGTACGCCGTGGACAGGTCCTCCATCAGGACGCGCAGGGACACCCCGTCCATCACCAGGTGGTGCGCGATCACCGCGAGCCGGGCACCACCGGGACCGGTGGCCGGGCGTCCGAGCACGACGCGGACGAGCGGACCGTTCTCCAGGTCGAACCCGGACTGGGCATCGAGGACGAGTTCGTGCCAGCGTCTGTCGGCGTCGAACGGATCCGACAGATCGTGGACCTCGAACACGGCGTCCACACTGACCGCCGACCGGTAGTCGGCGTCTCTGCCGCCGTCCGCGCCGGCACCGAACGTCATACGAAGGGCGTCATGCTGGGCCAGTACGGCCGCGACGGCCGCCCGTAGCGCGCGCTCGTCGAAGTCCGGAGCGAGGGCGACCGCAACCGACAGGTTGAAGTGCGCGGGTGCCTCCGGGTGTGTGTCGAAGAACCACTCCCGAGCGGGCAGCGCCGGGACGCTCCCGGACAGCGCGCCCTGTTCGGCAAGGGTGTCGGCCCGGTCGTCGGAGATCTGGACCGCCGAGGCGAGGGTGAGGACCGTGGGATGGAGGAAGACGTCGCGGGAGGAGAGGGCGAGTCCGGCGCGGCGGGCGCGGGAGACGACCTGGAGGCTGATGATCGAGTCACCGCCGAGATCGAAGAAGTTGTCCTCGATCCCGACCCGCTC
>NZ_JBIWLW010000100.1:0-6430 GCF_044766385.1 Streptomyces sp. NPDC102274 | reverse complement strand
TCGACGGTGGTTTCGGGGCAGGCCGGGGCGATCGCGCGGCTGGTTGAGGAGTTGCAGGGGCGGGAGGTGTATGCCCGCAAGATCAATGTGGATTACGCGTCGCACAATGCGCAGATGGATCCGTTGTTGCCTGGTCTGGCGTCGGGGTTCGAGGGGATTGTGCCGGGGCGGGCGGATATCGCGTTCTATTCGACGGTGACGGGTGGGGTTGCCGCTGGGCCGGAGCTGGATGGCGGTTACTGGTGCCGGAATCTGCGGGAGCCGGTGCGTTTCGACCGGGCGCTGGACCAGCTCCTTCAGGACGGTCATGGTGTTTTCGTCGAGATTTCGGCGCATCCTGTTCTGTCGATGCCGCTGACCGATGGCAGTGCCGAGCGGGGCGGCATCGTCGTCGGCTCCCTGGCCCGTGACCGTGGCACCATCACCCAGTTGCTGCGCAATATGAGTCTGCTCCATGTTCAGGGACACCAGCTCGACTGGGACCGCGCCCTGGGTACCGGGTCGGGGAACCTGGTCCCTCTGCCCACCTACGCCTTCCAGCGCGAGCACTACTGGCTGCCCGTCCCGAAGACTGCTGGTGATGCCGGTTCCCTGGGTCTTGAGGCCTCGCCGCATCCCTGGCTGGGAGCACTGACCCCGCTGGCCGACGGCGAAGGACACCTTCTCACCGGCCGCCTGTCCCTCACGGACCACCCGTGGCTGAAGGACCACACCGTTTTCGGCTCGGCCATCGTCCCCGGCACAGGTCTGCTCGAACTGGCCACCGCGGCCGCCCACGAGACCGGCGCGGACGGAGTCGCCGAACTGACCCTGGCCGAACCGCTGGTCATCGACGACGCGGTACGGATCCAGATCACGGTCGGTGCCCCCGGCGCAGACGGCCGCCGCCCGATCACCATCCACGGACGCCCCGAGAACACACAGGGCGACTGGACCCGCCACGCGAGCGGCGCGCTGAGGGAAGAGACCGCGGACACCACGACGGACAACGCCTTCGCAGAACTGCGCCGATGGCCGGTGGCCGGGGCAGAGCAGGTCAACCTCGACGGCTTCTACGACCGGTTCAGCGCCCAGGGCATCGACTACGGCCCCGTCTTCCGAGGGCTGACCGGTCTGTGGCGCAAGGGCGGCACCGCGTACGGCGTCGTATGCCTGCCGGAGGCCACCGCGAGCGCGGACTACCACCTTCACCCGGCGCTCCTCGACACGGCCCTGCACATCATGAAGGGCGTCACCGCCGCACGCGGC
Source organism: Streptomyces sp. NPDC102274 (assembly GCF_044766385.1). Taxonomy (NCBI): domain Bacteria; kingdom Bacillati; phylum Actinomycetota; class Actinomycetes; order Kitasatosporales; family Streptomycetaceae; genus Streptomyces; species Streptomyces sp. NPDC102274. Next base: position 5,182 of record NZ_JBIWLW010000100.1, on the reverse strand, counting down.
GAGGACGAACCGGAAGGTGCCCTGCTGCCCTTCGAGTGGACGGACGTCGAGCTGTACGCGGCGGGCAGCGGCGAACTGCGCGTCCGTGTCGACGTCGAGTCGTCCGAGACCGGCCAGGAGGTCCGGGTATGGGCCTGCGACACGATGGGCGAGCCCGTCGTACGGATCGGCGCCCTGCATCTGCGCCGGGCGACAGCCGAACAGCTGCGCTCGGCGCGGACCGCCGGCGCCGACGGTCTCCACCGCCTGGAGTTCCGGCCGACAAAGGCACCCGCCGCCCAGGGCACGGCCGCGGACGCCGTACTCACCGGCACCGGCGTACTCGCCGAACTCCTCGGCGTACCGACCCTGCCCGACCTCGACGCACTGGCCGCCCGGCTCGCATCACACCCGGACGCACCCGCCCGTGTCGTGATCGACACGACCGCCCCGCCGCCCTTCCACAGCGCGCCCGAAGCCGCGCACAAGGCCGCCGAGTACGTCCTCGAACAGCTCCAGGCAGTACTGGCCGACGAGCGGCTCGCGTCGACCGAACTCGTCTGGGTCACGCGCGGCAGCGTCGCCGCGGCCCCCGGTGACCGGCTCGACGGACTGCCGTACGCGCCGCTGTGGGGACTCATCCGTTCGGCACGTGCCGAACACCCGGAGCGCGGCCTGCGTCTCATCGACCTCGGCGCGGACGACGCCGACCGGGACGCACTCGCCCGAGCCCTCGCCGTGACCGGTGAGCCGGAACTCGCCGTGCGCGGCGGCGAGGTGCTCGCCGCCCGTCTGGTACGCGTCGCCACCGACGACGCCACCGCCGCACGGCCCCTCGACCCCGAAGGCACCGTGCTGATCACCGGAGGCACCGGCGAGCTCGGCCGGGAGACCGCCCGGCATCTCGTACGCCACCACGGCGTGCGCCATCTGGTACTGACCTCACGACGCGGGGCCGACGCGCCCGGCGCCACGGAACTGATCCACGAACTGGAAAGAGAAGGTGCCAAATGCGTACGAGTGGTTGCGTGTGATGTCGCTCGGAGAGATGACGTGGCGCAGGTGCTCGGTCTTGCTGAGAAGGACCGGCCTTGGACTGCGGTCCTGCACCTCGCGGGAATACTGGACGACGGCGTTCTCCTCGGCCAGGACGCGGAGCGACTCTCCCGCGTAATGGCCCCGAAGGTGAAGGGCGCCTTCTACCTGGACGACCTGACCCGCGACCTCGACCTCGCGGCCTTCGTCCTCTTCTCCTCGGCGGCCGGCACCCTCGGCACGGCGGGCCAGGGCATCTACGGCGCGGCCAACACCTACCTCGACGCGTTCGCCGCCGACCGGCGCGCCTCCGGCCGCCCGCTCACCAGCCTCGCCTGGGGGCTCTGGCACCAGGCGGGCGTGGGCATGACCTCCCACCTGGGCGCGGTGGATCTGGAACGCATGCGCCGCCAGGGAATCGCGCCGCTCCCCTTCGAGCAGGGCCTGGCTCTCCTCGACGCGGCGCTGGCCCGCCCCGCCGGCAACTTCGTCCCCGTGAAACTCGATCTGCGGGCCGCGCGGCGAGACGTCGAGCAGGGCAAGGACGCCCCCGCCCTCTTCCGCGCGCTCGTACGGTCGCGGCTGCGCCGTGCGTCCGCCGCGGCGGACGGCGCAGCCAACCCGGCGGGCCTGCGGGAGCAACTGCTGGCCGCGCCCGAGGACCGGCGGCCGGAGCTCGTGACGGAGACGGTGCTGCGTGAGGTGGTCACGGTGCTCGGCGTGAGCGACGCCGGCGCTCTCTCGCCGCAGCAGGTCCTCAAGGAGCTGGGGCTCGACTCCCTGATGGCGGTCGAACTGCGCCGCCGCCTCTCCGCGGAGAGCGGCGTCCCCCTGCCCGCGACCCTGGCCTTCGACTATCCGACGCCCGGCCACATCGCCCGGCTGATCCTGAGCCGGATGGACCTTCCGGCGGACCGGCCCGCGGCCGGCCCGTCCGGGCCCGAGGACTGCGAATCGCTGCTCGGCTGGGCGCTCGAACGGCTCTCCGCCGACCGGATCCACAGCAGCGGACTGCTGGAACGCCTCGTCGAACTGGCCCAGCAGGAGAGCCCGGAGACCCCGGCGACCGTTCCCGCCCCGGCTGCGGCGGCTGAGGCGGAGCGCTCGGTCGACGACATCAACGCGGAGCTGAACGCACTGCTGGAGGCGTCGGGTCTCGGCCTTGAGTGAGGCGGTGGGAAGCCGGAGCGGCCGAAGAGCGACGGTCCCGTGACCTGACCGCGCTCAAGGCCGCCATGGCATCCGGCACCGACGAACTCCTCCTCGCAGCCGGCCGGCAGATCGGCGCCGAACGAATCGAGGAACTCACACTCCACGCACCGCTGACCAGGTGTTTTTGATCCTCCGGCTTGGTGAGGAGTCGGGGCATCCCGTGGGCGCGACGAGGTCACCCACGGGATGTGCTCAACTGGTGAGTGAGGAGGCAGGATGCCGTTGCGTGATCGGGGTGACGGTCATGCTGTTGTCATCAGACGCCAGAGGGACGTGGTCTCGGCGCTTCGCGCTGTGTGGAGTGGGTTGGTGGCGTCCCTGGAGCGTGGGTGCCGGGGCTTGGTGTCGATCTTGTCCACAACGCGAAGGTGTGCTGCCTGGATGGCGTCGAGCAGTTGCCGGCGTGTCCGGAGTCCGAGGTGCTCTGCCAGGTCGGACAGGATGAGCCAGCCCTCGCCGCCCGGTCGGAGGCGGGCGGACAGTCCGGTGAGGAAGCTGTGGAGCATGGTGCTGTCCGGGTCGTAGACGCCTTGCTCGATGGGGCCTGTGGGACGGGCGGGGAGCCAGGGCGGGTTGCATACGATGAGGTCGGCTCGGCCTTCGGGGAACAGGCCGGGGCCCGACACCTCGATTCGATCGGTCAGTGCCAGCCGGTAGACGTTCTCCCTGGCGCAGGCCAGGGCGCGTGGACTGATGTCGGTGGCCACGACGCGGTTGATTCCGCGGTGGGCCAGGACCGCAGCGAGGACACCGGTTCCCGTGCCGAGGTCGAATGCCGTACCGGTGGCGGGACTGTGCCGGGTTTCCGGTGGCAGCGGTGCGTGGGCCACCAGGTCAACGTACTCGCCTCTGACGGGTGTGAACACGCCGTAGTGGGGGTGGATGCGGGTGCCGAGCGCCGGCACATCGACCCCTTTCAGGCGCCACTGGTGAGCGCCGATCACTCCCAGGAGTTCCCGCAGAGAGACCGCCATGGGTCCCTTTGAGGGGCCATAGGCTTTCCGACACGCCTGGTGGACATCGGGGGCCCGGCGCAGTGCCAGGGTGTAGTCGTCGTCCAGCAACACCAGGAGCTTTCCGAGGACGCGGGCGCGGTGATTGCTGCTGCGTCGGTGCAGGCGGAAGGACTCGCTCGGGGAAGTGCTGGACCTGGGCGGTTTGCGGTCGATGCGGCGGCCCATCGCCTGCAGGAGTTGCTGGGCGTTGTGGAAGTCTCCTTGCCAGAGCAGGGCCGTTCCTTCGCACGCCTGTCGGTAGGCGTCGTTGGCCTTCATCCGGTCGTCGGCGACGACGGTTCGTTGTGGGAGGGGGGTGTTGTTCTCGGAATGCCAGCGGGCGGACTGGTGGGTGTGGTTTTCGGTCCAGTGGATCGTGGACACCACGAACTCCTCGTGATCGAGTGCAGGGGCGCGAAGAGCACTTCGATGAGGAGCAGGCTGAACCCACGCCTGTCCTCCGGACAGGCGTGTGCGTTGAGGCAGGGGTCCGCTACCGCTCTCGCGTCGAAGCGCGAGAGCGGACGTCCCAGACAACCATGCCGAGCATCAGGGTCAGCCCTTTCGGAGGAATGGCAGCAGGCTCGCACAGGTGCTGCTTGGTTGCCAAAAACACCAGTCAGGCCAGGTCAACGGGCCGGCTTCTTCGTCCACTGGCTGGTCCGCGGGTTCTTGCGGGTCAGGCGCCGGGTCATCATGGTGATGAGTGCCCCAGTTCAGGTGGGCTTCGGAGTGCCGGCGCAGCCGCTCGTAGTCGCGTGCGTTGCGGCGGGCGTTCACGCACCAGCCGATCGTCCGCTCGACGTTCCAGCGGCGGGGCAGGACGACGAAGCCCTTGACATCTTTGGGCCGGGAGACGCTACGCAGGGTGAGCCAGAGGCGGTCGCGGGCCCAGTCCACGAGTTCGCCGACGTAGCCGCGGTCGGCCCAGACGTGGGTGATCTGCGGCTGGGGCAGACGCAGCCGCCAGAACACGTCGCGGGCGGCGTCACGGTCCCGGATGTCGGCGAGCGTCACCGTGATCAGCACGGGCAGGCCGAGCGTGTCCACGGTGATATGTCGTTTGCGGCCGTTGATCTTCTTCGCGGCGTCGTAGCCGCGGCTGTTGCGGCCCACGGTGGAAGCCCCTGCGACTCGTCCAGATCGACGACGCGCATCCGCTCGCCGCCGTGTTCCACCAGGCCGGCGCCGAGATCTCCGCCCTCGTCGACAGCGAGCTCGGAAGCACGCTCCGAGCGGACCAACAACGCCCCAGGCCATGTCCACCACCACTCAAGCGAACACCGATTAAGTGGCGGGGTCCCTGATCTGTCCCGTCCGGGACGCTGTTCGCTCGCGGTGGCCGTGCAGAGAGGCTCGATGGTGTCGAATTCAAGCCAGGACCGGATGGAAGCCGCGCTCCCCGCGATTCGCGCGCTGCAGAAGCGCGCGGCGGATCTCGAGGCGCGCCAGGCGCGGCAGCATGAGCCGATCGCCGTGGTATCGATGGCGTGCCGGCTGCCGGGTGGCATCGACACCCCTGAGGCGTTCTGGGAGCTGCTCGCATCGGGCGGTGACGCGGTGGGCGGTCTCCCGGAGCGCTGGCGGGGGCTTGACCTCTACGATCCGGACCCCGACTCCGTCGGCAAGAGCTACTCGAGCCAGGGCGGGTTCATCGAGGGAGTCGAGGGGTTCGACGCGTCGTTCTTCGGGATCTCGCCGCGTGAGGCGCTGTCGATGGATCCGCAGCAGCGGCTGGTGCTCGAGGCGTCGTGGGAGGCACTGGAGCGCGCCGGGATCCGTCCTGAGTCGCTGGGCGAGAGCCGTACGGGCGTCTACCTCGGCGCGATGAGCTCCGACTACGGAGACCTGGGCCGCGACCTGGACGCCCTCGACGGGTACGTCAGCACCGGGAACGCGTTGAGTGTGGTGTCGGGTCGTGTGGCGTACACGCTGGGTCTTCAGGGCCCGGCGATCACGGT
>NZ_JBIWLW010000099.1:0-6898 GCF_044766385.1 Streptomyces sp. NPDC102274 | reverse complement strand
TCGAGGAGGCGGTCGGCCCGGTCGCCCTGGGCGAGACGGTCGCGGAAGTCAGCCAGCACGCTGTGGTGGAAGCCGGGATCGTCCAGCTCCATGGCCATGGCGTACTTGAAATCGATGCGGCAGCGGACCGCCTCGGCGGCCTGCCGGTCCGACAGGCCGAGCAGGAACTGCAGCACACAGACAGTGGCCAGCTGGGCAGGCGAGAGGCCCGGGCGCCCGTCGCGCGGGTACCAGTCGGCGAAGTCCTCGTCACACCACAGCCCGTCCAGCCGGTCTCGCACCCATATCGCCGTCGTGCCAGCCGGATTGCTCGCCCGCGCGATCCGCGCGGTCAGAGGCGGGACTTGCTCACCGGAACGGGGACGGAGCGACAACGGACACCTCGACGACTTCATCGGTACTCGTAACAGCCCCGAGCATGCCCGCTGATCATGCTGCCGCACCGCGAAACTCCAAGATCCCCGACAGAGTCAAGCTCAGTGCTTGTTTCGGATTTCGTGGTTGAAGTGATCTTGTTGGCAGAGACTCGTCGGCGGCGTGCGTATGCGGGCGCGTGCCGGTTCGCCTTGTTGGTGGTTGTGGCCTGTACCGGCCAAGGGTCCAAAGGGCAAGGTGGTTGAAGGGAACGTGCTATGAGCCGGGTGGCGGTGCGGCAAGGTGAGGGAGTGGCCTGCTTCAGTGACGCCCCGGTGCAGGGCCGCCCCGTGTTCACCGCCGCGCGGGCCGTTGTGCCGCTCGGGAATCGCCTCTGGGCGCCAAGATCCGCGCAGGCGATACGTGGGAGCAGGTCTGCGCTGTTGCAACCGAGGACCGCACCTGTCGCGTCGGTCTTACTAGGGTTGTCTGCACATCGACCGGGGCAGCGGCACGCAGTGAGCGGATGGGGGTACAGGTGCGCGAAGGCATGACTGTCGGGGGCCGCTACTACGTGCGGGGCTTGCTGGGCAGAGGCGGGCTCGGCGAGGTCTGGGAGGCGATGGACGGCAACCTACAGCGGCGGGTCGCGGTCAAGTTCGTCACGGGTGTCATGCTGCATCCTGACGCGGCCGGGCGTTTGGCCCGCGAAGCTCGAACGCTTGCCACGCTGAACCACGTCGGTATCGTCACCGTCCACGATGCTGGAACGATCGATCACGACGGTCATCCTCTGCCGTATGTCGTGATGGAGCTGCTGAACGGCCTTACATGGGAGACAGCGCAGGTGGACTCGGTCGTCGAGACCGGGGCGCACCTGGCGGGCGCGCTTGCGTATATCCATGAGGCGAAGATCCTGCACCGGGACATCAAGCCCGCCAACATCATGATCTGTACGGACGGACGCGCCGTGCTGATGGACTTCGGTATCGCCCGCGATGACAACTCTCCGACCCGGACGGCCACGACCACGGGAAAGGTCTTCGGTACCCCCGCCTATATGGCTCCCGAACAGTTCCAGGGCAGCGCCGCCACACCCGCCTCAGACGTCTACGCGCTCGGCCTCGTCCTGGTCGAGAAGCTGACCGGTCAGCGCACCCCCGCCGCGCATCTGACGGGAAGCGCCCGTACCGCGATCCCCGCGCACCTGGTGTTGCCGCTCACTCGTATGACGGCCCAGCTCCCCCAGGACCGGCCGTCCGCCGCCGAGTGCGCACGACAGTTGCGGGCCCCCGCGACACCGGCCCGTGTCCCGTCCGGGAGGCGCACCGTAAAGGATGTGACGGACGCCAGCTTCCACGATGACGTCCTCACAAGAGCAAGGCCCGTACTCGTGCAATTCTGGGCCAAGTGGTGCGCCCCGTGCCGCCACGCCGCACTGGCGCTGGAGGCGATCGCCGCCGAATACGACGACCGGATCGAGATCGCCAAGCTCGACATCGACCGGAACCCGCGTACCGCTGCCAAGTACGGCGTGATGGCCATCCCCACCCTGAATGTCTACGTAGACGGCGAAGTCGCCAGGACAATCGTCGGCGCCAAGCCGAAGGCCGCGCTCCTGCGTGACCTGGAAGACTTCCTCGGTTCCTGATCCTGCTCGTCAGTCGACAGATTGACGAGCAGGATCAGTTGGCGGCGGCCGGCCGGATCATGCTGATCTGACGGTCGTCGTGTCCGAGTTTCCGCCGGACCATCTGCCGGGGTAACGCGCGAACGGGTCGGGGCAGCGCTCAGGCGGCTGCTGTGAGGTGGTCGGTGGCGAGTGGGGGTCGTGCGGTCCAGCTGGGTGTTTTGCGGGTGAGGCGGCGCGTCATGAGGGTGATGGATGCCCAGGTGATGAGGGTTTCGCTGACCTGCGGGAGCCGTTCGTGGTCCCGGCAGTTCCGGCGTGCCCGCATGATCCACGACAGACTGCGTTCCACGACCCAGCGGCGCGGCAGGATGACGAAGCCCTTGGCGTCCGGCGGCCGGCGTACCGTTTTGACGGTGAGGTCGCAGTAAGTTTTCGCCCAGGTCACGAGCTGTCCGGCGTAGGCGGAGTCGGCCCAGACGATCGCGATCTCGGGGTGCATTAGGTGCAGCCGGAAGAGTACTTCTTTCGCGGCGTCCCGGTCGGTGATGTCAGCCGGGGTGACCAGGACGAGCAGGACCAGGCCGCGGGTGTCGACCACGATGTGGCGTTTGCGGCCGTTGATTTTCTTCGCCGCGTCGTAGCCGCGGCTGCCCTGGCCGACCGTTTCGGAGGCTTTCACGCTCTGGGAGTCGATGATGGCGGCTGCCGCGCGGGGCATCTTGCCGCCGGCGATCCGGACGGCTCTGCGGAGCTGGTCGCGGATGATGCCGATGTCGCCTCCGGCGGCCCAGCGCCGGGCGAATCCGTAGATCGTCCGCCAGGGCGGGAAGTCCGCGGGCATCGCCCGCCACTTTATGCCGTTGTCGACCAGATAGCGGATGCCGTCGACGATCTCGCGGCGGGGGTGTTTCTCCGGCCGGCCCCGACCGGTCTCGCAGGCCGGAGGCGGCAGCAGGTCCTGGAGCAGGGTCCATTCGTCGTCGGTGGTGTCGGAGGGGTAGCGGCGTGATCGCACGAGGTGAAGCGGTGCCCCGGCCGGCTCAAGGAGGGGCGGGAGCCCGGCCGGGGCACCGGTCCTTATCTGCGTCAGCGACTCGCGCCCTTAGGTCAGCGCGATTGCGAGGCCGCCATCTCCAGGCTGGACTCTCGCTTTGACCTGCGTGTTGAGATAAATGGCCCAGCGGCTGCGGGGGAACAGGGCCAGATGCGGCGCGAGCGTGCCGGTGATCATCCGGCGGAACTGGGTGAGGCGTTCGCTGATCCAGACCCGTTCCCATTCTTCGAGTTCGGCCTCGGTGGCGCAGAAGTGGTAGCCGTTCTCGCGGGTCCACAGCATCGGCGGCCAGCCGCGTTCCCCGCTCAGGTCCCTGATCGCGGTCAGCCCGCTGCGGGTCTGATAGACGCTCAGTTCACAGGCTCCCATCAGCCGCTTCAGCTCCAGCCCGGCGGGGGCGGCCTCCATCAGCGCGATACGGATCAGCTCGGCGTGCTGTTCGGCGGCCGGGGAGCGCCTTCACACCGCTATTCGCCCCGGAGCATGGCGGCCAGTTCTTCGTCCATGTCGACCCGGCCGGTGGTCACCGCGGTCTCGATCCAGTCCAGCGTCGCGCGGGAGCGCGCGATGTTGGACGCCAGCACCTCGCGTTCGTCGTGCGACCAGGTGTGGTCCCGCATCCTGGGCACCAACCGGCCGACCTCCGCGGTGAACCGGTGAAACGCCCCCAGCAGGTCGACGAACTCCTCGGTCCGCTCGATCGCGCGGACCGCCGGCGCCACCGGCGAGTCCCGGCGGAACGCTTCGGCCTGCTGCCGGGAGCGGTCGACCTGGGCCCGGTTGACCATGTGGCGGGCGGTGTCGTCGGCCGCGACCCTCGCGGCGACCTCCGGGCGGCGCAGCACGTCGGCCGCGACCTTCGCGGCGACCGCGTCGTCGGTGACCAGGCTGTTCAGCACCTCGGTGCGGTGCGCGGTGGTCTGCGCGGCGTTGACCGCCTGCCGGGCAGTGTCGTCGGCCATCACCTTCGCGGCCACCGCAGGCCGGCGCAGCACGTCCGCGGTCACCCGCGCGGCCACCTCTTCGTGGCTCTGTTGATGACGAAGAGCAGCGTTTCTCGGGCAGTTCGGGAGGCGCGGACGCCTGGCGTCGGGCCAGGATGTCGATGAGGCGGGAGGCACTCTTCGGCTCGGCCGGACTTGTCTGCCGCCGGCATCAAGGCGAGTCAAAGACAAAGACGCTGGCTACGGGGTCGGGTGGCTCGGTGGTCCGGCTCCGCTGCCGACACGCGGACCTCGGGCAGAGGCGCCTCCCGTACTCGTCGTCACGAGTGCTCGATAAAGCCACCCGGTCGGCGAACAGCCAGGTGGCATCGATCAGCCCAGCGACGCAGTTGCCGCGCGCAGGTCCTCCAGGGCTGCCAGTGCATGAGGCGCGAGCCCTTCTGTGTCACCACGATCGCTTTCGGACCACTGGGCGTAGCCCCGCTTGAACGCGAGGACTCCCAGCTCGCCCGCGAGATGCGCAGTCGGGTCGGGGACACCGCGGGCGATGAGCGCGTCTGTCATGGCGGCCGCGAGACCGACGCTCTTGAGGGCGTCGCGCTCCTGAAGTTCGGTGCTGGCTGCCACGGCTATTTTGAGGCGGGGGCCGAGTTCGCGGTTCGTCGGCCCCATGGCGCTCGATGCGCGCTCGAGACCGGCTGCCACCGCTTGAAGCGGGCTGGCGCTCGCGGGCGCCTCGGTGATGCCGTCGGCGAGCAGCCTGCTGAGCGTCTCCTGGCCGGCGACCAGTAGCTCGCGCTTGTCGGAGAAGTGTCGGAAGAAGGTGCTCTTGGTGACGCCGGCGCGCTCGGCGATCTGCGTCACCGTGGTGGCGTCGTACCCCTGCTCGGTGAACAAGTCGACGGCCGCAACGACGAGTCGCTGGGTCGCCCCCGGTTGCCATCTAGCCATGAGACCAGAATAGGTGATGGGACACCTGTCCCGTCACCGTGTAAGGTCAGTGATGGGACAATAGTCCCGTCACTTGAAGGAGAGCTCATGCACGTCTTCATCACCGGCGGTACTGGCACCATCGGCTCCGCAGTCGTCGCTGAACTGCTCGGCAACGGCCACACCGTTCTCGCACTGGCTCGCTCGGACGGCTCCGCGCAGGCCCTTGAGAGCGCTGGTGCCAAGGTGCTGCGAGGAGACCTGGCGGACCTCCACGTTCTGCGGTCCGGCGCTGCACAGTGCGACGGCGTGATCAGTCTGGCGTTCGGACGCGACTACAGCAGTCCGGATACGCTCGCACGGGCCATCGCCGAGGAGAGCGCCGCTCTCGCCGCGCTGGGGCAGGAACTCATCGGTAGCGACCGCCCGATCGTCACGGTCTCGGGTACGCCCTGGGTGCCGGGTCGCGCCTCCACCGAGGCCGATCTGCTGCCGACCGACGGACCGGTGGGCGGTCGAGGCCGTTCGGTCACAGCGCTGCTGGATCTCTCGCGCGGTCTGCGCAGCATGGCTGTCCGCATGCCGCGCACGGTCCATAACGAGGGGCAGGGCGGATTCGCCGGCCTGTTGGTCGATGCAGCGCGCCGCACCGGGGTGTCCGGCTACCCAGGCGACGGCACCCAGCGCTGGCCGGCTGTGCACGCGCTCGACGCAGCGGTCCTGTTCCGTCTGGTCCTTGAGTCTGCACCGGCGGGGACGTCCTGGCACGCCGTCGGCGACGAGGGCGACGCGGTGCGGGACATCGCGACAGTCATCGGCCGGCGACTGGGCCTGCCGGTCGAGGAGGTTCCGCAGGAAAACTTCGGCCCGTTCGGCCCGATCTTCGCCATGGACCAGCCAGCGTCCAGCGCCCACACCCGCGATGCTCTCGGGTGGCAGCCGACGCACTCCGGTCTCCTCGAGGACCTGGAGAACATTCAGCCCTGACGGGTTTCGACAGAACACGGCCCGAGCAACGCATGCCTCTGGCCTGTTCGGCGACGACGGTCCCGAGGCCGGGGTGATCAGGCTGCCTGCGCCAGGTAGTACGGGCTGATGTCGTGCCGTTCTGCAGGCTGGGCCTTGCGGCGGGTGAGCGGGCGGGTCATGAGCGTGACGGCCGCCCACGTGATCAGCGACTCGCTCATCTCGGGCAGGCGTTCGTGATCGCGGCAGTGTCTGCCGGAGAGCGGTCCTGCGCGAAGCTGGCGGTGCCGGTGGCGCTGATCGAGCGTCCGTACTGTTCAGCGGGCATGGCGGGGCTCCGGTCCTGGTTGGCTGACGGTTGGTCGGCGACGGGGATCTGGGGTCACGTGCCCGGCGTCCGGTTCTCGATCGGTGTGCCGTCGGCGGTGCGGGCCTTGGCCTCGGAGTCGCGGGAGGCGTACGGGGTGCGGCCGGGGATGCCGTGCCCGTTCGGGCAGGTATGCCAGGTCTGCTTGAAACCGGGCTCGCTCTCGACCTCCGTCTCCCACGCGGTCTCGTCGAACCACCGGGCATCGGTCGGGCAATACCACTGCTCTCCAACGGTGCGGCAGGTGACCAGCTGGCTCACCCATCACCCCACCGCCCTGAACGAGGAGGACCGCACCGGCCTGAAGGAGGTCCTGGCCCGCTGCCCCGAACTCGACACGGCCGCCGGGCATGTCCGCGACTTCGGCGAGTTACTCGGCAACCGCCTCGGCGCCAGGCTCCCCGCCTGGATCGACGCCGTCGATGCCAGCCAACTGCCCGGCCTCACCGGCTTCGCACTCCACCTACTCCCGGACCTCGACGCCGTGACAGCAGGACTCACCCTTGACTGGAGCTCCGGCAGCATCGAGGGCGCGGTGACCGCATCAAGAAGATGGAGGCAGCTCTACGGCCGAGCAGGATTCGAACTTCTACCTGTTGACTGAACTACTTGGGGTATTTCCGCAGTCAGTGACCTGATGGCGGATTCGT
>NZ_JBIWLW010000098.1:0-6944 GCF_044766385.1 Streptomyces sp. NPDC102274 | reverse complement strand
GACCGCTCCAACAGCAGCCCGACGCGCGACTCCACACCCACACCACACTCCACCAACACCCGCGCCAACCGCCCCGCCCGAGCCTCCAACTCCCCATACGTCAACGACACATCACCACACACCACAGCCACCGCACCCGGCGACTCCGCCACCCGAACCGCAAAGCCATCCACCACCGAACCACCCGACACCACACCCACCACACCACGCCCCGCACCCACCACCCACTCCCGCTCAGCCACCCCCACCATCGACACCTCACCCAACACCCCACCCGACCCAACAGCCACCAACTCACCCGCCAACCCCAACCAATGCCCCACCATCCGCCCAACCGTCCCCGCATCGAACAAATCCGTGCTGTACGAGACGACCGCGAACAGACCGCGCCCCGGGGCCGGTTCGAACTCGATGTTGAGGTCGAACTGCGCCGTCTCCACGGGCGGCAGCGTCTCCTCGACCCGCAGTCCGGGCAGCGCGAAGGGCTCTCTGGGCGCGTTCTGGAGCGTGACCGCCGCCTGCACGAGTGGGGTACGGCTGGGGTCGCGCTCGGGGTCCAGTTCCTCGACCAGCCGGCTGAACGGCACGTCCTGGTGGGCGAACGCGGCGAGCGTCGTCTCCCGTACCTGCGCGAGCAGAGCGTCGAAGTCGGCGGAGGGGTCGATCCGTGACCGCAGAACCAGCGTGTTGACGAAGAAGCCGACGAGCCCTTCGAGTTCGGTTCGTTCCCGGCCCGAGACGGCTGTGGCAACGGCGATGTCGTTCTGTCCGCTGTAGCGCGAAAGCAGCAGCTGAGTGACTGCTGTCAGCGCCATCGACAGGGTGGCGCCCCGCCTCCCCGCCGCCTCCGTGAGCGCGGCCGTCAGCTCCTCCGGAACGCGGAAGGTGTGCAGTGCCCCGCGTCCGGTCCGTACGGCTGGACGTGGCCGGTCGGTGGGCAGTTCGAGTACGGGAAGTCCGCGGAGGTGTTCCCGCCAGTACTCCAGATGCGTGTCGAGGGCGTCGCCCGTGAGCCGCTCGCGCTGCCAGACCGCGTAGTCGGGGTACTGCACCGGCAGCGCGGGCAGTTTCGCGTCCCCGCCCCGTAGTGCTGTCGCGTACAGCTCGCTCAGCTCACGCGTGATCACGCCCATGGACCAGCCGTCGGTGACGATGTGATGCAGCGTCATCATCAGCAGCCAGGACGAAGGGGCCGCATTCTCCTCCGGCACCAGGAGCGCCCGGAGCAGCGGACCGGTACGCAGGTCGAAGGGGACCGCCGCCTCGGCGCGGAGCAGTACGTCCCGCTCGGCCTCCCCGTCCGCCTGGGCGATACGTACCGTGACGTCAAGCTCCGAATGAACCTTCTGTACGCCCCGACCGTCGGCGGAGTCGAAGGTGGTGCGCAACGCCTCGTGCCTGGCCACCAGCCCCGAGACGGCGGCCCGCAGCGCGGGAAGATCGAGTGTGCCGGTCAATCGGAGCGTGGTGACGACGTTGTATTCGGTGCCTCCGGGGGTGAACTCGTCGAGGAACCAGAGCCGTTCCTGTGCGTACGACAAAGGAAGCGGTCGGCCGTCACGAGGAGCCGGGGTGATACCGCCGCTGTCGGGGGCGGAGACGGCCGCGGACGCCCGTTCTCCGGAAGTGGCGGCGGCTGCCAGGCGCGCCACGGTCGGATGGTCGAACAGCGCCCTGGGCGAGAGCCCGGCCCCCAGGGCCGCACGGAGACGGGAGACGACCTTGAGGGCGGCGATGGAGTCGCCGCCGAGCGCGAAGAAGTCGTCGTGCGCGCCAACGTGTTCGGTGCCGAGCACCGCGCGCCAGATCCCGGCGAGCAGCTCCTCGGCTCCGGGACGCGGAGCCACGTACGGCTCCTCTTCCCCGCTGCCGCTCCCGCTCCCGCTCCCGTGCCCGGGAGCGGGAGCGGGAGCGGGCAGGGCCCGCCGGTCGACCTTGCCGTTCACGGTGAGCGGCAGGGCTTCCAGCTCCACGAACGCGGACGGCACCATGTACGCGGGGAGCGCCGCGGCCAGTCGCTCGCGTACGGACGTCATGTCCAGCACCGTGCCGCCCGCCGGAACCAGGTAGGCCACGAGCCGCTTCGTGCCCGGACGGTCCTCGCGGGCCACGACCGCCACCGCGCCGACGCTCTGATGCTGCGTCAGAATCGCCTCGATCTCGCCCAGTTCGATGCGGAAGCCGCGTATCTTCACCTGGCCGTCGTTCCGGCCGAGGAACTCCACACGGCCGTCGGCCCGTCGGCGTACGACATCGCCGGTCCGGTACAGCCGTCCGCCCGCCGCGAACGGACTGGCCACGAACCGCTCCGCCGTCAGCCCGGCCCGGCCGTCGTACCCGCACGCCAGACCCGAACCGCCCAGATAAAGTTCCCCCGGCACCCCGACGCCGACCGGGCGCAAGGCACCGTCCAGTACGTAGGCCAGGGTGTCGTCCATCGGACCGCCCAGCGGAACCGGACCACCCGAGACGTCCCCGGCCGCGACCGGTCCGCACAGCGCGAAGGTCGTGGTCTCCGTCGGCCCGTACACATGCACCAGCTCGGTGTCCGGGCAGTGTGCGCGCATCCGTGTCATCGCGGGCGCCGATGCCGCTTCTCCCCCGGTCCACACTTCGCGCAGTCCCGCAAAGCACCCGGGGTCCTCGTCCGCGAGCGCCCCGAAGAGCGCGGTCGTGACGAACACCGCCGTGACGCCACGCTCCGCCGCGCGCCGTACGGCCGGGGCGGTCAGCTCCGCGTCGGCGACGACGACACAGCCGCCGTTCAACAGGGGTCCCCACACCTCGTACGTCGCCGCGTCGAAGGAATGCGGGGAGTGGAAGAGCACCTGCCGGTGTGCTTCCGACGCGAATCGCCGGTCGGCAGCGAGGGCGGCCACGCCGCCATGGGTGACGACCACGCCCTTCGGTGTCCCGGTCGACCCGGACGTGAACATCACATACGCCGTCGCCTCCGACGAGACGTGGACAGACACGGGCGCGGGGGAAGCTTCGGCACGCGCCCCCGGATCGTTCACATCGAGCACGGCCACGCCCTCCGGCGCCCGCACCGACCCGTCCGTCAGCAGCAGTTCCGCGCCGCTGCGCTCCAGCACGTCCCGCATCCGCCGGGCCGGGTGCGCCGCGTGCAGCGGCACGTACGCTGCGCCCGCCTTCAGCACCGCGAGCATCGCCACCACGACCTCGGGGGACCGTGCCAGCAGCAGCCCGACGCGCGAGCCCGTGCCCACTCCGCGCTCCAGCAGGGCATGCGCGAGCCGGTCCGTCCGCCGGTCCAGCTCACCGTAACTCAGCGTCGTATCACCGCACTTCACGGCGGCGGCGTCCGGCGACGCGGCCACCCGCTCGCGGAACACATCCGTCACGGAGGCCGGACGCGCGTCCGGAGCTGTCGGCGCTGTCTGTGCTGTCAGTGCTGTCCGTGCGGCATCCGCACCGGCGTCGTGAGCGCCACTCCACTCCCCGAGCACCCGAGCACGCTCGTCCCCGCCGAGCAGTGTCAGCGTACCGACGGTACGTTCCCCGTCCTCGGCGAGCTCGCCGAGCGCCCGCGCACAGCCCGCCGCCAGCCGCCGCACGGTCTCGGCGTCGAACAGCTCCGGGTCGTACCCGAAGGTGAGGACGAATTCCTCCCCCGTTCCGGCGCCGGGGCGAGCCGTGAGTGTCAACGGATAGTTCGTCGACTCGACCGCGTCGAGACCAGACAGGACGATGCCGTGGCGTGCGGCGGCGTCCGCGTCCACGGGGTAGTTCTCGACGACGACCAGGCTGTCGAAGAGCGCGGCTCCGGAGGGCACATCGGTGGTGATCTCATGGAGCGCGACGTACTCGTACTGCCGCGCCTCCGCCTGCTCGTCGCCGATCCGCCGCAGCCAGCTCGTCACCGGCTCGGCGGGCGTGGTGGCGATCCGTACCGGGAGGGTGTTGATGAACAGCCCCACCGTGCTCTCGGCCCCCGGCTCGTCGGCCGGACGTCCTGACACCGTCGTACCGAACACGACATCGCACGACCCCGCGTACTGCGACAGCGTGAGCGCCCAGGCGCCGTGCACCATCGTGCCGACGGTCACCCTGCCGCGGCGCGCGAAGTCCACGACGGCACGAGCGGTCGCCGCGGGCAGGCGCAGGGGCACCCGGTCCGTCGAACGGGCGCGGTGCGCGCTGTCCGGCGCGCGGTCGAAGGGCAGCGCGGACGGCTCCTCGAAGCCGGCGAGCCGACTCCGCCAGAATTCGCGCCCCGCCTCCTGGTCCCGTCCGGCCAGCCACCTGAGGTGTTCCCGGAACGTCCCGCGCACGGGCCGGTCCGCCGGGCGGGGAGCGCCCTCCGACACGAGGGCCGCGTACTGCGCCGCGTACTCCACCGCGACGTCCGACAGCACCGCGGCGCTGCTCCACCCGTCCAGCAGCATGTGGTGGAACGACCAGAGCACCTGTACGCGCTCCCCCGGCAGCCGGGCCAGGGTGACACGGGTGAGGGGGGCGCTGCCCGGGTCCAGTCCGGCGGCGGCGCGGTCCTCGGCGACGAGCGCGGCCAGCAGTTCGGAGCGCTCGGCCTCCGAACGGCCGGTCCAGTCGACGCGGGTGACGGGGATCTCGGCGCGTCGGTGCACGATCTGGACCGGCTCCGACAGGCCCTCCCAGGCGATCGAAACCCGCAGCGCGTCCGAGGCGTCGACCACACGCTGCCAGGCACGCGCCAGGGCGTCCAGGTCGGCGACCCCGTCCATGACGAACGTGAACTGTTCCAGGTACGCGGCCGAGCCGGGCGCGTTCAGCGAGTGGAACAGCATTCCCGACTGAAGGGGCGTCAGCGGGTAGACGTCCTCGATGTCCCGGCCGTCGCCGGCGATCAGATCGATCTCGGCCGGGGTGAGCCGTACGAGCGGGAAGTCCGACGGGGAGCAACCGCCCGAATCCGGCTCCGCGCAGTGCTCGATGAGCGACCGCAGCTCGGCGGTGAACCGCTCGGCGAGGCTCCGCACCGTCTCGCGGTCGTGCAGATTCGCCGAGTACGACCAGGTGAAGGCCAGCACGCCCTCCTGGACCGCGCCCACCACCTCCAGCACATGGCTGCGCTGCTCGGCGGCGTGGTGCTCGCCGCCCGGGTTCAGGACGAGCGAGCGGTACCAGCCACTGGTGTCATCGGCTCCGCTGAAGTGCCCGAGGTAGTTGAAGGCCAGCTCGGGAACGGGGGCGGTGCTGAGACCGGCGCCCCTGCCCCCACTCACGTCGCCTTCCGGCCGCCGGAGATAGCGCAGCGCGCCGTAGCCGACGCCCTGGTCCGGTACCGCTCTGAGCCGCTCCTTGACCGCCCGGATCGTCCCGCTCCAGTCCGCCGCCCCCTCATCACCCGGCGGAACGTCCAGGACGACCGGGTGGATGGAGGTGAACCAGCCGACGGTACCGGACAGGTCGGTGTCGTCGAAGATCTCCTCACGGCCGTGCGCCTCGATGTCGACGGCCCATCGCGCGCCACCGGCCCACGGCCCCGCCGCGCGCACCAACGCCGAGAGCAGCACATCGTTCGGCCGCGTCCGGTACACCGCGGGGACCCGCTGCAACAACGCCGACGTCTCCTCCGCGGACAGCCGCACGGACACCGACCGCTCCGACTCCACCGTGTTGTCGCCACCGGGACGGTCCACGGGCAGTCGGGTGGTGGCACCGACGGTCGTCCCCAGCCAGTACGGCAGCTGGGCGTCGAAGCCACCCGCGGCGGTGTGCTCGGCCAGCCGCGCGGCCCACTGACGTACGGAGGTGCCCTTGGGACCCAAGGCGGGCTGTCCGCCGGTCACGATCCGCACGTAGGCCGACTCCAGATCCTCCAGCAGGATGCGCCAGGACACACCGTCGACCACCAGATGGTGCGCGGCGAGTACGACCCGGACCGGCGCTTCCGGGCCCGTCACTCCGACGAGCACGCGAAACAACGGCCCGCGTTCCAGGTCGAGTCCGGCATGGGCCGCGGCGACGAGCGCGGGCCGCTCCTCGGTGCCACACGCGTGGGCGGTGAAGACCGCGTCGAGGTCGACGGCGGGCGTGATGTGTCCGGTCCAGGTTCCTTCGGGGGTACGGGTGAACGTGCTACGCAACGCGTCGTGCTGGGCGAGCAGCGCGCCGACAGCGGCCCGCAGAGCATCGAGGTCCGTGGCCGGAGACAGGGTGAACCCGGCACCCATGTTGAAGTGCTCCGGAGCCAGCGGATGCGTATCGAAGAACCACTCTCGTACGGGAGTTGTCCCTACGGCGCCGGTGACGGGGCCGCTCTCGGCGAGCAGAGCGGGGCCGGTGTCGACCTGGCCGGCCTTGGTGGTGAGGGTGGCGATGGTGGGGTGGAGGAAGACGTCGCGGGAGGAGAGCGCGAGTCCGGCGCGGCGGGCGCGGGAGACGACCTGGAGGCTGATGATCGAGTCACCGCCGAGATCGAAGAAGTTGTCCTCGATCCCGACCCGCTCCAACCCGAGGACCTCCGCCCACACCCCGCACAGGATCCGCTCGGACTCGGTACGCGGCCCGGTATACGCGGACTCCGCAGCCTCGAACTCGGGCGCGGGCAGAGCACGGCGGTCGAGCTTGCCATTGGCATTCAGGGGCAACGCGTCCAGCACGACGAAAGCCGCCGGAACCATGTACTCCGGCAGAGCCGACACCACATGCTCACGCACCACGTCCACATCCAGGACCGCAGCCCCGTCAGCGACCAGATAGGCCGCCAGACGCTTCACACCCGGACGGTCCTCACGCGCCACCACCACCGACTGGGAAACCGCAGGGTGGGAGAACAGAACGCTCTCGACCTCACCGAGTTCGATACGGAACCCACGCACCTTGACCTGATCATCACCCCGACCCGCATACTCCAACACCCCATCCGCACGCCACCGCACCACATCACCCGTCCGATACAACCGACCCCCGGAACGGAACGGATCCGCCACAAACCG
>NZ_JBIWLW010000097.1:0-7086 GCF_044766385.1 Streptomyces sp. NPDC102274 | reverse complement strand
GCTACCAAGCCGGACTCCACCTGCGGGCCTCCATGATCTGGATCAAGCACCTCACGCGAACCACACAATGATCACGACCCAATACACGCCCTAGTGGGGTTTCACGTCCAGTTCACCGTACTGGCCACCCCGCACTCTGGCGGGGGTGAAGTGCCGGGAGAGCAGCGCCACGTCGTCGGCGCTGAGGGGCACGGCCGTCGCCGCCGCGTTCTCGCGCACGTACTTCACCCTCTTGGTCCCCGGGATCGGGGCGATGTCGTGCGGCTGCGCGAGTAGCCACGCCAGCGCGATCTGGCCCGGGGCGAACCCGCGCTCCGCGCTGAACGCCTTCAGCTCGTCGATCAGTCGCAGGTTGTGAGCGAAGTGGTCACTGCTGAACTTGGGCAGCGTCGCGCGGAAGTCGTCCTTGGCGAACGTCGTGCCCGCGTCGAATGTGCCCGTCAGCGCCGCCCTGCCGAGGGGGCTGTACGGCACCACGGTGATCCCGAGCTCGCGGCAGACGGGCAGGACCGAGTCTTCGATCTGCCGTTCCCACAACGAGTATTCACTCTGGAGCGCGGCGATCGGGGCCACGGCCGCCGCCCGGCGCAGTACCCTGGCATCGACAGCGCTCAGCCCGATCGCACGGACCTTGCCGGCGGCGACGAGGCCGGCCATCGCCCCGACCGTGTCCTCGACCGGGACCTGCGGGTCGAGACGGTGGTAGTAGTACAGGTCGATGCGATCCGTGTTCAGCCTGCGGAGGCTGGCGTCGCATGCCTGCGCGACGTACTCCGGACGGCCGTCGAAGACGGTTTCCCCGTCCGCGGACTTTCGTGCGCTGAACTTGGTGGCGAGCACCACTTCGTCCCGCCGCCCGCCGAACGCCTCAGCGAGGAGCGACTCGTTGTGGCCGAAGCCTGCCGGCGGTTCGCCAGGACTGTTCGCACCTGCGCCGTAGAAGTCCGAGGTGTCGAAGAAGTCGATTCCGGCGTCGATCGCGGCGTGGATGGTCCGGACCGACTCGGCCCGGTCGGCCGTTCCGTAGAACTGGGACATTCCCATGCAGCCCAGGCCGATCGGACTGATGTCGATCCCGGTGCCGCCCAGTGGGACGCGGGCTCGTGCGGGGGATGTCATGGTCAGATTCCGATCGTCTTGTACTCGATGTACTGGTTCAGCCCCACAGCGCCGAACTCGCGCCCGATACCGCTGTTCTTGTAGCCGCCGAACGACCCGTCAGACGTGGCGGGTGCCCCGTTCACCGTCATCCAGCCGGTACGGATGAGCCGAGCGATCTCCAGGGCGTGTTCGGGGTCGGCGCCCCACACGCCGCCGCCGAGCCCGTACTCCGAGTCATTGGCGATACGCACCGCTTCGGCCTCGTCATCGAACGGGATGACGACCAGTACCGGCCCGAAGACCTCTTCCTGGGCGATCCGCATGGAGTTGTCGACGTCCGCGAAGAGCGTCGGGCGCACGTAATTGCCGTCCTCAAGCCCCTCGATCGGGTCCAGACCGCCGGTTACCAGCCGCGCGCCCTCGTCGACAGCGATCTGGATGTAACCGCGGACCCGCTCCAGCTGATCCCGGCGCACCATCGGCCCGATGAAGGTCTCGGGTGCGGACGGGTCTCCGACGACGATCTCCTCCATCATCGTCTTGAACGCGGCGACGAATTCCTCGTATCGCGTCCGCGCGACCAGGATGCGGGTGTGCGCGACGCAGTTCTCGGCGTTGTTGCCCAGAGAGAGGAACTTCAGGCCAGCGACGGTCGATTCGAGGTCGGCGTCTTCGAGGACGATCGACGCGGACTTGCCGCCAAGTTCCAGACTGACCCGCTTGAGCTGCTCGCCGGCGATCGCCGCGATGCGCCGCCCGGCGGCGGTGGAACCGGTGAAGGCGACCTTGTCGACGCCCGGGTGCGCGACCAGGTGCTCGCTGGTCTCCCGGCCCGCGGGAAGCACGCTGACAACCCCCTCGGGGAGGCCGGCCTCGTCGAAGACTTCTGCCAGTACCAGCGCGTCCAGAGCCGTTTCTGGCGATGCCTTGAGGATGACCGTGCACCCGGCCAGCAGCGCCGGGATCAGCTTGACCATGGCCGACTGATGGGGGGCGTTCCACGGAATGATCGCCGCCACCACCCCGACGGCTTCGCGGCGCAGCAGCGTACGGGCGTTGCCCGCAGCGCCGACCTCGGCCTCCCAGTCGAGCGCGGCAGCGGCCCGCAGGTAGGCGTCGTTCTGCGCGGGAACGCCAGTGTGATGGGTCCAGCCGGTGAACCAGATCGGCGATCCGTTCTCGGCGGTGACCAGCGCGGCCAGCTCGTCGGCGCGAGCGGAGTGCAGCTTGGACAGCCGGGCGATCACCGTCTGGCGTTCCTGCGGGCTCATCCGCGGCCAGGGTCCCTCGTCGAACGCGGTCCGCGCGGCGGCCACCGCCCGATCCACGTCCGCGGGTGCCGCGTGCGGAGCGGTGCCGACCACACTCTGGTCGTGGGGCGAGCGAACGGTCAGAGTCTCCCCGGTGGCGGGGGTCGTCCAGTGGCCGCCGATGTACAGCTTGTCGAACGCGAGCATGGCTCGGTCCACCCTTCTCAGTCCTAACGGTCCACCGGACCGGTATGCGAAACGATAACGGTCCGCTGGACCTTACGCAAGGTTCCAGTGGACCGCTATGCTCGGGTGCGGACGGGGTCACGAGTCTGGGGAGGTGGGTCGCGGTGAGCATCAAGGAAGAGCCTGGATTCCGGCGAGCGCGCAGCCACGAACAGCAAGAGCTCCGCAGGCGCGCGATTCTCGACGCGGCCGAGGCACTGCTCATCGAAATACCGCTTGAGGACGTCGGCCTGCGTGAACTCAGCCGCCGGCTGGGCACGTCCAAGACCAACATCGTGCGCTACTTCGAATCCCGCGAGGGTGTTCTGCTGGCGCTGCTCAACCGCACGCGGCAGATGTGGCTGGACGACCTCGAAAGGGACTTGCCGGCCGCTCCGACCGACCTCGACGATGTGATCCGGGCATGGGCAGACACCCTGGCCGCTAGGCCACTGCTGTGCCAGTTGTGGAGCCTGCTCGCGATGGTGCTCGAGCGGAACGTGTCCGCCGAATCCGTCCGGGCGTACAAGCTCGAAGACCTCGAACACCGCACCCATCTGGCGCGGTTGCTCAGCGCGCGGGTGCACGGCCTCGATGAGCGGGCGGCGCTCCACCTGACCGCGGTGGGGGTCGTCATCCTGGCCGGGCTGTGGCCGTTCAGCAATCCGACGCCGGCCATCATCGAGGCCACTGCGGATCCCCGGCTCGTCGACGCGCGCGTCGACTTTCCCCGGGCATACGCGGACATGCTGGGCCTGGCCGCCCGAGGACTCCTCGGCCGCCCGTGAACCACAACGCACGGACCAGATCTACAAGGCCGCTTTCAGCAGGCTGATGAAGAAGACGCGTGCGGTGCCGAAGGTAATCGTCACCGACAAGCTCCGTTCCTACGGCGCGGCCCGCCACGAAGTCATGCCCTCGGTGGAGCACCGATCCCACAAGGGTCTCAACAACCGGGCCGAGAATTCCCACCAGCCAAGAGCTCACGTTCCGCACTCTGAGATCTCTACCGAACCCGGGGCGGTTCACTTGCAAGGTTGGTTTGATCTTGCAAGAGCCCTGACTGCTATGCCAGGACCGTGGGCCGGGCGGCCTCGTCGGTCCAGTCGCCGTCGAACAGCGATGCCACCAAGGTCGCGTGCTCCTGGCGGAGTTGGCCGACGCGGTGTTTGGTGCGGGCCTTGGCGAGCCAGGGCCCGATCTTGACGTGCCCGGCCCGTCCGCGGCCGTCACCGGATGCCATGGGGGAGAACACGGCGCGGCAGGCAGTTCGGCGAGAAGGCCGACCAGGTCCTCGAACGGCGCGTCCGGCGCGCGTCCGCTGTGCAGCAGGCTTGCGGCACTCCTCCAGGAAGACGCAGCCCGCAGGGGTCAGCTCGGCGTGGCGGCGGGGGTCAGGTCACTCCGACGCCGTTGAGGAAGGTGTCAGCGACGAGGTCGGCCGCCCGTGGATGATCCACCGCGGGGAATCGGTGGGCGATGCTGTCGACGAGATCGTCGAGGACCACGCGCGCCCAGGCCGCCTCGATGTCGGCGCGCAGGTAGCCCTCGCCGACCGCGCGCTGGATGAAGACGTCGACTCGCTCGCTCTGTTCCTGGCGGCGGGTGCGGGCTGCGGGGTCCTGCTGCATCATGCGGCGCAGGTCGACAGGCCACTCGCGGCTGACGGGGATGATCCCCTCAAGGTAGCGATGGAGGGCCACCGGCACCGGGGCCTCGGTCAGCCGCGCCTCGTCGAGGACCCGCTCGGTCGAGTCGAGTTTGGCCTGGAAGACGGCGCTGAGCAGTGCCTCCCGGTTCGCGAAGCGGCGATGGACAGTGGTGCGGTCCACGCCCGCGGCGACGGCGATCACCGCCATCGGGGTACCCGGATCCTCGGCCAGGAGACGGGCCCCGGCGTGGAGGACCGCCATCAGGTTGCGTGCGGCATCCGCTCTCATGGTCCGCCAATCCTATCCTCGGGTGCGTTTACATCACCGCTAGGGTCAATGCCAGTGACTTAACCCGCCCTTCGAGCCTCTGACGTGCAGAAACGTCGCCAGATAGTCGCTTCGGCGGCCGTTAAGTCACTGGCATTGCCGCTAGGGTGGATTCCACACTTTGTGCAACACGACTGTTGCATTTTTCGCTAGAAGCACTACATTGGAGTTGTTCCTCGGTCGAGGGCAGCGAAGTCGAGGGCAGCGAAGAAGCAACGAAGTGAGGTGCCATGACGCGGACTTGGCTGATCACCGGCGGTTCACAGGGACTGGGCAAGGCCCTGGTTCTCGCGGCTCTGGAGGCGGGAGACCAGATCATGGTGACCTCCCGCAAGCCGGAGGCCCTGGCCGCTCTGAAAGCTGAGCACCCGGAGAGTCTGGAGGCCGTCGCGCTGGACGTCACCTCCCCGTCCCAGTCCCGTGATGCGGTCGCCGCGGCGGTGGAACGGTTCGGTTCGATCGATGTGGTGGTCAACAACGCGGGATATGCCACCAGCGGCTCGATCGAAGACTTCCCCGAGGACGAGTTCCGCGCGCAGGTTGAGGCCAATCTTTACAGCGTCGTCAACGTGACACGGGCAGCCCTGCCGTTCCTGCGCCGGCAGCGGTCCGGACACTTCGTGCAGATCTCCTCCATCGGCGGCCGGGTCGGCGGCACGCCCGGCCTCAGCGCCTACCAGACGGCCAAGTTCGCCGTCGAGGGTTTCTCCGAGGTCCTCGCCAACGAGGTGGCGCCGTTCGGCGTCAAGGTCACCATCGTTGAGCCGGGCGGCATCCGAACAGGCTGGGCCGCCGGCGCCGCGAAGCCGTCCGGGCCCATCACTTCCGACTACGAGCAGACGGTGGGTGCGTGGCTGGAGCGATTCGCCGCTTACAGCGGCAAGGAGCCCGGCGACCCCGACCGCATGGCCTGGGCGATCATCGGCGCAGTTGATGCCAAGGTGCCCCCGCGCCGGCTGCTGCTCGGCAGCGACGCCCTGGGTATCGCGATCAGTTCGGAGGAGGCCCGCCTCACCGAGGCGAACAAGTGGGCGGAGGTCAGCCGTTCCTCGGACTACCCAGCCGCCTGACGGCACTCCTGTGGGCACGGCCAGACGGCCCCACATCCCATGGCTTCGTGCCCGGCGCTCACAGGGGCACGCCTGTGAATCGCTCCCTATCAGCAGTGGGTGAGAAGGAATGACCAAGACGTTTCTGATATCCGGTGCGGCCGGCGGCCTCGGCGGCCGTGTCGTCGAGGCGGCTCTCGCTGCGGGCCACAAGGTGGTGGCGACGGACCTGGCAGCCGATGCCGTGACCGTGCCCCACCGAGTACCGTGACCGGTTGTGCGTACGGGCTGTGGACGTGACCGACCCGGCGGCCGCCCGGGACTCTGTCGCCTACGCGGTAGCCGAGTTCGGCGGTGTCGACGTCCTCGTGAACAGCGCCGGCCACCGTGGTGTCGGCTCGATCGAGGACATGCCCGAGGACGAGTTCCGCCGCAACGTCGAGGTCAACTTCTTCGGCGCGGTCAACATGGTGCGGGCCGTCCTGCCCGTGATGCGTCCCCGGCGCTCGGGCAGCATCGTGAACGTCTCCACCATCGGTGGCCGGCGCAACCAGCCGGGACTGGCGGCCTACCAGGCGTCGAAGTGGGCTCTCGGTGGCTTCACCGAGATCCTCGCCCGCGAGGTCGCGCCGATCGGGGTCCGTGCCACCCTGGCCGAGCCCGGAGGTATTCGAACCCGTTGGGCCTCGGCCCCGATGTCCGTGCCGGTCATCCACGACGAGTACGACGAGACCGTCGGCGTCTTCGCCCGCGCCTACAACAACAACCCCGACGTACAGCGCGGTGACCCGGTCAAGATGGCGGCCGTGATCCTGCAGCTCACCGAGGAACCGAACCCGCCGGTGCGGCTCCTCCTCGGCTCCGACGCAGCATGGCTCGCCCCACAGATCACCGAGGCCCGGGCTGCGGAGGACGCAGCATGGCGCGAGGTCAGCGTCTCCACTGACCTGGACGGACTGGGCGACTTTGCCGACACCCCCGTCGCGCAGATGGTCCGCCCGCCCAAGGGCTGAACAACGGCGTCGTGGCAGCAAGTCCGACCCCGCACATCGAATTACTACGCGGTCCCGGTCGCACGTCCGCGAGCATGCAGGCGACCGCGGACCCGGCTGCGGCGCGGACTCGCGGTCGCCCCGGTGGTTTCGACACGGCCCCGGACACACACCCGACCCCCTGCTTTCCCAACCACGTTTCGCGCGAAGGAACTGAGAGACATGATTGTCTGCGACAAGCTGTACATCGGCGGCTCCTGGGTTTCCCCCAGCACCCCGGACATGCTGCTCGACATACTCTCCCCGCACGACCAGTCCCTACTGGGCCGCGTGGCCCAGGCCGGCCCCGCCGACGTGGACGCGGCCGTCGCCGCGGCACGTGAGGCATTCGACCATGGCTCCTGGCCACGCACCACGCCCGAGGAGCGGCAGGTGATCGTCCGGCGTTACGACGCGCTGCGCGCGAAGCGCGCGGACGAGATCGCCGCGG
>NZ_JBIWLW010000096.1:0-7273 GCF_044766385.1 Streptomyces sp. NPDC102274 | reverse complement strand
GAGTAACGAACCACCGCCACTCTGACGGTCCGTCAGCCAACTAGACTCCGAAAGGGCCCCTTGACCAGGGCGTATGGAGAACTGCAACTGGAGTATTAGTACTCCAGCAGTACTTCGTGTCCTGGGCTGGTTCTTCGCTTGTAGGTGGCAGCGTTGTGCGGTGGCTTGGTGTTTTCTGCGCCAGTGGGACCACTTCAAGGCGTGCGTGTGAGGGGCGCGGGGTGGTCCCGGGGCGGGGAGGAAAGTTGCCAGGAGTCTTCGGATCTCCGCCACCGTGAGGGGGATGAGGCTGGTGGATTCGTTTCTGCCGCCCCTTTTACGGGGATGTCGGGGCGGGCGGCGAGTGCGGTGAGAAATGGCGGCGCAGCCGTTGCATACACGCCGCTCAAGCCGGTCGGCCGGAGTGAAGGCGGCGAGTGAGCCCCGGGTACGCACCGCGGACGGAAGCCATGTCCGTGCTGGAGGTCGACCAGGTCCCAGAGCGGCTACCTCAGCTCGCTGGATGTGGGCGAGTTGCTCGCGGGGTAGCCCTGGCGCCGCGCCGCCATCCGTGCGTCCGCCTTACCGGACGCACGGGCGGCGACGAGGCCGACTCGGCTGATCGCGGGCCGAACCGAAAGCGTCGGCAGCCGGGTCTCAGCGGCGATCGAGGTGTGCTGTCAGGAGGTTCGCGTCCCTGCCCGTGGTGAGCGCACCGCTGCTGACGTAAACGGTGTTCTTGTCGACGGCGACGGACGTGGTGTTCTGCAGTCCGTCGTTCTGGTCGAGGACGGTGCGGTCGGGCCTGCCCGGGGTGATGAGTACCACCTTGCTGGGTATGTTGAGGGCGGCCAACAGCTGGTCTCCCCGCCCCGTGAAGGCAAAGTCGTCGACGCTGTCCAGCCCCGAGGCCTTGATCTGGGGCCTCCCTGCCGTTCCCTTGCCCGTCAGCGGGATGCGCAGGATCGTTCCGCGGTCGATGTTGGCCACCCACACGGCGCCGTTGTGCACCTTCACGCCGTTGGCGCCGAAGAAGTCAGTCGGGGAGAGGTCATGCCCATCGGCCCAGACGGTGGCCGTTCCGCCGTGCGGACGGACCTGCCACACCTTTCCCTGCGTGGAGTCGGTGATGTAGAAGTTCCCTGTGCGGTTGTCCCGGGCGAGCCCGTTGGCAAAGCTTGTCGCCGGTAGAGCCGCAATACGCGTCGGCTTGCCGCCGGGGGGTAGCTTCCACAGACCGGTGAGGTGCCTGTCGCCCGCGGAGTACAGGAAGTGGACAGTGCCGTCTTCGGTGCGTTCGACCCCTGTCACAGCGGCGAATCCGACGCTCGGGGTGTTCACACCTCCGTCCGCCGGCAGCGGCATGGTGGCCAACACCTCAACGCGTCCGTCGAGGGAAACGTGTGCCACCTGACGGGACAGAATGAGGCCGACGTCAGCCGAGCCGTCCGGCTCCACGATGATGCTCTCCGCCACCTGCCCGTTCGGCCGGTCGAAGTGAGCCACGATGTGTGGGTCCGAAAGGGGTGGCGTAGCTGCTTCGGCTGTTGTCGAAACCGCGGTAAACCCAATCATCATGCCTGCCGTGGCTACGGCCAGTCGGACGGCAAGGTATTTCTGCACGAGTAACTCCGATCTGATGCGTTTCTGGCGGCAGGCCACAGCGGCAACCTGGACGGGCCGAAGGCTGCACGAGCCCGCGCCCCGTATCGGCAGCCGCGCATGTGACCTGCCGGGAAAGAGCATCGATCCCTCCGCGCGGCCCAGCCAGTACCCCGCTTAACCCTGGAATCGCAGTACCACGCTGATGACCGCCTGGTAAGCGACAATGGGACCATGAGCCTGCCAGAGAACTCCCTGGGCGAGGCGTTGCGTGCCTGGCGCGACCGCCTGACGACGGACGATGTCGGCCTGCCGGCTACAGGACGCCGGCGGACGGCCGGACTGCGTCGCGAGGAGCTCGCGTCACTTGCCGGAATCTCCGTCGACTACCTCCTGCGCCTGGAGCAGGGCCGAGCCCGACGCCCGTCCCGTCCCGTGGTCGCCTCGATTGCCCGAGCATTGCGACTAACAGGCGATGAGGCCTGCCATCTGCATCTCGTCGCGGGACTTCTCCCGCCGGTGCCGGGTCAGATTCCGCAAGAGGTACCGCCGAGCGTCGACCGGCTCATCAGCCGCTGGGGAGACATTCCCGTGGGAGTGTTCTCGGCCTCGTGGACCCTGCTGACCTGGACGCAGTCCTGGGCGACCTTGCTGGGCGACCCGGGCGCCCGACCACTGCGGGAACGGAACCTGGTGCGAGCAGTCTTCGCCGAACCATCCGCGGCCGGCCGCTCAGTCTTCTTCCCCACCGACCAGACCACCGTTGCCTTCAAAGCGGCTCTCGTCGCCGATCTGCGGCTCGCTCGCGCCGCATACCCGGGGGAGAAGGAACTCGATGAGCTGATCCAGGGGACCGCACGAGTCAGTGCGGACTTCCGGGAGCTGTGGGCCACTGCGACACTTGGTTCGCGTCTGGGCGGCCGCAAACGGATCCAGCACCGTCTGGTCGGAGAGATCGTGCTGGACAGTGACGTGCTGAAGGTGCCGGACCACGACGTGAGGATCGTGACGTTCACGGCCGAGCCCGGCACGCCGGACGCAGAGAAGCTTGACTTTCTGCGGGCTACTGCCGTTCGTACCGCGCTGCCACTCCGTGCTGGATGAGGTGCGCGGCCAGGAAACGGCCGCGGGCCTGTACGGCGTTCAGCCCACCTTGCCCGTCCCGTCCACCGGGACGGTGGACGGGGACGTAAGGCGGTCAGCGGCGAGAGATCAAGTCTCTGATTCCGGGTCGGCGAGGCGGGCCTCAAGATCGGCGATGCGCCGGTCCTGGAAGCGGACGTTGGATCGAACGGCCTTGAGCCGCTCGTCGACGGTTCGGTTATCGGCAGTCAGCTGGCGGACTCGCTGCTCGAGGGTGATGTTCTCGGTCGTGATCCGCTGGACCCTTTCCTCAGTCCACTCGGTCTCCAAGTCGCGTACTTGGCCGAGGAGTTCGCCGATTCGAGTGCGCTGGGCTTCGTGCGGCGGCCGACGGCGGCGACGCTGATCCGGGCTTTCTCTCGGCGGAGTCGGGTGCGGGCGTCGTGGACACGTCCGACGGCGGCCTCGGCGCTGCGGCGGCGGGCCACCAGGGCTGCGGCCGTGCGGGGTTCGGGAATGGTGTTCATGCGCCACGCCGCGTGTCCCACCCCGAAAGTCGGAGATCAACCTCTCGTTCCTGCCGCATGCCGCCGAACTGTTGCCAGGGGACCCACACATCGACGACCTGGGCCCGCTCTATGCGGTGGTCGGACGCGTCCACGTACGGGCCATGGATCGTGACATCTGTGCCTCGCCCCATCTCAAGGCCGCTGCCCTGCTGCAGACACTGATTCGATCAGGGGGCGGGCCGCTCGCGATACAGCACGAGGTGCTCGTGGTAGAGGGCTCCGTCCCGGACGTCGCCGGTGGCGGTGAAGCCGGTGTCGTCGACGTAGTCGAGGTGGTTGCCGGTGACGGTGTAACTGCCGGTGTAGGCGCTCCGGCGGTTGCCCCGGGCTTCGTCGTAACGGCCGTTCGGCAACAGCTCCTGACGGATGTACCCGTCGGCGGTCACCCACATCCCGACGTACGGGTGCGAGTCGTGGGGTGTCTCGTTGGTGGTCACGGCTCTACGGTCGGCCCGGCGGCCGACGGCAACCAGGCCGCCGTTTGCCCAGGTGAGGGCTTCCTGGGTGCCACGCACCCAGCATCGCGAGCGGCCGTACCCTTCGCGCCCCGCGGCAGCGGCGCACGGAACGGCGGAGCCTCGGCCGGCGGCCACCGGCTGTCACCGACTCCGACGGGCTGCCTGCGACACGTTGGCACTCGGCGTGCGATACGGATGGTGGGTGTCCGATACCTAGGGAGAGAGCGGCCTGGTTCCGCTTCCGGCGTGCGACGAGTCTGGTGACGTGGCAGCCGCCCGGAGCCGCCGATCACGGGACTGGGGCAACCGGAGAGCACTTCGCACGCACCGCGCCGCACCAGGACCCGACGCATCCGAGGAGCACGCTATGAGCATCACCGACACGAACGCCACTGGCACCGCGGACGTCGCGGGCTGGAATGCCAAGGCTCTGGACGAGATCCTCTCGAACGACGGGGGTCGTCCCGTGCTGTTCACCCATGCCCGGATCCTGACGATGGACCCGTTGATCGGGACGATCGCCGGCGCCGACCTGCTGTTCGTCGGTTCCCTGCTGGTGGGCGTCGGCCCCGGCATCATCACCGCGGCCGGGGACGACAACGCTGTCGTCGTCGACTGCACCGGTATGGCGATCGTCCCCGCCGTCGTCGACACCGTCGCGCTGGCCGGCGGCCGTGGGCACCGCTCGGAGTGCGTCGCGACGCTGACCCCGGGCAACAGTACGGACTTCCTGGTGGTGCCCGACGAACTCGCCGCGGATGTGCCCGGTGCCCTGGCCACACTCGTGTCCCGGCCGGAGCAGGTCCGTGCGCTGGTCGCGGCCGGCCGGCCCGCGGTGTGGGCCGGCACCGACGCCCCCGGCCGGGTCACCACCCCCGAGGCGGGCATCCCGGCCGCCGCGGACCTGACCGGCAGCCTGCGGGTCGGCGTCTGGATCGACGTGGAGGATTTTCTGCACCAGGAGCTCACCGCCGACGGCCGCTACGACGAGACCCGGGGCGGTCGCCCGCACGCCTACCAGGGCAGCTACTGGATCGACGGCGACCGCATCGACTACCTCGACGACCTCGGCTTCTGGGCGTTCGGCGAGTTCAAGGGCGACGAACTGCACCACGCCGGCTACGTCATGAAGCTCGGCTGACCCACACCCTTGCCAACACAACAACGGTCCCGATCCCGGGTGCGCGACACCTGGGGAACTGAACACCCCGGCCGCTGAGCACCGTCGCGGCCTGGACATCCCCCCCTTCATCGTCCCCGGCCGTTTCTCCACGCGACCGGGGGCACTGTCTCCCGTCGCGGGCCACGGGATCCGCCCAGCCGAGCCGGGGGAGCCGAGTTCGTCGAGGACCATACGGTGAAGCCTGGGCACACCCTGGCCTTCGTCCACTCGGAAAGCGGCGGCGAGGCGTGGCCGGCCGGTCCGAACGACGCTGCGGGGAAGGAGACCGTCGCGGTGGTGGTGGTTGCCGTGTTGTTCAGATGGCCAGGCGACCGCCGTCGGCCACGATCACCTGGCCGGTGACGAAGCTCGCGCGCTCGCTTGCCACGAACACGATGACTTCGGCGAGTTCCTCGGGCGTGGCGTTGCGCTTGAGCGGGTTTATCTCGGACCACGCCGCGAACTGGTCGGTGCCGATGAAGTCCACCACGTTGTCGGTGGTCACGTTCCCTGGGGCCACCGCGTTGACGCGTATGTTGTTCGCACTCCACTCTGCGGCCCAGCTGCGGGTGAAGGATTCGATGGCCGCCTTCCGAGCTCCGTACGTCGCCATGTGCGGCATGGCGATCGCTGCGGCGATGGTGCTGATGTTGCCGCCGCCAGTCAACTCGCCTCGCACAGGCTCCGCACCCAGCGCCGACGCCTTTGCAGCCGACGCCTCACTTCGGACCAGAACACGGACCGAGTGCCCCTCGTCGAGGAGCCGACGTACCAGCACCTGGCCGATGAACCCCGAACCGCCCGTGACGAACGCCTGCGCCATGAACCTCTCCTTTGCCGAGTGCGAGCCTCCTCGCTTGCCTTGGCGAGAAGGTGTCGTGGGTTGTAGCGATCGGGGACTCCGAGGTCTTCCCTCGACAGCATTCATGCTTCGAAGGTCTGCGATAAAATTTATGGATGACTTCTCTACGGGCGTTGGAATGCCTTGTCGCGGTCGCGGACTCCGGATCGATCACGCAGGCCGCACTGCTGCTGCATTCGTCACAACCCGCTGTGTCTCACCAGATCGCTTCGCTTGAACGCGAGACCCGGACGGCCCTGCTTCGCCGTGAACCCCGGGGGGTCAAGCTCACTCCCGCAGGGCGTGCCGCCGTCGCGGATGCCAGGCGAGCGATCGAGGCGGCCGCCTCTGCTGTGAGGTCGGCACGTGCGGCGGGTCAAGCGGCCGGAGGTGTGCTGCGGTTGGTCTGTGCGCAGAGCCTTACGGTGGCGCTGCTCGCCCCGGTCATTCGCCAGTGGCACCGCCGTTACCCAGAGGTGGCGATCACCCTGCGCGAGTCCACGGCGATGGACGAGGCACTCGGCTTCGTCGACTCCGACGAAGCCGACGTCGCACTGTTGCCCGCTCCGCCGCCTGGCCGCTTCACGATCACCGCCGTCGCCGAGGAGGAGATCGTGCTGGCGGCGCCCACCAGCCACCCGCTGGCCGAGCGGCCGGCTGTACGCCTTGAGGACCTTGAAGGTGCGCCGCTCGTTCACTTCGCACCGGACAACGGCCTCAGCGTCTGGCTCGACCAGTCCCTCGCCCGCGCCGGAGTTCACCTGGAGACGGTGATGAGGACATCGGTGACGGCCGCGGCACCACAGCTGGCGGCCGCCGGTCTGGGAATCGCCGTGTGCCCGGTGAGCGCGGTCAGCGATGGCTTTCCGGGCGCAGTGCGATCGTTCTCGCCGCGGTGGGTCAGGCAGCTGGTGGCGGTGACGTCCGCGGAACCGGATCCGCTCGTCGCACGATTCATCGGCAACCTGCGCAGTCACGGCGTGCGTGTGCCTCGCGGTGTGCGGACTCAGCTCGCAGAGGGCGGCTCGTCGGCCGAGGCGCCACGACCGTCTTCCTGAGAATCGCCGCGCGGCCGACGTTGATGTGTCCTGGCCCCGGACCTGGCCTGCTGCGTGTGCTGTTCGGCGGGATGCCGACGGGGGAGGGGCGGTTTGTGCCCCCGTGCCGGCCTGGTGACGTCCGCAGGGTGTCACATCGGTGTGAGCGGACTGTTGCGTGGGGGCGGACCGCTGCTGTTCCCCTTCGGGGAGCGGGTGGGGGGTGGTCGTGATGGGTGGGAGCGGGCTGGGCGGGTTCGTTGTGTGTGCCGGGCCGGGGCCCGGCGTTTTCCGCGGGGTACTGCGGGTGCGGCCCGGCAGCGGCATTGTCCGGGTGCCGGGCGGTGGGCTGCGTGTGGGGTGTGTCTTCAGGGTGGGTGGGGGTGTGGTTTGAGGGTGGGTGCTGTGGTGGTGGGGCGGTTAGTTTTCGGGGTGTGTTGTCTCGTCGTGGTTGTGGTTGTGGTTGTGGTCGGTGGGGTGGGGGTGTAGTTCGGTGTGGACGGTTTTGCCTCGGTGTGGGGTGAGGTTGACGGAGGTGAGTA
>NZ_JBIWLW010000095.1:0-7395 GCF_044766385.1 Streptomyces sp. NPDC102274 | reverse complement strand
ACACCGTCCACATCACCGCCCACCAAAACAACCAACCCCTCTTCCACTCCACCATCACCACCACACCACCCACCACCTAACCCCACCCCACACCAACCCGCACCCAACGACCCCACCACGACCGAACGGTCCCACCCGCCCCCACAACACACCCGCACAACAACCGAGCAAACCCCGGCCAACCCGTTATCTTCTTCGCGGTCCCGCAAGAGGGCCACCGGCCTCCGGGCCCGGCATGGCTGATCCCCCTGCCGAAGCGACGACAACGCCGTTGCGTAAGTTGTCATGCCAGCTGTGGTTCAGTGCTATGCCGACCGTAGGGCGACGCCGACTCACCCGCTCGCCAAGAGACCTCCCACCATGGAATGACCCGCCACCGGGAGACCCAGCTACAAAATTCCAGAGACGCTTCCCCGCTCCCACCCATCCGGCCCACTACCATCAACTCAGTACCGCCAATGAGAATGCCGCCTGCCACCCGAGGCCCGAGAGCGGCGGCGACCTCAACCGAACGGACCACATACCTGCCGACCATGGTCGGCCGTGTGCTTGGCGATGTAGTGCCGCACGGCCAGCATGCGGTCGTTGATGAGCAGATCAGCCGCAGCCAGGATCTCCAGGGTCGACAGCGGATTGCCGCCGATCCATGGCAGTTCGAGGACGTCGCCAGCGTAGATCTCCGTAAAACGCCCGTAGCGCTTTTCACTTCGTTCTCGGGCTCATCCAGCCAGAGGGTCCTCGTTGACTGTCGGGCCGTAGCGGTCAATGCGGGGGTGGCCAGCATCTACCCAGTGGGTGAGAGGAGGCCAAGGGCTGTCCCGTTGTTCCTGGCGGATCAGTGCGCGGCGTCAGATGCGGTGCGTCGCAAGGCGGAGGGGCACCCGCACACTGGATGTATGCGGGCGTTCCGACAACGCGGCGAGGCGCCGTAGCTGACGCCGCGCATCCGCCGGGCATAACGGGACAGCCCTTAGCCTCGCTGTTTCGGTTGCGGTGATGAGATGTCTCTGAACAGCCGTACTGGTGCTCGATACGGAAGCTGGGTGCGCGATCATTTAGACCGTGACCTCTATGACTCCGTCCGAGCCTGTCGCTGCCGAGAGCGAACGGATCAAGGTGTGGTACCGGTTTGTGCCACGTGACGGCTGGCTTCCCTATGACACTGAGGGGCTGTGGGCCACGCGGCTGAGCAGTGACACCGCCCGCATAGAGAACGCTCCCTTCTTGCAGGACGGGGTGGCCAAGGGTGAGATCGTGCGGTTCGTGACAGACACCGACGGCCTCCACTGGGCGAAGGAGCGAGTGGAGGCGTCGGGAAACTGCACCATCCGAGTCCTGCCCGTTCCCTCCGGTCCATTGGGGCGAAGCGCTCAGGCTGTGCACGAGCGGTTGTCCCCATTTGGTTTGGGCGGTGAGGTCTTCGGCGAGGAGCTTCCCCTGGTCGCCTTCACCGTGCCGGCCGACGCAGACCTTGGTCGGATCAAGGCGTTGCTCATCCGCGGCCAAGAGGACGGGTGGTGGCACTACGAGTTGGGCTGTGTCACCGACGCGTGGGGTGACGCGTAGAGGGTGCTTGGTCGGTGAAGGCGGGCATGCCGAGGTCGACCAGTTAGGGTCGGCCGTCGGCCAGCACCGAGCCGATTCGGGAAGTGGTAGAGCGCACCCGGACAGTTACGCGCACCGCGCATCTCCGAGAAGCAGTTTCGTCCGGACGGATACTGCCCGCGCATCGTGAGTCGCTGGCGCGGGCGTGCGACTTGACGGCTCGTGCGCTCAGGAGTAGCCCCCTGAACGCAAAAGAGGCCCTGCCTCCGCCGGATGGTGATCCGGGGAGAGAAGGGCCTTGGTGGTCAGTGGTTGCTGAGGTAGGCGGCGGCGGTGTCCACGAACTGGTCGTGCGTGCGCACTGCCGTCTCGCGGGCGTGCGCGAGTTCGTCGATAGTGGTGTACGCCTCCCGCATGGCGTAGGTGGCGGTCGTCATCGCGTTGGCGGCGGCCCGGACGGCGGGGTCCTCGGCTGGTGCGCCGTCGTGCCTGCCCGCCCTGCTCCTGACTAGCCGTCCACCAGCGTGGCCACCAGGCGCGCCATGGCAGGCCGTGGGTCCGGCGTGCCATGCCGGCCGGTCATCAGGAGGTGGTGGGCAGTGCCGACGAGGGCGAGGGCCACCGTGTCCGGGTCGATGGTCTCCGCCACCCGGCCAAGCTCCTGCTCCGCCTTCAGGTAGCCGGTGATGGCCTCCTGAATCGCGGTGAAGCCGGGCGCCCCGCCTTCCAGGGCCTCGCGGATACGCAGCGCGGCGGCGGGGCGGGTCATGGCCAGACCCGAGATGGCGGGACCGCCGGAGTCGAACAGCGCGAAGGCGACGGCCTCAAGGTTCTGCGCCACCGCGCCCTGCCCGGCGAACCCCGCCAATGCCTGCGCCTTCGCCGCCGTCCGCGCGAACCGGTCGAGACAGAGCTCGGCCACGAACTCGTCGAGCCCCGCGAAGTGCGTATGCAACAACCCCTTGGCGCAGCCCGCTTCGGTCGTGACAGACCGGCTGGTGAGCGCGCCGGGGCCATCCCTTTCCACGACGCGCTCGGCGGCCGCGAACAGCCGCTCACGTACGTCCGGCGTCGCCACTCCACGCGGTGACATGGGCCCCCCTTCCGTTCAGAATTCGCCGCCCTCACAGGGCACAACCACCGGGATAGTAGCGAGGATTGCCAGTTTGGGCACATGCCCATACTGTTTGGGCGCACGCCCATTATCTGTCATCCACCACAGGAGGCACCCGTGCCGGACATCGTCAACACCGAGCAGGCACAGGCATGGAACGGCCCCGAAGGAGCTCACTGGGCCCGCAACCAGGACCGCTGGAACGCCGTGAACGAGGGCTTCAACGGGCCCCTCCTGGAGGCCGCCGGGATCACCGGGGACCACCGGATCCTCGACCTCGGCTGCGGCTCGGGGCAGACCACGCGCCTCGCTGCGCTCCGGGCACCCCAAGGCCGCGCGCTGGGCCTCGACCTGTCCGGCCCGATGCTGGCCGAGGCCCGGGCCTGCGCCGAGCGGGAGAGCATCGTCAACGTTTCCTTCGCGCAAGGCGATGCACAGGTGCACCCCCTCGAGGCGGGCGCCTTCGACGCGGCGATCAGCCGCTACGGGGTGATGTTCTTCGCCGACCCCGTAGCGGCCTTCGGCAACGTCGGCCGGGCGCTGCGACCCGGCGGGCGCCTGGCGTTCGTCTGCCCAGCCAATGCCACGCTCAACGGCTGGGTGACAGCAGTGGCATCGCTGCGCGACTTTCTGCCGGTCGGCGGCTTCGGGCAGCTGGGGGCGCCTGGCATGTTCTCCCTGGCCTCGCCGGACCACATCCGCGGCATCCTCACCGCAGCCGGCTTCACCGGCATCACCCTCAATCAGGCGCAGGCGTACGGGGCGTGGGGACGCGGAGCCGAAGACGCGGCGGAGTTCCTGCTCGGAACCGGCCCCGGTCGCCACCTGATGGAGCAGGCCGACACGACCGCACGGGCCCGTGCCCTCCGCACACTGACGGACCACTTGCGCCCCCACGAGGCAGCGGACGGCACGGTCCGGTTGCGCAGTACGTCGTGGCTGGTCACGGCGGATCGTCCGACCGACCCGTCCGACAGGCCCTGACTCAGAACCATCGACACGCAGAACTTGACAGACATTCCATGAGCTGGCGTGTCAAACGGCGAGTGCGTGGCGCGGCGGGACCAGCCAGTCGTCTCGTCGCACAGTTGCCGGTCGCTCAGCCCGGACGTCACCGGCCCGTCGGCGCACAGCACCGGCTGCCTCGGCGCGAGCTGAGCGTGGCTCAAGCCCTCCTCCTGGCGGACCAGCCGGATCAGGTCCTCGGGTCATGCGTGCTCGGTCACGGTGGATGCGCTTTCGTGGTCGGCCACTACCACGCTATCCCGCGTTGCGCGGCGAAAGCCGCCGCGTAATCCGGTCGAACAGCTCCGCCAGCGGCTCGCCGACGTCCCGACCGAACTCGGTCAGCCCGTAGGTGACCTGGGGCGGCGTCGTCGGCTCGACCTCCCGCCAGA
The DNA here is from genome assembly GCF_044766385.1 of Streptomyces sp. NPDC102274. Lineage (NCBI taxonomy): Bacteria > Bacillati > Actinomycetota > Actinomycetes > Kitasatosporales > Streptomycetaceae > Streptomyces > Streptomyces sp. NPDC102274. The sequence continues at coordinate 3,339 of NZ_JBIWLW010000095.1, read as the reverse complement.
CCAGGCCATCCTGGACCAGCGCGCGCAGGGTCTGAGCGAGCATCTTCTCGCTGATGCCCTGGATGCTCTCGCGCAGCTCGTAGAACCGGAGGTCGTATCTCCGCAAGGAGATCAACACCCAGACGCCCCACCTGCTGGTCACGTGGTCGACCACATCACGCGCGGGGCAGTCGGTGTGAAACACCTCATACCGCTCCCCCGCCTCGGCCCGTATGTGCTGCGCGCTTCCCGTCACGTGATGAGCTTACCTCAAGGTATGTCCTTACCAAAAGTTAGCTTGGCCCCTACCGTGAAGGCCACAGAAGACATCGGACAAGGAGCTGTACATGATCGTGGTGACCGGGGCTACCGGGAATGTGGGCCGGCCGTTGACGCGGGCATTGGCCGAGGCGGGCCAGCAGGTGACGGCGGTGTCACGGCACGCGGCGGCGGTGCCGGACGGCGTCCGCCACGTGGCGGCCGACCTGGCCGAGCCGGCCAGCCTTGAGCCCGCGCTGGCCGGAGCGAAAGCGCTATTCCTGCTGCTGTCCGGCGACATGCACGCCGCCGGAGCCAGCCCGGCCGACGTCATCGGCGCAGCCGAGGCCAGCGGGGTCCGCCGGGTCGTCCTGCTCTCCACGCAGGGCGTGGCGACCCGGCCCTTCGGCGCAACGCGGATCGCGATGCGCGCGCTGGAGGATGTGCTGCGGGAGTCCGGCCTGGAGTGGGCCATCCTGCGGCCGGGCGGCTTCGCCTCCAACGCCCTGTGGTGGGCCGAGTCCATCCGCGCGCAGCGGGTCGTCGCCGCTCCCTTCGGAGACGTCGGGGTGCCGATCATCGACCCGGCGGACATCGCAGAGGTCGCGGCGGCCTGCCTGCTGGATGACCGGCACACCGGCGGCGTGTACGAACTGACCGGCCCGGAGGTGATCACGCCGCGCCAGCAGGCGGAGGCTATCGCCGCCGCGCTGGGCTCGCCAGTGCGGTTCCACGACCTCACCCGCGACGAGGCCAAGGCTGCCATGGCCCGGAGCGTGCCGGCTGAGCTCGCCGAGGACACCCTGACCATCCTCGGTTCCCCGAACCCCGCCGAACTGCGCGTCAGCCCGGACGTCCGGCGGGTCCTCGGCCGCGCCCCGCGCCCGTTCGCCGACTGGGCCGCCCGCAATATCGCCGCGTTCCGCTGAAACTGCTCAGCGCCGCTGGACTGCTCGGCGTGGTCGGCGATCCATTGCTGATAGCCGAGGAACCTGATCCGAAGCTGACGTTGGCGATATGCCCGTAGGGGGGATAAGCCAAGAGCAATTCGCGGCAACACCGTTACAGATCCCAGCGGAACGGTCCTACCCATGAGCTGGAGTGCAAGCGGCGAGTGCGTGGGCTCGGTGGGACCAGGCGGCCGCCTCGTCGTACGGTGTGCCGGTTTTGAGGCAGCCGTGCAGGATGCCGACGAGCCGGTTGGCGAGTTGGCGCAGGGCGGCGTTGAATTCGATGCCGCGGGCGCGTTGCTTCTCGTAGTAGGCCCTGGCACCGGAGGAGATACGCAGCGCGGAGAAGGCCTGGGCGATCAGGGCGTCGATGAGCCGGTCGTTGCGGACGAACCGCGCGGTCACGACCTTCTTCCTGCCAGAGGCGCGGGTGATCGGGCTGGTGTCGGCGTAGTTCTTGCGGGCCTTGGCGCTGGTGTACCGGTGAGGGTCGTCGCCGAATTCCGCGAGTACCCGGGCGCTGAGCATCGGTCCCAGTCCCGGCTGGGACCGGATGATCTCAGCGTCCGGATGCCGGCCAAAATAGACCTCGACCTGCCCGTGCAGGAAGTCGATCTGCTCGTTCAGCGTGACTAGCATCGCGACGAGCGCGCGCACGGAGACAGCGTAGGCCGCAGTCACAGCGGGAGGCTGCCCCAGGTGAGCACTCCGGCGACGAGGTCCGGAACGGCGCCGGAGAGCAGCAGCGCCACGGCCTCGGCATGTGCGCCCAGCGCGCAGGGCAACACTCGCGCCTGCCCGAACCGGTCGACAAGGCGTTCAAATTGGGGCCCGGCGACGGCGTCCGCGACAGCGAATCCGCCGGTGACGAGACCCGCGGCGGCATACGACCCGGTGCGTGCGTGCACCAGCCAGACGATGCCGATCCCCGTCATGGCGATGCCCAGTCGCCCGACAGCGGCGGGAAGGAAGAAGGCCGCGGCACCCGAGGTGCGCAGCAGGGTGCGGTAGTTCGCCGAAGCCGAAGGCACGACGCATCCCTTTCGCCGCCCGGCGGGACGCGCCACACGGGGTCGTCGGCGTCCGGATGTGCCGACCCGTGGCTGCGCCTGAAGCCGTCCAGTGGTGGCGTGGAGCGGGGACGCGCACCCCACGCCGACTCCGTCACCGGGCAGATGTCATGCGGTAGTTGATGACCTCCTCGAGCGTAGAGGAACGGCGCGCGGAAACGAACAAGGCGGGACAGCACGTCTCCTTCGAAGTCGTGCAGGGCGAGAAGGGGCCGCAGGCCGAGAAGGTCCAGATCCCGGGCTGGGAATGCCTCTGCGTAACCGTCCGGCCCCCGTCCGGCCCCGGTCCGCCGGGGCCGGACGGCTGGGGTCAGGTGACGGGCCGAAGAAGGATGACGTTGTCAGAGACCGGCCGCGGGGGCGGTGGCGCGCCCTCCCTATGGGTGAGGACAGCGGCGGCGAGCGTCAGCTGGGTGACTCGCTGACGGAGTTCTTCGATCTCGGCCTGCTGCTCCTTGATCGTTTGCCGCTGGCCGGTGACGGTCTCCCGCAGCTTCCTCTCCGATTCAGGAATCTGGAGGGCCTCATTCCGGACCCGTTCGTAGAAGAGGTTCTTCAGGTCCGAGTGCCGTTTCATGAGGGCCATGCGGTGGACGCCGGCCTCGGCAGCGAGGGCCTTGACGGTGAGACTGCCGTCCGAGGCGGTGGCCTTCCCGGCCAGGAGCTGGTCCATGGCCTCGCGGATGCGGGTCCGCTCGTCCTCGTGACGGGGCTGCGGGGTCATGCGATGTCCTTGGCGGATTGGGCGGTGGCGTCGTGGGTGTCTGCCGTGTCGCGGAGCCGGGCGGCATTCGCTGTGAGTCGTCGGCCGACCGGGGCGGGGGCCGAGGCTGCGAGCTGGTCGAGCTCGCCCGCTCGCTCGCGCAGGAGGCGGGCGTGGGTGTCGGTGCGCACGGTGTTGCCGCAGCCGGGTCGGCAGTCGTACTGCCGTGGGGCGGTTGCACCGCGGTCTGGTTCACACAGGGCGTTGTCGTGCTTGAAGGCGCATCGGCCGGGGCGTTGTCATAGCGTGAGCCGGCCCTGCTCATGCTCCTGCGGACGCGGTACCGGTCGCAGACCTGGGCGAACGCGGCCGAGGTGTC
>NZ_JBIWLW010000094.1:0-7528 GCF_044766385.1 Streptomyces sp. NPDC102274 | reverse complement strand
ACCGTACTTCGAGCGCCGTGCCATGTGGATCTACACCCTCCCGGACCATCAAGAACCATTATCAGGTGCGTCCACGCCACGGGGGTCACCTCAGTGGTCCGTCTGCGCGGACCTCCCACGGGGGTGCTCGGTGAGGAAGGCAGCGACTGCCTAGGTGTATTGCCCTGTGAGGTTGGGGACCGGCTTGCGTGTGGTTGGCCTTTGAGTGCGGTGTGTCCGCGGTGGTGATTGTAGGTGTGGAGCCAGTCGCGTCGTTCCTGCTCTGAGTCTGAGTGCCTGGCGCAGTCTCGCCGCGCGGGCGTGGAAACGGCTGGGTAACGACCCGCTGTTGGAGCCATTCGTGCTGCGGCCTCTGAATGCGCAGCGCGGACGGCGCCGATAGCTGAACGGCAGGCACCCAGGTCGGCGGCCCACACATCCCGTTCGGGCAGCAGGTGGCCACCGAGCGGGTGGGTGGGTGTGCGGCACCCAGGGCAGCGCGGCCTTCTTCGGTAGGACGCGGGGGCGAAGACTCGAGATGTCGGCAATCGCCGGCGAACGAAACCCACCCGACTCCGGAGGTTCCCCCATGGGTACCCTGTCCACCCCTGCCCAGCGCAAGATCGTCCTGGTCACTGGCGCGTCGAGCGGGATCGGTGAGGCCACCGCACGGCACCTGGCCGCGGCCGGCCACCACGTGGTCCTCGGCGCCCGGCGCGTGGAGCGCTTGTCTGGCCTGGTCAAGGAACTGACCGAGGCCGGTCACAGCGCCGAGTACGCCGAACTCGACGTCACCGCCCCCGACAGTGTCCGTTCCTTCGCCGAGGCGGCGCTGACCCGTCACGGGCGCGTCGACGTGCTCGTCAACAACGCCGGTGTGATGCCGCTCTCCCCGATGGCCGCTCTGCACGTCGAGGAGTGGAACCAGATGATCGACGTCAACCTGCGCGGGGTGCTGCACGGCATCGCCGCGGTCCTGCCCTCGATGCGGGAACGCCGCTCGGGGCACATCATCAACATCGCGTCGACCGCCGCTCACCGCGTGGATGCGACCGCGGCAGTCTATTGCGCCACCAAGTACGCGGTCCGGGCCCTGTCCGAGGGGCTGCGGCAGGAGAACACCGACGTGCGCGTGACAGTGGTGAGCCCCGGCTTCACCCGCTCTGAGCTCAGCGACCGGGGCGGAGACCCGCAGGCGCAGGGCGCGTCACGCGCTGCCACCGAGGCGATCGGCCTGCCGGCGTCCGCGATCGCCGAGGCCATCGGCTACGCCATCGCCCAGCCGGCCGGAGTCGACGTCAACGAGATCGTCGTACGCCCCACCGTCCAGAACTGACCCCCGCCCAGGCCCGCGTTCACCGCGCCGTCCGGCCCGGGACCGGACGGCGCTGTCACCCCCCTCGGCCCCGCCGTACCCCTTCCCACCCCATGCCCGGTTTCGCCGGGCGCGTTTGGAGATCCTGATGCACACCGACCTTTCCGGCCTGAAGTTCACCATGACGGTGGGCGGCCTGCCCCTCGACGGGCAGTCGGCCTTCGACGTCGTCAACCCCGCAACCGGCACGGTCATCGCAGCCGCGCCCGACTGCTCCCGCGAGCAGTTGGACCAGGCGGTCTCTGCCGCACGGCAGGCGTTCTCCGCGTGGGCGCGCCGCTCGGTCGCCGAGCGGCAGCGTTTCCTGCTGGTGATGGCCGACGCCATCGACGCGCACACCGACCTGTTGTCCCACCTGGTCACCCTGGAGCAGGGCAAGCCCCGGGCCGTCGCCGACACCGAGGTCGCGGGATTGTCCTACTGGCTGCGGGAGACCGCCCGCATGGAGCTGCCGGAGACGGTCAACCAGGACGACGCCGAGCGGTACTCGGTCACCCGGCACGTCCCGGTCGGTGTCGTGGCCGCGATCACGCCGTGGAACTATCCGATCGGGCAGGCGTCGTTCAAGCTGGGCCCGGCGCTGCTCGCCGGCAACACGGTGGTCCTCAAGCCGTCGGCGTTCACCCCGCTGGCCAACTTGAAACTGGGAGAGATCCTGCGGGACGTGCTGCCCGCCGGCGTCCTCAACGTCATCACCGGCACCGGCGGCCTCGGCTCCTGGGTCACCGCCCACTCCGGTGTCGACAAGATCAGCTTCACCGGGTCCACACAGACCGGACGGCGTGTGATGGCCGGGGCCGCCGACTCGCTGACCCGGATCACACTGGAACTCGGCGGCAACGACCCCGCGATCGTCCTGCCCGACGTCGACGTCCGGACGGTCGCCCCGCAACTGTTCTGGGCCGCGTTCGCCAACACCGGCCAAATCTGCCTGGCCATCAAGCGCCTCTACCTCCATGCGGACATCTACGACGAGATGGCCGCAGAACTCGCCGAACTCGCCCGCACCGTCGTGGTGGGCGACCCGGCCCGCGAGGACGTCCAACTCGGGCCCGTGTCCAACCTCCGCCAGTACGAGACCGTGCTGGAACTGCTGCGGGACAGCCGCGACGACGGCCACACCTTCCTGGCCGGCGGCCTGCCCACGGCCGGCACTCCCGGGTACTTCGTCGCCCCCACCCTCATCGACAACCCGCCCGAGGACGCGCGGATCGTCCGTGAAGAGCAGTTCGGCCCGGTCCTGCCGCTGCTGAAATACACCGACATCGACGACGCCGTGGCGCGCGCCAATGCGAGCGAGTACGGCCTGGGTGCCTCGGTGTGGTCGGCCGACGCCGACGCCGCGTTCCGCGTGGCCGAACAGCTCCAGGCCGGCACCGTCTGGGTCAACGAGGTGATGCACCTGCACCCGCAGGTGCCCTTCGGCGGACGCAAGCAGTCCGGCATCGGCGTCGAGAGCGGCCTGGCCGGCCTGCTCGAGTTCACCGAACCCCAGACCCTCATAATCAAGCGAACGGTCTGAAAGGCCGGCGGCGCGTTCCTGCCGCTTGCTTCGGCATCATCCGCGACACCTTGCCACGGCACCGCCTTGCCGCCGCCGTGGCCACGGTCTCCTCGGCCGTCGGCGCCGGCGGCCTCGGGGCCGACCTGTCCGGACCGATCACCGACACGCTGGGTTACGGGTGGCTGCCCCGCGGAGCCGTCATGGACGCGAGGTAGGCCAGGGCCTCCGCGCTGCGGCTTTGTGGTTCCGCTGAACCGACGAGGAGTTCCTGGCCCGGGGCGTCCCGCACGTCAAAGCTCTGGTAGGTGAGCTCGATGCGGCCGACGTCCGGGTGCACGAATACCTTGTAGGCACGGGTGAGCCCACCGACCGCCTGGTCGTCCCACAGCGCCTTGAACTCCTCCGACCGGGTCAGCAGGTCCTGGACGAGGGCGTTTATTTCCGGAGTGTCAGTGAACCGGGCGGCGTTGAGGCGCAGCGCGTGCACGGTGGCGCTGGTGACCAGTGCCCAGTCCGGGAAGACCTCGCGGGCGCGCAGGTGCGTGAACAGGATCCGCGGCATGTTGGTCTCGCCGTCGAAGGGAGACAGGAGGGCGTCGGCGATGACGTTGGTGGCCAGGATGTCGAAGCAGGGGCTCAGTACGTAGGCGGCGGACGACGGGAAAGCATCGAGCAGCTGCAGCAGAGTGGGGTGGACCTGGTCACGGAGACGTCCGGCCTTCAAGCTGGGATTGATTCCCGCCAAGCGGAAGAGGTGGGCGCGACCGTCGGGAGTCAGCCGCAGGGCCCGCCCGAGAGCGTCGATGACCTGCGGGGACGGGTTGGTTTCACGCCCCTGCTCCAGCCGGGTGTAGTAATCGGCGCTCACCCCCGCCAGCACCGCGACCTCTTCCCGTCGCAGCCCCTTGACCCGGCGGCTCCCACCACCAGCGGGCAACCCAACATCAGCCGGCTCCAACCGGGAGCGGCTGGCCCGCAGAAAGTCACCGAAGGCGTTGGCTCGGGCATTCTGCATGTCGCAACGGTACTACGGGACCATGGGTTCGTGGTCGCGGGCCCGCCGCGGCCACGAACCCATGGTCCCGATTTCCCTGCGGACGGCTCCCGGTGTTGGCATACACCTCTAGAGATCTGCGTGATGCCACTACGTTCTCGCATACGGTTCGGGAGCGCACCAGAGGCGGTCTGTGGTGGCACCACAACGGGCCTCCGCTCGTCACCCGCGCAACGCGGGCGGCCTCGCCGACGGAGTAGGCGCTGACCTGGCCTGTTGCTACGGAGTCGGTTGACTCGTTGGGCTGAACGAGTGATCCGGTGACGGGAAGGGCGGTCATCTGCTGGCACACCGAGTATCTGGGCCTGGCCATCGGCGAACTGCGCGAAGCGGGCCGCGAGGTGGACGCCGAGGTCCTGGCGCACATCTCCCCAGCCCGCAGCTCCGCGGTCAACTACTACGGCTCCATCACCGTGGACTACGAACGCGAGCTCGCCCAACTCGACGAGCAAGGCCGCCGGCCCCTGCGGACCGTGACGACGGACGGTATCGGCGCCGGACTGTAGCGGCCCGCAGCGCGACGGGAACCCGGAGACCACGGACGACGAGAGCGGAAGTCCCCAACGGCAGTGCGGTGAACGATCTGCCGCGCCGCCGTGTCGTCCGTCCGGTAACGGGGCCTCCAGACGGCCCCTAGAAGCCCCGGCGGGAGCAGATGGTCCCGGGCCACCACCGCCACCCTCCGCGCCCACCTGGTCAACGTCCCCGCCCGGATCGCGCGTTCCGCCCGGCGTCTCACCCTGCACCTGCCCCGGCGATGGCCCTGGCAGCACGCCTGGACGCACCTGTTCGACACCGTCCACGCACCGCCCGAACCGGCCTGACCTCCCTGCCCACCCCGCCCGCCTGCGCGCAACCGGAGCTGAAACCGTGGAAAAGCTGGGCAGACCAGCAAATACCCCACGCCTGCATCCGGTCGGCGACCCCACCCCCGGCCCAGCAAGCCTCAACAACCAACTCCAGAACCAACCGGTGGATCAAGGCTAAGGGAGCACAGGGAAGCGGTCCTTCCGCTCCACGGCGGAGTCGACCTGGGGCGGACCTGCCTGCCGGACTGTGGCCTTGGCGATCGGGGCTTGTGGCGTTCAGGGCTGGTAGGCCGCTTGACGTCTCCTTTGTTAAAGGCTCTCTCTTGGTCATGGCAGAGTCCGGCTCGCCGTGATCGGGCGGCGGCTACTCCTGTCGGGTGGCGGTCGCGGCCGAGGCGTGCCGGCGGGCGGCCGACGTGCCGTAGAAAGAGAAGCGGAATGAGTCTTCGACCGCGGGAAGGACGCCATGCCGAGCGATGATCCGATCTTGGTCACCGGTGCCGCCGGTGGTACCGGGAATGTGGGCGGGAAGGTCGTCACGGAGCTGCGCGAACATGGGGTGCCGGTACGAGCCCTGGTGCACCACGACGACGACCGCGCCGCCGCTCTGCGGGCCATCGGCGGCGTCGAGGTGGTGGTCGGTGACCTCACACGTGGCGCGGATGTGCTGGCGGCCCTGGAGGGGTGCCGCAGGGCCTACTTCGGGATGAGCCCGTCGCCCGACTACCTGGAGGCCACGGCAACCGTGGCGGCAGCGGGCCTTGAGGGCGGACGGCTTGAGCTGCTGGTGAACATCTCGCAGATGACTGTCTCCCAGATGAACCTCGTCAGCAGCGCGGAGTCGCCCCAGCAGCGACTGCACTGGCTCTCCGAACACGTCCTCAACTGGTCCGGGCTGCCCGTCATCCATATCCGGCCGACGGTGTTCATGGAGAACCCACTCTTCGGCATGCTCGCAGTGGCCTCCATCCAACGCGACGACACCATCCGCCTCCCCTTCGGCAACGCACGCACCTCGCCGGTGGCCGTCCGCGACGTGGCCGCGGTGGTCACCCGACTGCTGCTCGACCCTTCACCACCGGTCGGCCAGGTCTACGAACTGACCGGCGCCGTCTCCCGCGACATGACAGAGTTCGCCGCCGAGTTCTCCAACGCGCTGGGACGCACCGTGACCTACCTCGACTTGCCCTACGACGAATGGGTCGAGCGCGACCTCAAGCCGCTGGGCCTGCCGCCGCATGTCACTGCCCACATCGCCACGATGGCCCGACTGCACCGGGAGAACCGCTACGACCGGATCACCAACGATGTGACGGAACTCCTGGGTCGCCCCCCGTCGGGCCTCGACAGCCTGGTTGAAGCCACGCCAGGACTGCGGACCAGGAAGGGGTAGGTGCTGGGACGCGCAGAGTGAGGTTACCGAAGAGCGGAACGACCTGCCGCCCGGCCGGCGCGGACGCCATCCCTCGCGCGATCGAGTTCGGGCGGTAGAGGTTCGGGAACAGTGCGGAGACGTCCGGGACGTATCCCCCGCGTCCCGATAGAGCCCGTCCAGCGGTCCGTCTCAGCCACGGTGAATCCGGAATGGGCGTCGTGGTGAGGGTCGTACTCCCGCCACATCGCGTACGGCACCCCTCGGCGGAAACGCAGCTCTCCTGCTGGATTTCCTCTGCGCCAACGCGATTGCCGAGGGTGCCGATGGCGAGCGTCGAGCGGGTCGCCACCCTGGCGACGTTCGGATCGGTATGGGCTCTGCTCGCAGTCGGCCACAACCTCACAGACCACATGATCGGGCAGACCGACCACGAGGCCAACGGGAAGGCACCGCCGTCGGCGGCCGAGGTCGCCGACGGTGCCGGCCCATGGCGGGGCTTGGGCGCCTGCCTGGGGCATGTTGCCCCACCTGGTCGTGGCCGTGATGCTGGCTCTGGCCTGGGCCGCTCTCCCACTTCAGATGTCCTGGACCGGCTTGATGACGGGGCTCGCCGTCTCAAAAGGTCGTGGACCTGCAGGGCCGGGCGACGTGTGTAGGATCTCGCGGCTCATGACATCGGACGGCGACGTGACCTGCAGTTTCTCCGGTTGTCTCAGGGCGTGTCCGAAGGGTTCAGTCTCACCGCCGTGTCATTTCCCGCGGGGACGTCTTGGGTCAAATCGATCACGTGCACCCCGAAGGGCCCGACGTCGAGATGCCTCGGCGTCTGCGGCGGAGCGCACCATGGTGCGGTGACGAGCAATGAAACTGGACCAGTCGAGCATGAGGACCGGTAGGTCCTGAACCTCCGTGGCGTGCGCGTCAGCAGGGTCAGCATCGAATTCCGGCTGACACTGACTCTCGACTCAGGCTGGGAAGTTGCGCTGGAGACGCCGGCCCGACTCTCATCCGGGTCGATCCGCACCGATTCCGGCGTGGTTCTGACACCGGAGGTCCAGGACGTGGCTGCGGTCCTTCCGCTTTTCGGAGTGGCGGTCTTGTCTGCGGTCGCGTTCAAGTCCGGAACGCTGCGGATGGTGTTCGAAGAAGGCACGCATCTGACGTGTCCGACCGACGCATCGTTCGAGGCGTGGCAAATCACAGGACCAGGCGGACGGCGCATCGTGTCACTGCCCGGCGGAGACCTCGGTGTCTGGTCCGGTTCTGGGCCGGGTGAGAGAGCCCCGTGCTGTGGTCTGAGGTCAGTCCCACCACAGCAAGACGAGCAGACCCCGCTGAGTGCGTTGTGGCAAACCGGATCTCGTTCGAGGTGCGCGGCGCGGGTGATCGTTCGGACAGAGGTGCCGGTGGGGTCGTGGGCATGAAGAAACGG
>NZ_JBIWLW010000093.1:0-7558 GCF_044766385.1 Streptomyces sp. NPDC102274 | reverse complement strand
GCGTCGCACGCACCCCGATCGGGTGAGTAACGAACCACCGCCACTCTGACGGTCCGTCAGCCAACTAGACTCCGAAAGGGCCCCTTGACCAGGGCATATGGAGAACTGCAACTGGAGTACTAAGCCGCGACGCGTTCGCCGGACGGTTCGGCGACCACGATCTGGATGTGCGGCGGGGCGTACTTGCGCGCCTTGCGGACCATCTTCGCCAGATCGAACTTGGGCCGCTGAACCGCGACGTGGATCGGCGCGGGCATGGCCGGGTTCTGCTGCGGAACGATGGCGCCGGTCGGCAAGGTCGCGCCAGGACGCAGCCGCGCACCGATCAACGCGTGCCGGGCGTTCGGCGGTGTGGCCACGACGAACTGGGTGACGTCGGTCCACGGCAGCAACACGTTGCCGAACCGCACACCGGCCGCGTCGAACTGGAACGCCGTGCGTCGCTGCTCGAACCAGGAGATGATGAAGGGGACCGCCGCGACGATGACCACGCCGCCCTTCATGTCGAGTGCCCAGCCGAGCAGTGCGGCGAGTGCCACGACGCCGATGATCGACCCCCACAGGCCGGCCTGGTCCTGGGCGGAGAACGGGTGGGTGACCCGGTAGCGTTCCCATCGCCCAGTGCGGCGGGTGGGCTGTGTGCCGGGCGAGCTATTCATGTGCGACATAGTGCTAGGTCCTCTCTTGATGTGTTGCTGTGCTGCCGTGGCGTCACTTCCACGTCGCGAGGGGCTGATCGACGGCACCCGTAGTGCACTCGAACGACGTCAGGGCGTCCGCCCTTGGCCGACGAGGAACCCCTGTGATCTACGCCTCCCACGAAGATCGCCCCGCCGATCCTCATCTGCGTCGGCCCGCGCTCGCCGGAGTACCCGAGGACGCGTGACAGGACGTTCAGTTCACTCCCTGTTCAGATGGGGCTGGTGCGCTCGGGATGGCATCCAGAGCCGGCGTGAGACGGTTGGCCCGGGATCCGGCATGACGTGGCAAACCCAATCGCGAGGCGCTGGAATGCCGATGAAATCCTGCTGAAGCAAGCAAGCGACCGGCCGGGCCGGCCGGCCGGGCCGGAGGATGTGGGAGGACCACAGGGGGGCGCGGTGCGCGACCGGGCTGCTTGGATGCGTACAGCACCCTCACGGAACTCAGGTTTGCAGACGAGTTGCTTGGACCCCGTGAATCCCCACTTCCTCTGCGGTCACGGACTCCACGCCACGAGGAGAGGGAGACCTCCGTTCCTCGGCTCCGGCCAGGGAGAGGGCGATCCGGAACTGCTCTTGTGCCTCGGCGCGGCGGCCCGCCGCCGCATAGGTATTCCCGAGACGGCTGCGGACCTCCCTCTCCAGCGCCGTGCTCGTGTGCTCGGTGAGTGTGGACAGGGCCTCGTGGTGGAGGGCGACGGCCAAGTGCAGGTCTCCCTGACTGTGTTCCGCAGCGCCGAGCAGGGACAGGCTCACCGCGCGCAGCTGCAGGTCCCCGACCTCCCGGGCCAGATCGGCCGCCCGCCTCAGCAGGCTCCTGGCCTCCACGTGCCGGCCGAGCGCCAGGTGGGCCTCGGCGGCGAAGCACAGGGTCTTGCTGATCATCCTGGGCCGGCCGATCTTCTCGGCGAAGGCGAGGGAGGTGGCGTAGTACGCGAGTGCCCCCTCGTGCCGCCCCTGTTGGTCGTAGATGGCGCCGAGGTTGCAGGTCGACATCCCGGCCAGCCAGTCGTCGTCGAGCCGGGCCGCCAGCTCCACCACCTCGCTCAGATGGGCGACCGCCTCCGCGGTGCGGCCCAGCGCCCGCTCCGCGGCGCCCAACCCGGCCATCGCGCGTGCCTGTTCGCGCAGGTCGCCCTGACGGCGGGCGATGCACAGCGCGTCGGTGCACCAGGCGTGCGCCTGCCGGAATCGCCCCTGGTAGATGTGGGCAATGCCCATGCAGTTCCGCAACGAGGAGGGCATCCGCCGGTCGGCCGCCAAGTCCGCGCAGGACAGCGCGAGCTCCAGGGCCGCCCGGCACTCGTGGTAGCGGCCCTGGCGGACCAGGAGGTCGGCCAGGCCCTCGGCGATCCAGCAGGCGTGGTCACGCTCCCCGGCGGCGGCCGCGTAGGCCACCACGTCGACCAGTTCACCGCCCGCGGCGTCCAGCCACGCGGCGGCGTCCAGCCAGTCGGGGAAGGGCGAGCCGGAGACGTCCGGGCCGGTCGGAAAGCCCTCGGGGCCCCAGTCGCTGGTGATCCGGCCGGCGGCCGTGTAGAGGTGCAGCACGGCGACGCGGTCCGCGGCGGCCTCTTCGGGCGCCACGGCGGCGAGGCGACGCGTGTGGTCCCGTACGAGATCGTGCAGCCGGTAGCGGCCGGGCTGCGGCTGCTGCAGCAGACTCGCGTCGACCAGGCGCTCCAGGAGCTCCTCGGTGTCCTCGCGGGAACGGCCCAGCATGACAGCAGGGGTGAGCCCGTCGAACCCGGCGGTCGGCGACAGGCCCAACACGCGGAACGCGCGCCGAAGTTCGGGCGTGAGCTGGTCGTAGGACATCCGAAAGGCGGCCTCCACGCTGCGGTCCTCGACCTGCAACTCGCCAAGGCGGCGCTCGTCGACCGACATCCGGCCCACCAGGTGGGCCAGCGTCCAGGACGGACGGTTCTGCAGCCGGGCCCCCGTGATACGCAGCGCCAGAGGCAGACCGCCGCAGCGCCGGGCGAGTTCATGCGCGGCCTCCGGTTCCCGCTCGGCGCGCGCCTCGCCCAGGAGGTGTGTGAGCAGCGTGACCGCCTCGCCCGTGCTGAGGGGCTCCACGGCGAGCCGCACGTCGGCGTCGAGTCCGGACAGGCGCTGCCGGCCGGCCACCAGCACCCTGCTGCCCGGACCGGCGGGCAGCAGCGGGCGCACCTGCTCCGCGCTGCGGGCGTCGTCCACGACCAGGAGCAGCCGCAGTGAGCTCGTGGCCGCGCGCCAAGCCGTGACCAGCTCGTCCAGGTCATCCGGCACATCGCCGTCCGCGCTCTTGACGGCGCGCAGCAGCCGGTGCAGCGCCCGCTGCGGGCGGAGGCTCTCGTGGGCGGCGCCGTGTGCGTGCAGGTCCACGAACAGGCAGCCGTCCGGGTATTGGTCGCGGAGCGTCCAGGCGGCGCGGACCACCAGCGCGGTCTTGCCGACGCCCGCCGTGCCATCCACGGCCAGCACAGACACGGCCCCGGTGGACACGGGCGCGGTGAGCAGGGCGAGTTCCGCCTCCCTGCCGACGAGGCAGGCGGTGTCGCCGGGGAGTTCGTTCCGCCGTGGCCGGGGACGCTCGGGCGCGGGCGCGGACCCGTCCGCGCGCTGCCGCTCCGCCCGGCCGAGCAGCAGCAGGTCGTCCTGGCGCAAGATGCCCTGGTGCACCCGGCGCAGTTCCTCGCCGGGATCCACCCCCAGCTCGCTGAGGAGCCGGTCCCGCATCTCCTGGTAAGCGGTGAGCGCCTCGGCCTGCCGGTCGCTGCCGTACAGCGCGCGCATCCGCAGGGCGGCGAGCGGCTCGTCGTACGGCTGTGCCATGGGCGCAGCCATGAGGTCGTCCAGGGCATCCGTGTATCGGCCAAGGAGCACCAGGCACTCCACCCGCTCCTGGTGGAGCGTGCGCCGCTGCTGGTCAAGGCGCTGCCGCTCGGCGTCGGCGAACGGCCCTGGCAAGCCGGGCAGCGGTTCGCCGCGGAACAGCTTCAGAGCCCGGGTGCAGTGGTCGAGGGCGGTGGCGAGGTCGCCCGCGGACTTCGCGCGCTGAGCGCCAACGGACTTTTCGGCCAGCTCACCGATGTCCGTCCGCGCCCCGCCGGGCACGAAGCGGTAGCCGCCGCGCTCGCCACGGATCAACGACTCGGCAGGCCTGGCGCCTGGCGCGTCCAGTGCCTTGCGCAGCGGGTAGACGTAGCTCGGCAGGACCCGGCGGCCCGTCCCCGGGGGCTCGGCTCCCCAAACATCGTCGAGCAGTTGCTGGTGTGTGACCAGTGTCTCCGTACGCAGGATCAGCGCTGCCAGCACCGCCTGCCGTCGTACGGGACCGAGATCGAGCGGCGCCTCGCCGCGGCGGGCTCTGACCGTGCCGAGCAGGTCGAGCCGCAGCTGCCCCGTCGAATCTGCCGAACCCTTGCCCACTTCAAAGCCCCGCATGTTCCCCACAGCCCCTCGAGTCTCTTGCTTCAGCAAGATTTCATCGGCATTGCAGCGCTTCGGGAAAGAGTTTGGCAAGTTGTGTCGGGCCCCGGTGCGCCTGCGCTCGGCCCGCACACGGGACGAGGCCCCTGCCGCACCCAACGGCGTGAACCAGACGGAAAGCGAGCAGCCCCGTGAGTGAGACCCCGCAGTTGGACCCCCAGCAGGGCTCCGGGGAGACCGGCCCCACCCGGCCGCTCCCGCAGGGAACACCGGGATGGGGACCTGCGGCGCATGTCCCGGGGCAGGTGCCGCCCCCCGTGCCGGGCCAGGCACCGCCTCCGGTCCCGTCCCAGTCGCCGGGCGCGCCCTCGGCGTGGTCGCAGCCGGTCCCCGCGACGCCGCCGCAGTACGGCGCCCCGGCCGCGGGGCAACCGCGGGGCAGTACGCGGCTCTGGCTGATCGGCGGCGGCGCGGCGCTCGCCGCGGCCGTGGTCGTCGGGGTGCTCGTGGCCACGTCGGGGGACGAAGGGAAGAGCGCCGCGCCGGGGAGCCCCTCCGGTGCGCCGGGCGGCATCGCCAAGCCGCCGGCGGCGGAGAAGGCGTTCACCAAGGCGCCCGAAGGCTGCGAGCTGATCAAGGCGTCCACCATCGCGGACATCGCGCCCGGAGCCGAGTGCGTGCCGTCGCCGTTCGATGACAGCAAGATAGCGGCGATGATCACCAGGATGCCGAGGTGGGAAATGCCCTGGGGCACGGGCGGCGCGTATGTGGGCCTGGACGTCAGCCTCACGATCTCTTCCGGGGCGGAGGGCAGGTACGACATGAACAAGGAGGTGGCCCTCAACGGATCGAAGTCGGTGCGTACGACCACCGACTCACGGTCGGTCGGCGATCTCGGCGACGAGGCCCACGTCATCCATGCCGTCGACAAGGAGCCGCTGGATCTGGCGGAGGCACAGGTGCTCGTCCGCGAGGGCAACGCCACCATCGCCGTGCGCTACAACTACGCCCCCGCGGACTCCGGCAAGACCGAGGAGCAGGCCGAGGCCGCCGCCATCGCCGCCGCCCGCGACGCACTCGGCTCGCTGAGCTGACCGCCCGCAGCGACGAGGTGCACACACCGACGCACGGCGGCAGCGACCCCACGGTCCCGCAGCCGCCGCACACCACGGTCCCGCGGCTGCACCACGCCACCGTCCCGCAGCCGCCCGGCCAGGTCCTCCAGCAGCAGAGCACTGCCCGTATCGGCCCCTACGAGGTCTTCCAGCTCCTGGGCGAGGGCGGCATGGGCAGGGTCTTCCTGGCCAGGTCACCGGGGTCTCGCCTGATCGCGCTGAAGGTCATCAGACCCGAGTACGCCGAGACACCGAACTTCCGCGGGCGTTTCCGGCGCGAGGCCGACGCCGCACGGAGGGTGAGCGGGTTCTTCACGCCGCCGGTGCTCGACGCGGACGCCGACGCCCAGCAGCCCTGGCTGGCCACCGCCTACATCCCCGCACCGTCCCTGCACGATGTCGTACGTCGCTTCGGCGTGCTGCCCGAGCCGGCCCTGCGGGCCCTGGGGACCGGCCTCGCGGAGGCGCTCCTCGCGATCCACGCCGCCGGAATCGTCCACCGCGACCTCAAGCCCGGGAACGTTCTCGTGGCCGAGGACGGGCCCCGCGTCATCGACTTCGGCATCAGCCGGGCGGCGGACGCGACGCAGGTGACCCGGACGGACGCCGTGATCGGGACACCCGGGTTCATGGCCCCCGAGCAGATCGTGTCAAGCCGCGAGGCCGGACCGGCGGCCGACGTCTTCTCCCTCGGCTGCGTCCTGGTCTTCGCGGCCACCGGCCGGGGCCCCTTCGGCGCCGGAGGCACGGCCGAGATCCTCTACCGGGCCGTCCACGCCCCGCCGCAGCTGGACGGCGTACCCGACGCGCTGCGTCCGCTGGTCGCGGCCTGCCTGGACAAGGACCCCGCCCGCAGGCCGCCCACCACCTCGGTGCTGGCCGCGCTCGGTCCCGCCGAACCTTCCGCGCTGCTGACCTTGGGCCTGCGGGAGGACCTGGCCCGACGGGAGGCGCACGCCGCCGTCCTGGTGGCCGCACCCCCCATGCCCGTGACCCCGCTGGCCACGGAGAACCCGAGCGGGCCGAGCCGCCGCCGCTTCCTGTGGATCGCCGCGGCCGGCGGCACCGCGGCGGCGGCCGCGGGCGCCGCGGCTCTGGCCGGGTGGCAGTCGAAGCCCGGCCGCACCCCGGGCCGCGGCGGCGGCAGCGCGGGCACCACGGTCCGGCCCGCCGCCAAGGTGCCCGGGGGCCCGGCGCCGCAGTGGTCGGGCCCGCTGCGAACCGTGGAGAACGGACAACTGCAGGTCCTGGGCGACACCTTGGTGCACTGGGACCAGCGGAACGCCATCGGCTATGACACGGCGACCGGAAAGGAACGCTGGACGGCCAAGCCCCGCGTGCCGTCCGACGTCAACGGCGAGCCCGACTGGCTCGGCGTCCAGGGCTCGACGCTGTACGCCACGGCCTGGGGCGACCGCGGCTATCTGCTCGGCCTGGACGGCAACGGCGCCCTGAAGTTCAGCCACGCGGTCACCGAGCCGGAGGAGGGGGGCTACTCCTCCCCCGACCACATCCAGGACGTCTTCTGCGTCACCGGCTCGGTCGCCCTCGTCGGCAGCGACGGCGATCAGGGCTACAAGGTGCGCGCCGTGGACCTCGACGCGGGGAAGGTGTTGTGGTCCCGCAAGGTGGCCAGCAGCGACCACCAGGCCTACGCCGACGGGAACACCTGCTTCCTGCAAGACGACGGCACCCTCCGCGGACTCGACCTGCGTACCGGCGAGGTGCGCTGGTCGATCCGGGACGTCGTCACGCCCGGCGCCTACCCACGCCTGGCCACCGACGGGAACACGCTGCTCGTCACCAGCGTGAAGGTGCAGGCCTTCGGGGCCGCCGACGGCCGCGCACGGTGGACCGCCGTCAACGAGACGACCAACCTCAGCCCCACCACGGTCCTGGGCAAGCGGGCCTACGTCGCGGACGGCCAGGGCACAGTCTTCGCCCTCGACATGCGGAGCGGCAAGCAGTTGTGGCATACCGCGAGCCCGCTGTCCCTCGACCCCCAGGGCGCCGGCGACCCGGGTCCCGCCGCTTCCTCGTCCGTGGTGGCGCTCTCCCTGTTCGGCGCCGTCACCCCGGGCTTCATCGTCCTGCGCGCCTCGGACGGCAAGCCGCTATGGGCGCACCAGGCCTCCGGCGCCGGAGCCAAGAGCAAGAACTCGTGGTTGGTGCGGACCGTCGGCACCACCGTCTATGCCGCATCCGACACCACCCTCTACGCGTTCCGGAGTGACACCTCCTAATGCCGTTGTCAAGCAACTGCTGTGACCTGGAGTCCAGGTTGAAAGCACTGTCCGTCACGGATGAGGGCCCACAGGACGTTGACGC
>NZ_JBIWLW010000092.1:0-7643 GCF_044766385.1 Streptomyces sp. NPDC102274 | reverse complement strand
TCCTCATCGCCGACCAACTCGGCACCGCCAACACCACAGTCGAACTCGGCGGCACACAGACCGTCACCCGACGCGCCTTCAAACCGTACGGAGAGGTCCGCGGCCCCAAACCGTCGACTTGGCCGAACAAGCGCAGCTACCTCGGCGTCGGCATCGACGACGCGGCCACCGGCCTCACCCACATCGGGGCCCGCGAATACGACCAGGCGGCCGGCCGCTTCCTCTCAGCAGACCCGATCATCGACATCAGCGAACCGCTCCAGATGAACGGCTACGCCTACGCCGGCAACAGCCCCGTCAGCACGAGCGACCCAACTGGGCTCTGCCCGGCGGACATCTGCGGCACCGGGTCCGCGAACCCATCCCAGCACTACGGCGGCGGTGGCAAACCGAGTACCGGCGGAGGCACCAGCACAAGCAACAGCGGCGGCTCGGCAGGCAGCAGCACTTCAGGCAGCTCAGGCACCCCGACCACCGTCACGTACACCACGACCAAGACGGTCACGGTGACCAAGCCCGCGCCCTGTGACTGGTGGTGCAAGGCCAAGGGCTGGATGAAGAAACACGTCACCGTCATCACCATCGTCACCGAAGTCGTGGTCGGGGTGACCTGCGGAGCCGTCGCGGTCGGCGTCGGCGCGGCGACCGCCGGAGCCGGAGCCGTCGCCGTGGGAGCGGCCTGCGGAGCCATCGCGGGCGCGGCCGCGGGCGCCGTCGGCAACGCCCTCGATCCAAAAGCCGACCACAGCCTCGGCGGCTACGCCTCCGCCGCCGGCAAGGGAGCCGCCGTCGGAGCCGTCGCCTCCGTCGTCGGCGGAGCCGTGGCCAAAGCAGCCGCGAAGGGCGCGAAAGCCGTCGCCTCGAAAGTCCTCGGCAAAACAGGCGGCACCAAGGCAGGTACCGCCCAGTGCTTCCTCGCCGGCACTCCGATCCTCCTCGCCGACGGCACCACGAAGAACATCGAAGACATCCAAGTCGGCGACAAGGTCCTCTCCACCAATCCGACAACAGGCGAAACCAACGCCCAACCCGTCACCGAACTCCTCCCCTCCGAAGGCGACAAAAAGCTCAACGAACTCACCATCACCACCGCCGACGGAAACCAGAAGATAACCGCCACAGCCGAACACCCCTTCTGGATACCCAAGGCGAACGCCTGGATCAACGCCGCCGACCTCAAACCGGGCACCACCCTCAGCACCCCCAACGGCACCACCGCCAAGATCGCGAACAACCACCCCTACACCGACCACGTCCGCACCTACAACTTCGCCGTCGCCAACCACCACACGTACTATGTACTCGCAGGAACCACGCCGGTCCTGGTGCACAATACGTGCGGTCCGGAAACGCTCCACCACTACACAACAGAAGAAAAGATGAAGAAGATCATGGATAGCGGGGAGCTCTGGGCCTCGACGAAGGCAGCCAAGCCTCAAGACGCGAAGCTCGGGGATGGGCAATATTTTTCCGACATTGTACCTGGCACGAAAAGGCCGGGGCAGCTGGCCAGGGCCTTCTACGGAACCCCTTGGGGTGGACAAAATTTCAGCCACTACATCAGTATTGATGTCCGAGGTCTGCCGCTTGTAACGGCGCCGGATCGACCTGGGGTGTTCCTTATCCCGAACAACGGCCCCCTCGATATCACACAACGAATCCAAGGATTCGGGGCGAATTGATGACGAGCTATCTGAAGCTTGCCTGGCATCACGACTTCGACGATGAACCAACCTGGTTTTATAGTGAGTTGGATGAAAGTAGATACGAGACACGCAAGGTTGAAGTTTTCCGTGATGGCCGTAGATTCTTTGCGGATTCACAAATCTCCACAGGTAATGCAATGCTCGGTGAAATTCCGGCACCAAGCCTTGAAGAGCTAGAAGCGGAGGCGGAATTTACCGCGGCCGAGATCACGAGAGAAGAATTCGAAACCGAATGGGATGCCGCATGCCCGGGGCCCTAGTTAGCGCGTCCAGCCGGTAGGTTGTCGGTGGTGTCAACTGGTTGATTTGGGAGGGTGGTTGCAGGAATTTCGTGACCACCCGCCGAATTCACAAGGTGATGCTGACGGGGGACCCGAACGCGTGCTGCCAAGTAAAGGCAGAGATTCCATTTTGGGCGTAGAGGTTGGAGATTAGACGGTCTATCGACTCTGTGCTTGGCGTGGTGCAGAACATCGTTGATCAAGTGAGATCTGGCCGAGAAATCCCGAACATCGAAGATGCAATGACGGCTATTCGCGATCTCCAGCGAATTGCATTCGACGTACCGGATCGCACGGATTCTGACGGGTCACTCTTTCACTACGAAAAAGTGAACTGGTTCCCTGACCCGACCTTCGTCGTGGAGCCTGTGCGGCAGTTGGAAATTGCTGACATCGATGGCGAGCGCAAGGCTTTCTCACAGGTACAGCTTGAGTATCGGTATCGAGTTGATTCAGACCTGGATCCAATCCAGGGCATATTTCTTGGCGGTTCCCTGAAAGTCAGATTCCATTCGGTGAATGGATCGAATCAGTGAAGCGAGATCCCGTCTAGTACCTTATTCGCGGAAAAATTCCAGCGGAATTTGATGTGTCACAGGATATAGCCTGACCGGGAATTCGCGCGATGGTTCCAGTAGCAAACTTGAAGCCCCGCCAGGCTGTGCTTGGCGAGGCTTCTGGGGCTCGTGACGGCAGTAGTTGACGGCAGCGTCAGCGGACGGGTGCTGCGGAGAGCGGCGGTTCGTCGCCGTCGTCAGGCTGGCTGGTGGTCTCGGCGGGGCTGCGGAGGGTGTGTCCGAGGAGGTCGATGGCGTCGCGTCGGAGGCGGAGTCGGACGTGGGCGTAGACGGTGGCGGTGACGCCGATGTGGGCGTGGCCGAGGAGTTCCTTGATCACGACGAATTCCACTCCCTGTTCCATGAGGAGGGTCGCGGTCGAGTGGCGGAGGTCGTGGAAGCGGATGCGACGGAGTCCGGCCCGGTTGAGCAGGGTGTTGAAGTGCCGGGGACCACCGCGTACGAATGAAAGCGCACCGTGGTTGACGCGGTGAGGGGCTTGGGCCGGAAGTCTGCTGTCGTCTGTTCAGGGGCGACGGAGGGCGGCGACGAGGGTGGTCCTGGATCTGCATCGCTGGTTGGAGCTGAGGCGGTTTCGCGGTCTGTACGAGTCCGGTGCGATGAGCTTGCGGGAGATCGCGAAGGAGACCGGGCTGAACCGGCGTACGGTCGTCAAGCCCAGGCCAACGACCTCCGCACACAGATCGGCGAACTGCAGACCCGGCTGCGGGAGGCCGAGTCGCACCTCGAGCACCTCGCGATCACCCGGAAGACCGTCACGGGCCTTGCCGACCGACTTCCGGACGTCCCCCCGGACCTGCCCGAGCACCCTGACTACCCTCGCATCCTCGCCGTCTTCAACGAGGCGACCGGACCGCTGCGGGCCAAGGACATCTGCGAAGCCCTCGACCACAACCTGCTGCCGAAGAACATTGAAGGCACCCGAGCCAAGTTGAAACGCCTGGTCAAACTCGGCATCCTCACCGAGGTCGACACTGCCAGCTTCGCCAAGAAGCAGTAACCGGCCGAGCCCCGATTGGCTTCGTTCACGTCAAACAGCATCCATATGGCCGCCTGTGCTCGTAAGAATGGCGGTCGTGCGGGTGGTGGGGATCAGTGGGCCTTGTCAGCCAGCCGATGGGGTGAGGCTGGTGCGGTCGAACGGGCCACCGTGCGCGGCGGCGTACGCGATGGCGTCGTTGACGGCATCGAGACCGAACGACCGGACTCGTTCGGGGGAGAGATCCAGAGTGCCCGAGGCGAGGAGCCGGATGATGCCGACATTGGCTGTGCGCGGGTACATCCACTGCCCGCGCACGGTGATCGAGTTGCGCATGATCCATGGGTACGGGAGTGCGAGGTCGTCGCCACCGAGCATGCCGACGCCACCCATGAGGACGACGCGGCCGTACTCGCGCACGGTCATGGCCGCGGCGCGCGACGCCGAGCTGGGTGCGCTCGGCGGGAGCAAGTCGATCACCATGTCGATCGGGCCGTCGGCCGCCGCGGACATCGCCGCGCGGTCGGTGGCCTCGTCGCCGGTCAGCGGGACCGGGCACAGCCGCGGACCGAACCGGTCGGCGAGGAGGTCGAGCGCGGCCTGGTTGCGGCCCGGGGCGACCACGCGGCCCGCTCCCATCGCGAGCGCGACAGCGACCGCGCTGCTGCCGAGGTTGCCGGTGGCCCCGCTGACAAGCAGCGTCTCGGCGGCTACGCCTCCGCCGCCGGCAAGGGAGCCGCCGTCGGAGCCATCGCCTCCGTCATCGGCGGAGCCGTGGCCAAGGCAGCCGCCAAGGGCGCCAAAGCCGTCGCCTCGAAAATCCTCGGCAAAACAGGCGGCACCAAGGCGGCCACCGTCCCCAAGTGCTTCCTCGCCGGCACTCCGATCCTCCTCGCCGACGGCACCACGAAGAACATCGAAGACATCCAAGTCGGCGACAAGGTCCTCTCCACCAATCCGACAACAGGCGAAACCAACGCCCAACCCGTCACCGAACTCCTCCCCTCCGAAGGCGACAAAAAGCTCAACGAACTCACCATCACCACCGCCGACGGAAACCAGAAGATAACCGCCACAGCCGAGCACCCCTTCTGGATACCCAAGGCGAACGCCTGGATCAACGCCGCCGACCTCAAACCGGGCACCACCCTCAGCACCCCCAACGGCACCACCGCCAAGATCGCGAACAACCGCCCCTACACCGACCACGTCCGCACCTACAACTTCGCCGTCGCCAACCTCCACACGTACTACGCCCTCGCAGGGGCGACTCCGCTCTTGGTGCACAACACATGCGGTGGCGGCGGAGAAGCAGCTGAGGAAGCTGCTCAGGAGAGCAGCGATCTCGTCCGCGTTGGACGGTGGATGAATCTGGATGAATACGGGAAGATGACCAGAACTGGAATGGTCCAGGAGGGCAAGGGAGGTATGACCTACGTCGCTCGGCCAGCCACCCCCGAGGCGTACGGTCGGCAAGCTGCTCCAGGAACGGGCTACGCAGCGTTTGACGTCCCGGCCAACTCATTGTATCCAGGCGGTGAGCCCGGATGGGCAATTTTGTCGGGCCCTCGTGGCCTTCCGGCTCGTCTCGCGGCCCGGAAAGGGCTTCCCATCCCTCAACTACCTGCCGCTTTGAATATAAGTGATTGGATGGGCCCGAAGTGAAAGATCACTTTGCCGTTCTCGAAGCGACCATGGAATGGATCACCCGCCAGCGCGAATCATTGATTTCTCATGGCTTGACGCTAGACGTAGATCCACCAGATCAGGGACGTTCCAAGACAGGCATCTCCCTGGCGGTTGATTCTTCGGATCGGCTCAGCCAGTTCATTGTCTGGGACACCGGGGAGGCCCAATTGCAGCTCGCGGATGTGCCGTCAGGTGAGATTCACGTGGAGCATCGCGAGATCACATCAGATAGAGATCTTGAAGATGTCCTGAAGACCCTGCTTTCTTGGGTCTCGCAACGATGAGCTCTCTCTTCGCTACTTACCACTGTTAGTCCGGGGCTCGTACTCCAATCTCCTTTCTCTATCTTCGCTGGTCAGAAGCCATTGTTTGGCGTGTATCTGACTGACGTTCCGTCGGAAGTGAGGTTCGTTGCCCACCGATTGGGGCGCGTTGGGTCTGCCATGGAGAATGATGTCGACACAGGGCTGTGCGCCACTGAGCTGTAGTCGTTGCTTCTGCGATTGGCTGGGCACTTCGGGCGCGTCGAGCCACGGCGGCGGATGCGGGACTATGTGCGGGGTCTGCCGGGGCCGGTGGGCCGCAAGAATAGCCGGCAGTTACGAGTTGGTGCGTGATAGCGGGTGAGGTGTGTCTGGCCTGGTCCCGGACACCGCCCCACGCGGCCAGGGCGCCGGCGGGCTGCTCACCTCGGACCTATTCCGCCTTCAGAGCCAACTCGACGAACACACCCAGGACCTGATCGACACCCAGTACCGCCTCATTCCAGTGGCCGGCGACGGCCCCGAGGCCCGCCGGGAACTCCAGGAGGTGACCGACCGGCTCGACGGACTGGGCTTCACCACTGGGCGTCGTGATGCGGTGCTCTCCTCCTTCTGGCGGAACTGCACCGGCGACGCACGGAACTCATCGAACAGGCCCGGAATGGGACTGTGACGGGCGAGGAGCTCGAAGCGACCGCACGCGTGCTCTTCGGCGAGCACTTCTCTCAGGGGGTCTGATACCGGTGCGCCACGTGGACAACACCGGACTCACCACGCCGCAGAAGTGGGCGGACCGGGCCGCCAAGGAAATCGAGAAGCTCCAGGAGGACGCGAAGGACGCGGACAAGGAGCTCACCTTCCGCGAGTTGTGGCGGGAGGATGCGATCTGCGTCCGCAGTCGACGGCGAGGCCAAGCACCGCGGGTACTGGTGGCTCGCCTACGCCCCCGCCAACTACCGTCTCGCCTGCCACTACTGCAACAGCGGCGGCGCCCGCTACGGCAACCAGAGCGCCGGACCGGGCAAGGGGGCCCGTTTCCCCCTGCTCGGACAACGCGCGTCGGAGTTCGAGAGCCTGGGCGGCGAATTGCCGGTGCTCCTTGATCCCGTGGTGGCTGAGGACGCCGAACTCGCGGGATTCGATAGGCAGGGCTACGCCCGACGTAGACCCGAAAGGCCGTATACCGACAGCGAGGTGGCCCGGGACCTCTGCCGAGTGGAAGAGACCATACGCATACTCGCGCTCAACTCCGACCGGCTCGTCGATAGCAGGTCGGAGTTGATCGAGAGGGTGGCAGGACTCGTCCAGCTGTACCTCGTCCGCTGAGACGACGCCATTGTGGCGCTGTACGCCCGTTCCGAAATCGACAGCCTGACTCGGACAACTGCCGAGTGGAGCGCGGCAGCCGCAGCGGCCGAACGCTTGGCCCTCCTCGCCCACCACCGCTCGGCAAACGACACGCCCCTTGGAGGAGGGGCAGGGGCGATGTCGCTGAAGGCACGAGCGGCGGAACCGAGCTCCCGGCGGCAGAAGCAGCGAGCCACCATGTTGACCTGCGGACCTTGGTGGCCGTCCTGCCCCCTCAGGCGTTCTCCGCAGGCGGGATCACGTTGACGGGCCGGGGGAAGCACGGTCCGGTCAGGGCGACCCTGCAGGCGGACGGTAAGATCATCTGCTTCCAGCAGACCTTGGACACGCCTACGTCCGCGGCACGGATGGCGACCGGCGACGACCGGGTGGACGGGTGGGCCTTTTGGTCGTTGACGGTGGACGGCAAGACCCGAACGCTCTCCGACCTGCGCGTATCCCTGATCACCCAGGACGACTAACCACCCTCAGGGTGACAAGATCACGATCCACGCACTGCCGCCGCCATGGTCATTGGTCGGACGCGGAAAGTGCGCACGTTGGTGGGTCGCATGGCGCACCTTGACCGGGTCAAGGTGCGCCACAGCCCCGTCAAGTGCGCTGGTCCCCAAGTGGTCCCCAAGAATGATCAAGGGGCTGCTTCAGATGTCCTCTGAAGCAGCCCGTGACCTGCGACTTCGTAAAGTCGGGACGACAGGATTTGAACCTGCGACCCCTTGACCCCCAGGAGTGTGGATCACCTGGATTATCCGCACATAGCAGACTTAATCCGGGTGCAC
>NZ_JBIWLW010000091.1:0-7822 GCF_044766385.1 Streptomyces sp. NPDC102274 | reverse complement strand
GGTGGAGCTGATCGTGGAGAGGGTGTGCGGTTGTGTAAGGCCCTTGCCGGTGACCTGGCGGCCGTATCCGTACGCGTACGTGACGTTCTTGGCGGCGTCGGCTGTGTTGTGTTCGGTGAGGGTGGCGCGGTTGCCGAGCCAGTCGAAGGTGAAGGACTGACGGTAGGCGGTAGCGCCGCTTGAGACCGTCGTGGCGTTGGGAGCGGCGGCGGCCAGTGAGGCGGTCAGTTCCGCGTGGGGGGCGGTGGTGTCCGTGGCTGTGTCGGCGGCGTCGGCCACCGGGCCGCTGGAGGGGGCGCCGTCGGTGCGGTAGCCCCAGCTGCTGCCGCTGGAGGAGCGGCAGCCGGTTCCCGCGTTGTTGGGGATGACGGTTGAGGTCCAGGCGTGGACCAGTTCGCCCAGTGCGTCGTAGGTGAAGCACTGGTTGTCCCAGGTGTCGCCGGTGGCGTCGGTGAGCTTGCGGGCGTTGGAGGTGATGGTGCCCGCGGTGTTGTAGGAGTAGTAGTTGTCGGAGATCCGGTGAGTGCCCGCTGTCTCGCGGTCGGTGACGGAGCGCTGGAGGCTTCCGGTGTGCTGGTCGACGAAGTTGGTCGTCCATACCCGTGACGGCTGCGCCCCGCTGACGGTGCGCAGTGCTTCGCCGTAGGGGGAGTAGGTGACGTCGGAGGTGTACCAGTTGACACCCGAGGTGGATTCCGGCAGGCCGTCGGTGTCGTAGCGGGTGACGACCTTCTCGCGGGCCAGGCCGCCCTTCGCCGGGAGGGTGACCGACAGCGGCTTTCCGGTGGGGGTGTAGGTGTAGGAGTAGGCGTAGGTGCCGGACAGTCCGGCGGTCATCGCGTGGGCGGGGATGACCGTTTCGCGGCCGGTGGGCCGGTAGTCGGTGTCGTAGCCGGTGATCCGGTTGATGTAGTCGCCGGACGCGTCGTGACGGATCGAGGCGACGGGCAGGCCGACCGCGCCGGACAGGCTGTCGTAGGTGAATTCCTTGACCGGCGGGGCGGTGGACGTGCCTTCGCGGACGGCGGTGGGGCGGCTCAGCTGGTCGTAGTCGGTGTAGACGCTTTTGCCGAGTGCGTCGGTGGTTCTGGTCTTGCGGTCGGCGTCGTCGTAACCGATCGAGGACGTGCCGGTGTCGGGGTCGGTGGAGTCCGTCAGGCGGCCGCGGACGTCGTAGGTGTAGGTCCAGGCGTTGCCGGCCGGGTCGGTGACCTTGGTGCGGTTGCCCCGCGCGTCGTAGGTGTAGTTCGTCGTCCGCCAGGTACCCGTGCCTTCGGGGGTGGTGTAGTGGCGGACCGAGGTGGTCCGGCCCAGGGCGTCGGTGTAGCTCCTGGTGGCCGGGGCGGTCGAGCCGGGGGGATCGACGTAGACGGAGGTGTCGCCGTAGGACGTGTCGGTGGAGTATTTGTAGTCGGCGCCGTGGTAGACCGCTGCCTCGACCGGGCGTTCCAGACCGTCGTACCGGGTCCGGGTCTTGCTCGGTACCAGTGACTCGGATATACGGGCGAAGAGCTTGGTTTCCGGGTCGCCCTTGGCGAGGTAGCCGCTGGTCTGCTCCCGGACCAGGCCGTGGTCGTCGTACTTGGTGTCGGTGACGATCCGGCCGGCCCCATGGGCTTCGCTCTGGGTCTGCACCTCACGCATCAGGCCGTCGTAGAGGGTGACCTGGCGGGCGTAACCTCCGTCGTCTTTCAGGTTTTTGACGGTGACAGCGGCCGGTGTGGTCTCGTCGTCCGTCGCGATGGCCGTCTGGTAGGAGATCTCGGTGTCCGGGGACTTACCGCCCGAGGAGCGGGACGGGGACCAGCCCTTGACCAGGCGTCCGAGCGCGTCGTATTCGCTGCGGGTGACCCGGCCGTTGGTGTCGGTGACGGTCAGGGGCAGGGCGCGGCCCGGATCGTAGGCCGTGGTGGAGCTATGGCCCTTGGCGTTGATGATCTTGACCGAGGTGACGGGTCCGCCGCTGTCACCGGGTGTGTAGACGGTTTCGGAGGTGCCCGTCAGCGGTGCGGTGACCTTTCTGATCCGTCCCAGAGGATCGTAGGTGCTGGTGGTGACCACGGAGTGGGACGTTCCCTCACCGTTGATGTCCGCCACCGAGGTTTCCAGACCCTTGATAGGGGCGGCGCCCCACTCCTGGCCGTCGTAGGAGGTCCGTACCGAGCTGAGCAGTTGCGTCTTCGGGTCCGCGGTGTCGAAGCCGGAACAGGGCGTGGAGGTGGAGCGGGTTTCCTTGGTCTTCCCGATGATCCAGTCGGTGGTGTTGTGGATGTATGCGGTCCGCATGCAGACCTGGTTGCTGACCGACTCGCCGGTGCCATTGGGTTTGACGACCGACATTTCGATCTGGGTGGGCAGCCCGTAGGTGTCTTCCACCGTGGTCTCGCTGCGGACTGTCTGCCAGCCGCTGGTGCCGATCGTCTGGATGGCGTCGGCGCGCGCCACCCAGGTGCGGTGGGCGAGCAGCGGGTCGAGGTCTGTGCCGTCCTCGGCCTCGCGGGCGCGGGACGCGGTCTGCTTGGACTTCGGGAACGTCAGGGCGCGCTTGAGGAGGCGTCCCTCGGAGTGCTCGTAGGTGAGAGTCTCCGCCGCCATTCCGGCGAACTGCGGCGCGTCATCAGCGACCAGTTCCACCGTGCCCGCGGAGTCCTTCACCGCGCCGCCCGTGCCCTGGAAGAAGCGCGTGACGGAGTACGAATCCGATGTCGGACCGCCCTGCTGGGAAAGGGACTTGCTGCCCTTGCTGGTGGCGACCTGCCGATAGCCGCGCCATACGCTGTGGGTTCGCAGCGATGGGCGGGTGAACTCGTCGTCGCTCTTGTCCCAGGCAGGCGAGGTGTATTTGTACGAGGTCACGACGGGACTGCTGTGCGTGGTGACCTTGTCGGACTCGACAACCGAGGCGACGACGTACTTGTTGAACCACGCCTTGGCCGGAGTCTTCTCCTCACCGTCCGGGGACCAGCGCACCGGGTAGCAGGTGGTGTTGTCCCTGCCCCTGTCGGTGGCGGGTTCGGCGGAGCAGCCGCCGGTGTACTCCACCTCGATGTCGCCGCCGTTCTCGGTGGCGACGGTTCCGATGCGCGGGCGGGTGAAGCCGGGACGCTTGTCACCCGGGCCCGACGGCACGAGGTTGGGCAACTGACGGTCCTTCAGTCGCGCCCGGAGCGGCGAGGATGAACCCACCGTGTAGTGGGCGAAGCTGACGCCGTCCTTGGACTGGAGGATCCCGGTGGTGTCGCCCGGAGCGAAGCCCCTGCGTGTCAGGGAGTTGAGCCACAAGCCGGGTGACGTGTCGTACCAGTCGGCAGGGAAGGATTGGTGAAGGGTGTACGTGTCGACCTTGCCCAGTGCGGACTGTCCGGCGCGTGCGGCCTTCGTCGTCACCGTGTCCAGGCGCAACTGGGTCCAGAAAGACGGGAACGGAGGGCAGAGTTTCGAGGTGGACGTGCAGTTGAGGTTGCCGGGAGTGTCCCACCAGGGGCGGTAGGCACCGGGGTCGTCGGTCTTGGCGAAGTTCCCCGCGTCGCAGGCGGTGCCCACCTTCAGGCAGCGCTGCTTGACGCCGAACTCGACGGTGGCGGAGGGGTTGGTCAGCTCGGCGGTACGCATCCCGTACTCGATGGACACGGGATAGGCGGCCCGGTCGTAGCCCTCCGGCGACTTGAACTTCTTATTGACCGCGTAGTAGTTGCGCTCCTGCTTCCAGTTGACAACCATCGCGTTGCCATGGACATCGACCACCTTGTCCATGCCCCACTGCCACGCCTGCTGTTTGCCCGCGCCGCAGCGGGAGTCGGCGAAGGCGGCGGCATGGCAGGGCTCTTCGGGGTGGTTGCCGTAGACGGGGACGGAGGAGACCGAGTTGGTGTTCGCGTGGCCGCCGCCCACGGCGTTCAGACCGTAGAAGTACCTCGTGCCGTCGGAGGTGGTGACCTCCCAGTACTCACCGTTGTCGTCGTTGTTGGTGGCACCGGTCTTCAGCTCGACACGGGTTCCGTCGTCATTCTGCGGGCGGTAGACGTCCGTGGAGCCCACCCGGACGAGCTCCGTGGTCCTGCCGTTCAGCGACATCACCGCGTTGTACGACACCCAGCACAGATCGGACGTCTTGTTCGTCTTGGCGGTGTTGTTGGGCGTGCCCGCTGTGAGGGCCTTGGCATCGTCCTTGCAGGCGCGGTAACGCCGCTCGATATGGCCCGGCTCGTAGTTCCATCCCTCGCCGATCCACGATGCCTGCGGTGATGAGACGGCGGTCCTGCCATCCACCTCCTGCGAGTTGTACTCGAAGGAGATGTTGGGGGAGGGGCCGGCCGGTGCCGGGGGGACGGTCAGCGGGTAGGACCAGGTGAAGGAGCCGGAAGATCCGCCGGCCGCCCATTTGCCGCTGGACGCCAGCGGGGTCGCCTTGAACGAACCGCCACTGCCCTCACCGGAGTCGGTGACGCCGAGAACGGCCGTGCTCCCGTCGGCCGCTGCCGCCGCCGGACTGCTGTACCCGGCCTGTACGACGGCTGATCTGCTGTCCTTGGCGGCCGGTGCGGAGGCGGGGGCGACCGTGCCGTCCGCGGCCGGGTCCACCGTCGCGGTGACCGTCGAGGTGCCGGTGTCGTTGACCGTCTCCAGTTCCTCGTACGCCTGGCATTCCTCAAGATCGGGCGTGGTCCGGTAGCACTGGGGGAACTGAACGAAGCGCAGACGCGAGGCCCAGTCGGCGCCGTAGAGGTTCTTGAACTTCTTGTAGTCGAACTGCACCGACACGGGCACCGCTCCGGTGGACGGAGCCTGCACCGTGACCACCGCACCGTCCACGCCCTGCGCCACGGTCTCCGGCCGTCCGTCGACGGTGACCTGCCAGGTACCGGTCGGCGCCGCCTGCCCCGGAGCCTGGCCCAGACTGACCGGCAGGGTCTCGACCGGAGTGGTGGCCGCTCGCACCGCGCTGCCCGTACGCGCGGACGCCGGGTTCGTAGTGGTGTCGAAGTTGAGCAGACCGCTGTCCGCGAGCGGCACGGTGGTCGTGCCTGGAGGAGCCTGCCCGAGATCCTCCGGCGTCTCCGTCCGCAGACTGTCGAGGTTCCTGTTGACGGTCCTGCCCGCCACGGGCTGGTCCTGGTCGAGTTTCTCCAGGACGAGTTCCTCGCGTCCGGTCTTTCCGGGGTCGGGCGGGATGGCCAGTGCCTGTGCGGGCAACAGCGCCACCAGGAGGGCGAGGCCCAGGGTGGGCACCACGGTGTGGCGGACACGGCGCCGTCGACGGCGAGTTTCAGAGAGACGAGACACGCCAGGATCCCCCCGGACCATTCGGCGCGGAACCAGGGCGGGGCCGCACGGGACGTCATGCAAGAACGCGCTGATTCTGTGGGGGACTTGTGGCGAAAGGCTAGAGAGATCGTGATCAAGTGATCATGGTCACGCCGCTTATGGGGGCAAGCGCGTACTCGAACCAGGGAATGCCGTGTGTACGCATGAATGGGATGGTGGCGTCATGTCAGGTGCAATCGGATCTTGCTCTCGGATTGCCGCTTCAGTGCTCAATCTCCCCAGTGAGATGCGTTGATTCGCCTGCTTTCTATCGTTCTGTCGGGCGCTGGAAGGCCGTCGACGGGACGTGGTCAGCGACGGCGCCCCCGGCTGAGGTCAGCTCACGCCCAAGTCCGCCCGGCCTTCCGCAGGGTGACGGCCGGCTACTCATGGGTCATGATCTGCTCGCTCGTCCCGCGTGCTGAGGCCCGCGCGGCGGGCTTCGTCTCTCCGGTTGGCGATTCGCCGTGTGCCGGGGCCGAGGGGGAGGGGTCTCACTCATGTCACCACGCCGGAACCGCCTGCCGGGCCAGCGCACCATTGCCATGGTTTGTGCGGCCGCGATCGCCGCGACCGGACTGACCTACGCGGGGCTTCGCCTCGCCGACTCCGATCCCGGGGCCAAGCCACGTGACCGTACGCCTACTTCATCGGTGAGTGAATCCGACGCCATCACCCGGGCGGCGAAGACCGGCGAGCCTGTCGAGGCCACGTCGCTTCGTACACCCAACTCCACCACCTGGGCACAGCCAGACGGTCTGATGTCCCGCCAGATCCATGTCTCGCCGATCCGCGCCAAGGTGGACGGAGAGTGGAAACCCATCGACCGGTCGCTGCACCGCACCGACCGGGGCTGGGAACCCAGAGCCACCAATACCGGCATGATCTTCTCCGCCGGGACGACAGACAACGGACAGCGCGAGAAGCGTGCGTCGCGTACCACAGTGCGCCGTGTCTCACTCCTCAAGAGCGAGGCCGCGGACGAGGTCGGCAGTCCGCTGGTCACCCTGCACTCCGACGGCCATGACATCCAGCTCACCTGGCCCGGCCCGATCCCCCAGCCCATCATCGACACCAACCGGGCGCTGTACCCCGAGATCATCCCCGGCGCCGACCTGGTGCTCACCGCGGACGACGACGGATTCGCACAGCTCCTGGTGGTGAAGAACCGCGCCGCCGCCTCCGACCCCCGCGTCGCCCAGCTCTCCTACGGCCTGACCTCGCCCACCCTCACCTTCCGCCTGGACCCGGCGTCCGACATCGTCAGCGCCGAGGACACACATGGCGACGAGGTGGCGATGTCCCCGTCCCCGGTAATGTGGGACAACGCGGGCGCCCCGGCCGTCACCGACGGCGAGGTCGGCGCCACCGCACAGCCCACCGCACCCGAGGATCTGCCCTCGGAGAGCGCGACTCCTGACGAGTCGCCCTCGGCCCCGCCAAGCGCCGATCCCGATATCGAGGCCGACGAGCAGAGCGACCCGTACGCCGAGGTACTGCCGTCCGCCAGCGACGAATCCGTCCCGCCCGTCCCCGAGTCGCCACTGCCATCGGCACCAGCCGAGCCGACCCCAGCACCCTCCCAGTCCGGATCCGCCGCCACCCTGTCCCTGCCGGGGCTCGACGGCCCGTCCCCCGACTCCCACGGCGCACTCGTCGATGCTGATCTCTCAGGCGGCAACTGGGTCATCACCCCGGACGCCGACCTCCTGTCCGACCCCTCCACCGTCTTCCCCGTCTTCATCGACCCCTCGGTCAAGAAGCACACCCAGAACTGGACCACCGTCTACAACCGCCACCCCAATGCCACCTTCTACAACGGCAAGGGCTTCAACAAGGCCGGCACGCACGAGGCGAGGGTCGGCTTCGAGTCCGACACCTGGGGCACCTCGCGGTCATATTTCAACATCGACTTCGACAAGTCCCTGAAGGGCGCGGTCATCACCAAGGCCCAGCTGCGCGTCCTGGAAACCTACTCCTGGTCCTGCAGCGACCGTGCCATGAGTGTGCACCTCACGGGCGAGATCGGCGCCAAGACCAACTGGAAGAACGCCCCCAAGCTCCACAACGGCAACAAGATCTCCACGAGAAGCTTCGCCCACGGTTACAAGACCGGCTGCCGCGACGCGTACGAGGTCTTCGACGTCAAGAAAGCCGCCCAGAAGGCGGCGGACAAGGGCGTGGACACCGTTACCTTCGGCATGCGCGCCGTGAATGAGGGTTCTCAGTACTCCTGGAAGAAATTCGCCGCCAACGGCGAGAACGCTCCCGTCCTCGAACTCACCTACAACCGCCGCCCCGGCGCACCCACTTCGCTCGACCTCGGGCCCGACGCCAAATGCACCACCACCGAACCGTACGTCCGGATGGGGGCCGGCGAGATCACCTTCACCGCCTCCGCCACCGACAAGGACAAGAACCTCGACTACCTCGACTTCGACCTGTGGCCCACCGGCAAGTGGGACACCACCGGCGACCTGCTCAAGACCACCGGCAAGAAGTCCGTGGGCGGGAGCCG
>NZ_JBIWLW010000090.1:0-7980 GCF_044766385.1 Streptomyces sp. NPDC102274 | reverse complement strand
GGTCACCCTCACGGAACTGCAACGCAGCGGCCAGATACACAGCCCCATTGTCCCGAAACCACAGACGTAAAGCTACTTCAAACACGCAACACTAGTACTCCAGTTGCAGTTCTCCATACGCCCTGGTCAAGGGGCCCTTTCGGAGTCTAGTTGGCTGACGTCCCGTCAGGGTGTCGGTGGTTCGTTACTCACCTGATTGAGGTGCGTTACACCGGTTATGGAGACGGAGAGCGGTGTCGAAGTAGGTCTATGGCATGGCGAGTTGGAGTCGCTGCTGTTCCGGGTAGGCGAGCGGTTCGGCCGCGTCGAGCCGCGGCGGCGGATGCGGGACTACGTGCGCGGCCTGTTGGGGCCGGTGGGCCGGAAGAACAGCTGGGTGCGCCACGAGGCGCCGTGTGACCGAGTGGAGGTGCAAGACCTCTACCGCCGGGTCGTCGCAGCGGCCGGGTAGAAGCTGAGGGCAGTCCGGGCCGGGGAACGCCGGTGAGGATGGAAAGCAGCCCTGACAACGCCGGGACGGCGCGGCACTGCCAGACGCGTCGGGTTCGGCAAGCAAGGCCAGAAGGCGTACGAAGAGGAACCCGTGTAAAGCCCCGTAAGTCTTGTCACCGGGCTCAAATCTGGCGGATATGGGCCCGGGGTGCAGTGCGTGACCGTCCGCTTCGGTAGGGGCGGTCAACTCCGAAGCCGGTCTCCAACTGCCGGTGGGGAGGCCACGTTGAAGGTCTGCGGCGTAGGCGTGGTGATGCTGCCGGGGTAGTAGCGGGACGCCGACCTGGCCAATCGGCACATGGTGAACGTGGGAACCACCTGCGGTCGCCCTCGCTCCTGGGCATCCGGTCCAAAGAGGGAGGGCAGGCCCGTTGCCGGCTGAGGTCCGCAGGTGGGGCGGAGGCCCCGTAGTAGTCCGAGCGGAGGAAAGCTCCGTGCATGGCGAAGGGGGCCAGCAAGTCGGCAGGGAGGATGCTGCAATGCCGGGAGGCCGCTGGTGAATACCGACGCACTGGAGTTCGCGCTGCTCAAGGCCGAACGCCGGGTACTGGAGATGCAGACCAAGCTGCACTGTTGGGCGACCGACGATCGTGATCGTCGGTTTGATGACCTGTTCAATCTCGCTGCTGATCCCGCGTTCTTGCTGGTGGCGTGGGCTCGGGTGCGGAGGAACAAGGGCGCTCGCTCGGCCGGAGTGGACGGGCAGACCGCCCGCTCCGTGGAGGACGGGCAAGGTGTCGGGGATTTCCTCGGCGAGGTGCGGTCCGGCTTGAAGGACCGTACTTTCCGTCCGCTTCCTGTGCGTGAACGGATGATCCCCAAGCCCGGGACGGCCAAGCGTCGTCGGTTGGGGATTCCGACCGTGCGGGACCGGGTGGTCCAGGCGTCCCTGAAGCTGGTATTGGAGCCGATCTTCGAGGCGGATTTCCTCCCGTGTTCCTACGGGTTCCGCCCGAAGCGCCGGGCTCATGACGCGCTCGCCGAGGCACACCACTTCGCCAAGAACTCCTATGAGTGGATGGTGGAGGGGGACATCGAGGCGTGCTTCGACTCGATTGACCACACGGCCCTGATGGACCGGGTGCGCCGCCGAGTCGGGGACCGGCACGTTCTTGACCTGGTGAAGGCGTTCTTGAAGGCGGGCATCCTCAGCGAAGGCGGCCAGTCCAAGGACACCGATACCGGCACTCCGCAGGGTGGAATCCTCTCGCCGCTGCTGGCCAACATCGCCCTGTCCGTCCTCGATGAGTTCATCGCGGCGGGTCCGGGCGGGCCGAACTCCACGCAAGGTCAGCGGGCCCGGCGACGTCGGCAGAAGCTGGCCAACTACCGGATTTTCCGGTACGCGGACGACTGTGCGCCACGAACACAACGGGAGGTTTCGATGTAGACGGAACCTTCCGACGTGATGCTGCACCGGTGATGGAGGTAGGCCCTCCGGGACCGCCCACGCAGGGGGAGGTCTCAAACCCCCGCAGGTTGCTCCGGTGAATGAGCCGGGGTGATGAGCACTGCGGAAAAGGCGCACAAGATGCGTCAGGTGTGAGCCGAGAAGGCGAACGCGAGTGAACCACTGATGAAGTGTCGAAAGCGTAGCAATGGTTACCGAAACCGGGGTCCAGTTGTTGCCCCGGGATGAATCTGGCGGGGTCCTGTTTTCCTGGCCAGGTGGTGCCCGGCATAAAGGTGGCGCGAGTTCGGTTCTGGCGCTGGTGCGGAACGTGGGAACCCCTCGCCACGATGCTGCCAGCGGTCAGCTTAAGGCCGCTGGTATTAAGGAAGAACCCCAAGTAGCTGAAACTGCGAGGGGGAGAGTACCGATGCGTGGCAGGGGGACGGACCGCCTCGTAGTAGTGATGAAGCCCGGGTAATACGGGTGGAGCGAAGGGGGCGGGTTGTCCTGATTTTGTTTGGTGGTCAACCGGAGTTCCCGGGAGGAGCCAGGTGAACGGATCAAGGCCGCAGGCCAAGGTCAAGTCGTTTGACATTCCCAAGTCGATGGTGTGGGAGGCGTTTCAGCGGGTCAAGGCCAACAAGGGTGCGCCCGGGGCGGATGGCGTGACGATCGAGGAGTACGAGCAGAACCTTTCGAGGAACCTGTTCAAGCTGTGGAATCGTATGTCGTCCGGCTCGTATTTTCCTCCGGCGGTGAAGGCCGTGGAGATTCCCAAAGCAGGCGGGAAGGGTATCCGCGTGCTCGGGGTGCCTACCGTTTCTGACCGTATTGCCCAGACGGTGGCCGCGATGTATCTGGAGCGGCGGGTGGAGCCTGTGTTCCACCCGGATTCCTACGGTTACCGGCCCAGGCGGTCGGCGTTGGACGCGGTGGAGCAGTGCCGGCAGCGCTGTTGGCGGAGCGACTGGGTGGTCGATCTCGACATCCGGGCGTTCTTCGACAGCGTGGACCATGAGCTGATGCTCAAGGCAGTCGAGCGGCATATCGACGCGGACGGGAAATGGGT
Source organism: Streptomyces sp. NPDC102274 (assembly GCF_044766385.1). Taxonomy (NCBI): domain Bacteria; kingdom Bacillati; phylum Actinomycetota; class Actinomycetes; order Kitasatosporales; family Streptomycetaceae; genus Streptomyces; species Streptomyces sp. NPDC102274. The sequence continues at coordinate 5,026 of NZ_JBIWLW010000090.1, read as the reverse complement.
CCTGCTCTACGTCAAGCGGTGGCTGGTTGCGCCGTTGGCGAAGGCGGACGGATCGGTGCAGCAACGGGAACGCGGGACTCCCCAGGGGTCGGCGATTTCTCCCGTGCTGGCGAATCTGTATCTGCATTACGCGTTCGATGTGTGGCTGGTGCGGGAGTTTCCGCAAGTCACCTTCGAGCGGTACTGCGATGATGCGGTGATTCACTGCGGCAGCGAGAGGCAGGCCCGTCGTGTGCGGGATGCTCTCGCGCAGCGATTGGCGCAGGTCGGTCTGGAATTGCACCCAGACAAGACGCGCATCGTCTATTGCAAGGACGCGGACAGGCGTGGCTCGTACGAACACACCTCGTTCACGTTTCTTGGGTATACGTTCCGGCCCAGGCTGGCCAAGAACCGGTACGGGAAGCACTTTGTGAGCTTCCTTCCCGCGGTCAGCAAGGAGGCGATCAAGGCGATGGGCAAGGTAATGCGTTCCTGGCGTATCGCCCAACGTAGTGACAAGTCGCTGATGGACCTTGCGCGGATGTTCAACAGTGTCGTGCAGGGATGGATCAACTATTACGGGCGCTTCTACAAGTCCATGTTGTATCCCCTCCTCCGGCGCATTAACAGGATGTTGGTGGGCTGGGCTTGCCAGAAGTACAAACGACTACGCCGCCGGGAGAAGCGAGCGGGAGAACTGCTGGCGGGCACGGCCCGCCGGTATCCCAACATGTTCGCCCATTGGCGGTTCGGCCTCAAGCCTGATGGCTGGGCAATGGGAGCCGTGTGAGCTGAGAGGCTCCCGCACGGTTCTGCGAGCGGCGGCGGGTGCGATTCCCGCCGCCGACTCTCCTTCTGATCGCCGTGACCGGGACCCGCGAACAGGCCGAGGACATACGCGCCCAGGTGGCGGAAGTGCTCGCCCCGATGGGTCTGCGACTGTCGGTGGAGAAGACGGCGATCACCCATATTGACGAGGGGCTGGACTTCCTCGGGTGGCGCCTCCAGCGCCACCGCAAACGAGGAACCCAGAAGCACTACGTCTACCTCTATCCCTCCAAGAAGGCCCTCCAGGCCGTCAAGGAGAAGGTCAAGACGCTGTGTCGACAGGACACGAACCTGCCGCTGGCAGTCGTGCTGCACCAGCTCAATCCGGTGCTGCGGGGCTGGACGGCGTACTTCCGGCACGGGGTGTCGTCCGCGACCTTCCAATACCTGTCGGCCTTCACCTGGCGCCAGGTTTTTGGGTGGCTGCGACGCAAGCACCGCCGGTCCAACTGGAAGAGTCTGCGCCGCCGTTACTGTGCGGGCCGATGGTGGCCCGCCGATGATGAGGTGATCTTGTTCAGGTGCGCGAAGGTGCGGACCAACCGCTACTTGTATCGCGGAAACAAGATCCCCTCGCCCTGGCCCAGCGGGAACATGATGACAGCGGTCGCCTGAGAGGACTTGTGGAGAGCCGGATGCCTGGAGATCGGGCACGTCCGGTTCGGGAGGCGGGCCGGGGAAACCCACCGACGGCAACGTCGACAGGGCGCCCCGGTCCGACCTCACCAGCTGGCCGAGCATGCGGGCCACGCCACTCCGTACGGGCTGCAGCGGCTGCTGTCGTGGTGCCAGTGGGACCCGGATGAGATCCGTGACGACCTGCAGGATTACGTAGCCGAGCGGCTCGGGCAGCCGGACGGTGTGCTGATCGTCGACGACACCGGCTTCCTCAAGAAGGGCACCGTCTCCGCCGGGGTGCAACGGCAGTATTCCGGCACCGCCGGCCGTACCGAGAACTGCCAGATCGGGGTGTTCGCCGCCTACGCCTCCGCCAAGGGCAGGGCCTTGGTGGACCGCGAGCTCTACCTGCCCAAGTCCTGGACCGAGGATCCGGACCGGTGCCGCGCCGCCCGGATCCCGGAGGACAAGTCCTTCGCGACCAAGCCGGAACTTGCACGCGCCATGGTCCGGCGGGCGCTGGACTCCGCCCTGCCGATCGCCTGGGTGACCGCGGATGCGGCCTACGGCCAGGAGTGGCACTTCCGGCGGATGCTGGAGGAGGCCGGCGTGGGCTACGTCCTGGCGGTGCCCAAGTCCCAGCAGGTCAAGTCACCAGCGGGCAGCTGGCGCATCGACCATGTCCTGACCGGTGCCCCGGCCGAGGCATGGGAGCGGATCTCTTGCGGCAACGGTGCGAAGGGGCCGCGGGTCTACGACTGGGCCGCGGCCAAGCTGCCCACCATCGACGGTTCCGATCCCACCCACGACCGCTGGGTGCTGGCCCGCCGCAGCCTGGCGCGTCCCGAGGAGATCGCGTACTACCTCGCGTTCGCCCCGGCGGACACCACCGTCTCCCAGCTGGTCCGGGTGGCCGGCTCCCGATGGGCCATCGAGGAGTGCTTCCAGGCAGCGAAGAACGAATGCGGCCTGGACCAGTACGAAGTCCGCCGCTACGTCGGCTGGTACCGGCACATCACCCTGGCCATGCTCGCGCACGCCTTCCTCGCGGCGATGACAGCCCAGGCCCTCGAAAAGGGGGGCGAAGAAACGGTTCGAGCAGCCTCGCTCCCCTCACCGTGGCAGAAATCCGACGGCTCCTGGACCTTGCCCATCCCCCCACAGCCCGGCGCCAGTCACCCAGGCATCGTCTCCACTGGTCAAACTGGCGCCGCCGCCACCAGGCCATCGCCCGCCACTGCCACTACCACCGCCGCACGCACCTCAATCAGGTGAGTAACGAACCACCGACACCCTGACGGGACGTCAGTCAACTAAACTCCGGAAGAGCCACCTCACCAGGGCAAATGGAGAACTGCAACTGGAGTACTAGTCGGTGACTTCGCACATGGGGTTTTAGGTCTCCAGCCAGCGGGGCCGGGTTTCGTCGATGCCGAGGAGTTCGAGCAGGTGTGATTGGACTCCTCGGCTGACGAGGATGACGGGTGGGTCGGTGGCGGTGCCGGGGCGGAGCATGAGGCCGTCGAGGTGGTAGAGGATCATGCGGCCGGTGGGTCGGACTTTGCGGTTGTCGGGGTAGAGGCCGGCCATGGTCTGCTCGGGGCCCAGGGCCTGGCGGACTTGGCGTTCGATCAGGCAGTAGACCAGCAGGGCCAGGCAGATCACGGTGAGCAGGGCCGTGATGCGGCGGTTGTGATCCAGGAACAGCGGCGCGACGGCCAGGGGGCCTTTGAACTCGCCGTAGCGGCGTTCGACCACTCCCTGGCCTTTGTAGCGCCGGAAGACCTCGGCCGCGTCGGCCTGTTGCGGAGTCAGAGCGGTGACCGGGGAGTACCAGCCGTCGGCGGCGGCTTCGGCGGCCAGGACGTCCTGGTCGAAGTGCCAGGCCAGTGCGGGTTTCCCGTCGGGGCCGGCGGTGACGGTGGTGCGCAGGCAGCCGGCGACCCGGCGGGACTTGGTGATCACCCCGATCCGGGCCTGGACCTTCTCGGCGTTGGTGTAGTACCGGCCGCCGGCCGAGTTCTGCAGTTTCTCGAGATCCTCGGCGGCTCTGGCCAGACGCTTGGCGCGTGCTTTGCGCTGGCCCTCCGCGTTGCCGGTGGAGTGGACCAGGATCCGGCGCAGGTGGTGGACCGGGTCGCGCTTGCGCGGTCCTGCCATGGTGTGGACGTCTTCCAGGACCCGGTAGGACTCGCGCTGGTCGGCGGGGGTGTCCCGCTCGCGGTCACGGTCGTTGACGTAGTCGACCGGTTCGGCAGCCGCCAGGTCCAAAGCGGCGTAGAAGCCGGCCTTGACCTGTGCGGCGGGCAGCGGGGCGACGAAGGCGACCTGTGCGTCGAGCAGGGCGGTGATGTTGGGGTAGGACACCAGTTTGGAGTCCGCGACGAGGAGGAAGTCCTTGCGGTCGGCGATCTTCCGCAGGGCCTTCATCGCGCCGACGACCTGGGCGACCTCGCCCGCGCCGCCGTCGTAGGCCCGGTGGAAGACCGGGATGCCGCCGTCGCGGGTGACGGCCAGTCCGGCCTGGACCTGCTTCAGGTCGACCCGCCGGTCCTTGGGGTGACCGTATCTGACCTGCGCGTACTCCTCTTCCTGGTCCGGGTAGGCGCCGAACGTGGAGATCGACGTCATGTCCCAGTGGATCTGAGCGGTATCGATGCCGAACTCCGCGATGGCCTGCGCGCCGACCGACCCGGTGATCTCCTCCAGGTGCGGGGCGACCGCGTCCAGAGCGCGGGCGATACGGTCGTCGTTGAGCAGGTCCGGCTCGATGCCGAAGACCTCCTCGACAGCCCACGTCCGCGCCCAGTCCTCCACCCGCACCATCGAGGTCGGCGAGGACAGCCGGTTGGCGACCAATGCCTCGACGACCTGCCCGTGCGTCAGATGAGCCACCTCACGGACAGGGCACAGCTCGTCGATGATCCCCGCCACGTCCAGCCGGCGCAGAAACTCGGCAGAGGCAGGCAGAGCGCCCAGACGCCTCTCCACCACAGGCGCCAACTCCACCGACATGCGGGGGCGCTGGACCCGGGAACGACGCGAACGAGATATCGGCACACCCCCACCCAAGCGAACAACCGCCCCCAAAGCAGCAGTCATACCGACCATTCATCCGAACGTGTCATGTGCGGAGGATCGGCCTGGAAGACTGCTGAAGATCTTGTCGTGGGGCTGTCCGGCCGTGGGCCGGGCGGCCCCTTTTTTTGTTTATGGGGTGGCCGGGGTGAGGTGCCAGCTGTCGTTGGCCCGGGTGAGTCCGAGGTTGATCAGTCGGCGGAGGTTGAGGGCGACGGCGCGGTGGTGGAGCCAGATGTTGTTGGCGATGACGCCGCGGTGCGGGACTCGGCGGTTGCCTTTGGCGACCAGCCAGGCGATGGCGCGTTCGACTGGTGGCCGCCATCTGCGGTACTCCGCCTGCCAGGCGGGATCGGTGGCGGCCTGTGCCCGGGCGGTGGCCAGCAGTTCGTGCTGGGGGTGGACGTTGAGGGTGCGCCCGGTCGTGGAGGTGGTGCGGCGTCCGCGCAGGGGGCAGTCGGTGCAGACGCGTTTGAACTGGGCGGTGCGGGCGCCGTCCGCTTTGACCTGTCCGAGGCTG
>NZ_JBIWLW010000089.1:0-8027 GCF_044766385.1 Streptomyces sp. NPDC102274 | reverse complement strand
CCGCGTCACAAAGACAAACCGCGACTCCGCGAACCGCTCCTCCGCCAACCGCGCCTGAAGCAGCCCAAGCACCCGATGCGTCAACACCCGCACCGAACCAGCCATGTCGGCACCAGGCTCCCCGACCACCGGAATCAACACCACGCCCGGCACCGCTGACCCGTCAGCGGCCATCGCGGAGGTATCCAGGCTCAGTTCGGCCTCAGCGCCCGCGGCACGCAGCGCCTCCACCAGTCCCAGGCTGTCCTGGCCGACCACGACGATCGACCGAGAGGTGCTGATGGACGACGAGTCACCCACCGGCATCCAGTCCAGCCGGAACAGCGCGTCCCTCGTCAGCGCACCCTCATCCTCCAGAGCCTCCACCGACAGCGCCCGCATCGCCAACGACTCCACCGACGCGACCGGCGCACCCGTCACATCAGCCACCGCGATCGACACCACACCATCAACCCCACGCGTCAACCTCACCCGCACCGAAGAAGCCCCCGACGCCAGCAACGACACCCCACTCCACGAGAACGGGACACCACCACTCCCCCGATCAACGCCATCGACAGGTGAGCCGACGAACCAAGCGGAATGAAGCCCGGCATCCAGCAACGCGGGATGCAGACCGAACGCTTCCGCATCACCCTCGAAGCCGTCAGGCAGACTCACCTCGGCGAAGACCTCGCCATCCCGGCTCCACGCGGCCCGCAGGCCCTGGAAGACCGGACCGTACGCGAAGCCCTCGGCAGCCCGAGCATCGTAGAAACCATCCAGATCCACCGGCTCAGCACCCACCGGCGGCCACACCGACGCGTCGAACTCAACGACTGCCCCGGTTCCAGCGCCTACCGCCAGCACACCCGTCGCATGGTGCGTCCACGGCAATTCCACCTCGCCCTCGGGACGCGAGTGAATCGCGACCGTGCGCCGGCCCGACTCATCCGCTACGCCCACCCGCACCTGCGTCCGCACCGCGCCCCGCTCCGGGAGCACCAGCGGCGCCGCGAGCGTCAGCTCCTCGACCCGGTCGCAGCCGACCTCGTCACCGGCACGGATCGCCAACTCAAGCAGCGCCGTGCCCGGTACCAGAATCCGGCCCATCACCGCGTGATCAGCCAGCCACCGGTGCGTCCGCGCGGAGAGCCGGCCGGTGAACAGCACGCCCTCGCCCTCGGCCAGCTCCACCACACCGTTGAGCAGCGGATGCCCCGCCGACGCAAGCCCGACCGCCGCCGCGTCGGCGCCACCGCGCATCCCGCCGGGCCAGAACGTCTGATGTTCGAAGGCGTACGTGGGCACATCCACCCGCGACGCCCCCGTACCGGCGAAGAACCCGGCCCAATCCACGACGACACCACGCACATGCAGCTGGGCCAGTGCGGTGACGGCCGACAGCTCCTCGGCGCGATTCTTACGGAGGACGGGCACCGTGAGGGCCTCGTCCGGTACCGACTCCCGCGCCATCGCGGAAAGTACGCCGTCCGGGCCCAGCTCCAGGAACGTGCTCACGCCCTGCTCGGCCAGCGTCCGCACACCATCCGCGAAGCGCACGGCCTCCCGGACATGCCGTACCCAGTACGCGACCGAGCACAGCTCCTCCGCCGTCGCCGCACCGCCCGTCAGATTCGACACCACCGCGATACGCGGCGCCTCGAACGACAGCCGCTCCACCACCGCGCGGAACTCGTCCAGCATCGGGTCCATCAACGGCGAGTGGAAGGCGTGCGACACCCGCAGCCAGGTGGCCTTCCGGCCCTGCTCCTCCAGGCGTGCCGCGACCTCCAGGACCACGTCCTCGTGGCCGGAGATCACCACCGACGAGGGGCCGTTGACCGCGGCGATCGACACCTGGTCCGGCCGCTCGAACAGCAGCGGAAGGACCTCGCCCTCCGTCGCCTGGACCGCGACCATCGCACCACCGGACGGCAGCGCCCCCATCAGCCGAGCACGGGCCACCACCAACGCGCAGGCGTCCGCCAGCGAGAACACCCCCGCCACATGCGCCGCCGCGATCTCACCGATCGAATGCCCGGCCACGAAGTCCGGCCGCACACCCCACGACTCCACCAACCGGAACAGCGCCACCTCCACCGCGAACAACGCCGGCTGAGTGAACCCTGTCTCATTCAGCAGATCCGCGTCCTCGCCCCACATCACCTCACCCAGCGAACGCCCCAACTCGACATCCAGCACGGCGAGTACCGAGTCCAGCGCCTCCGCGAACACCGGGAACCGGCCGTACAGCTCACGGCCCATCCCCAACCGCTGCGAACCCTGACCCGAGAAGAGCACCGCCGTCTTCCCACCGACGACACTTCCCGACACCGCCAGGGCGTCCGGCTCGCCGACCGCCAGGCCCGCCAGCGCGCGCACCGTCTCCGCGCGCTCGCCGGCCGACACCACCGCTCGGTGGTCGAACTTCGACCGGCCCGTCGCCAGCGAGAACCCGACGTCCACCGGCCGCAGTTCGGGCCGTGCCTGGATATAGGAGAGCAGCCGGCCCGCCTGGCCGCGCAGTGCCTCCGGCGTCTTGCCGGAGAGCACCCACGGCACCACACCCTGCACCACACCCGGCTCCACCGCCGGAGCCTCGGAAGCCTCGGGCCCGGTCAGCGCCGTTCCCTGGATCACCGTCGCCGGCTGCTCCAGGATGACGTGGGCGTTCGTCCCGCTGATGCCGAACGACGAGACACCGGCCCGACGCGCCCGATCGGTCTCCGGCCACCGCGCCGGCTCCGTCAGCAGCTCCACCGCGCCCGCCGACCAGTCGACATGCGAGGACGGCTCGGTCACATTCAGCGTGCGCGGCAGCACTCCATGCCGCATCGCCATGATCATCTTGATCACACCGGCGGCACCGGCGGCGGCCTGGGTGTGCCCCAGGTTCGATTTCACCGAGCCGAGCAGCAGCGGACGCGCCGGGTCGCGGTCGCGGCCGTACGTGGCGAGCAGCGCCTGCGCCTCGATCGGGTCGCCCAACGTCGTCCCCGTACCGTGCGCCTCCACCACGTCCACCTCGGCGGGCGACAGTCCGCCGCCGGCGAGCGCCTGACGGATCACACGCTGCTGCGACGGGCCGTTCGGCGCCGTCAACCCGTTGGACGCACCGTCCTGGTTGACGGCCGAGCCGCGGACCACGGCCAGGATCTCGTGGCCGTTCCGCCGCGCGTCCGACTGCCGCTCCAGCAGGAGCATGCCGATGCCCTCGGACCAGCCGACGCCGTCGGCCGACTCGGAGAACGGCTTGGACCGGCCGTCGGGGGCCAGGCCCCGCTGCCGGGAGAATTCCACGAAGGTGTCGGGGATCGACATCACGGTCACGCCGCCGGCCAGCGCCAGCGAGCATTCACCGCTCCGCAGCGCCTGCGCGGCCAGATGCATCGCCACCAGCGACGACGAGCACGCCGTGTCCACCGTGACGGCCGGCCCCTCGAAGCCGAAGGTGTACGAGACCCGGCCGGAGGCCACGCTCAGCGCGCTGCCCTGGCCCTGGAAGCCTTCGAACTCCTTGCCGCTCAGGGTGGTGTTGTAACCGCCGTACATCACACCGGCGAACACACCGGTCTGGCTGTCGCGCAGGGACACCGGGTCGATGCCTGCCCGCTCGATCGCCTCCCAGGAGGTCTCCAGCAACAGCCGCTGCTGCGAGTCCGTCGCCATCGCCTCGCGCGGCGACATCCCGAAGAACCCCGGGTCGAACTCGCCCGCGTCGTGCAGGAATCCGCCCCGCCGCGTGTACGAGGTGCCCATGTGCTCCGGGTCGGGGTTGTAGAGCGCGTCGACGTCCCAGCCACGATTCGCCGGGAAGTCGGAGACCACGTCGACGCCCTCGGTGACCACCCGCCACAGATCCTCCGGCGATCCGATGTCGCCGGGGAAGCGGCAGCTCATCCCGACGATCACGACCGGATCGTCGTCGAGCACGGCACGGGAGAGTTCCGGTGCCGCCGCGTCCGTGTCCATGTCCGTCTGAGGGCCGACCAGTTCTTCGAGCAGATGCGCGGCCAGTGTCTCGACCGTCGGGTAGTCGAAGACCATCGTGGCGGGCAGCCGCAGCCCGGTCGCCGTGTTGAGCCGGTTGCGCAGTTCCACCGCCGTCAGCGAGTCGAAGCCCAGGTCACGGAAGGCGCGCGCCGGGTCGACCCCGTCGCCGCTCGCGTGGCCGAGCACCAGCGCCGCCTGGCCGCGTACGAGCGTGAGCAGCGTCTCGTGCCGTTCGGCGCGCTCCAGCCTGCTGAGACGCTCGGCGAGCCCGGCGTCCGTGCCCGCTCCGGATCCCGTGACCGCCGTACGCCGGGCGGTTGTACGGATCAGCCCCCGCAGCAGCGGCGGGACGGCGCCCCGCGTACGCAGCACCGACAGGTCCAGCCGTACGGGTGCCACCGCGGCCTGGCCGGTGGCCAGCGCGGCGTCGAACAGCGACACGCCCTGGTCGACCGAGAGCAGGGGCATGCCGGCCTCGGCGGCCCGGCGCAGATCGGCCTCGCCGAGGCCGCTCGTCATGCCCGCGCCCTGGTTCCAGGCACCCCACGCCAGTGAGACTCCCGGCAGGCCCGTCGTCCGACGGTGTGCGGCCAGCGCGTCGAGGAAGGCGTTGCCCGCCGCGTAGTTGGCCTGCCCGGCGCCACCGATCACACCGGAGACCGAGGAGAAGACCACGAACGCGGCCAGATCGAGGTCCCGCGTCAGCTCGTGCAGATGCCAGGCGGCGTCGACCTTCGGCCGCAGCACCCGGGCCAGTCGCTCCGGGGTCAGGGAACCGATGATGCCGTCGTCCAGCACACCCGCCGTGTGGACGACCGCCGTCAGCGGATGCTCGGCCGGGACCGCGTCCAGCAGTCCCGCCAGGGCGTCGCGGTCCGCGACATCGCACGCCTCGACGGACACCGCGGCGCCCTGTGCCGTCAGTTCGGCGACGAGTTCCGTGGCTCCCTCGGCGGAGAGCCCACGCCGGCTGGTGAGCACCAGGTGCCGTACGCCGCGCTCGGCCACCAAGTGCCGTGCCAGCACGCCGCCGAGACCGCCCGTACCACCGGTGATCAGGACCGTACCCTCGGCGTCCCAGGCCCGGGGCAGGGTGAGCACGATCTTGCCGATGTGCTTGGCCATGCTCATGAAGCGGAACGCGTCGCGCGCCTGCCGTACGTCCCACGACCGCACCGGCAGCGGCTCCAGCGCGCCCTGCTCGAACAGGTCCATGACGGCGACCAGCATGCGCTGGATACCGTCCGGATCCACCCAGCCGAGGTCGAAGGCCTGGTAGTCCACACCGTCCGGCAGATCGGCGGCTTCCCGGATATCGGTCTTGCCCATCTCCAGGAACCGGCCGCCAGGACCGACCAAACGCAGTGACGCGTCCACGAACTCACCGGCCAGCGAGTTCAGTACGACATCGACCCCCCGGCCGCCCGTGACCCCCGCGAACGCCGCCTCGAAGTCCGTCGTCCGCGACGAGGCGAGGTGATCCCCGGCCACCCCCAGCGACCGCAGAACATCCCACTTACCCTCACTCGCCGTCGCGAACACCTCGGCGCCCAGATGATTCGCCACCTGAATCGCCGCCATCCCCACACCACCCGCACCGGCATGGATCAGCACCTTCTCACCGCGCCGCAGCCCACCCAGCTCCACCAGCGCGTAGTACGCGGTCAGGAAGACGAGCGGCATCGACGCCGCCGTCTCCCACGACCAGCCGTCGGGCAGCCGGGTGAGCAGCCGGGCGTCGCCGACCACCAGCGAGCCGAAGCCGCCGGACACCAGGCCGGTGACCGGGTCGCCGGGCCGCAGCCCGGTCACCTCGGGACCCACTTCGGTCACCACGCCCGCGGCCTCGCGCCCCATGCGTCCGGCGTCGCCGGGGTACATGTCGAGGGCCTTGAGGACATCGCGGAAGTTGACACCGGCGGCCCGTACGTCGATACGGACCTCGCTGCCGGTCAGCGGAGCGAGAACCTCGGGGAACGCGGCCAGGGACAGCCCGTCCAGGCTTCCTCGCGTCTCGCTGTCGAGCCGCCAGGGCACCCCGGCCGGCGGCACCAGCCCCGTGCCCGACGCCAGCCGTGCGAGCCGGCCCGCCAGGATCGCGCCGTCACGGATCACCACCTGGGGCTCGTCCGTGGTGAGGGACCGCGCGAGCGACGCGGCGCCGTCGTCCGTGAGGCCGAGGTCCACCAGGCCGAAGCAGCCGGGGTTCTCCGTCTGCGCGGAGCGCACCAGTCCCCACACCGAGGCCGCCGCGACATCCGTGGCCTCCTCGTCACCGGCTGCCATCGCGCCCCTGGTGACGAACACCAGCCGCGAGCCGGCGAACCGCTCCTCGGCCGGCCAGCCCTGCGCGAGCGCCAGTACGTCGGTGGTCAGCGCGTGGGCGGACTCCGCCACCCCGCCCCGGTCCCCGGACACGGCGACCAGCACCACGTCCGGCACTGGGGACTCCCCCGCCGCCAGCGACGCCAGATCGGCGTATGCCTCGACGCGTGACCCGGAGGCCGTCAGTCCGTCGACGAGCCCGAACGCGTCGGGCCCCACCAGGGCGACCGCCTCAGGCACACCCGTACCCGTATCGGACGCCACCGGCACCGGCACCCAGTCGAGGCCGAACAGCGCGTCCCTGGCCAGCGCGGCGTCTGCGCTCAGCTCCTCGCTCGACACGGCCCGTACGAGGAGCGAATCGACCGAGGCGACCGGCTCACCGGACAGGTCGGCGACCGCGATGGACACCGCACCCCGGCCGGCAGCCGGGGCGATGCGGACCCTTATCGCGGAGGCGCCCGTGGCGTAGAGCGACGCGCCCTCCCACGAGAACGGCAGTCCTCCGTTGCCCTCCTCGCCGTCGCCCGCGAGGAGCGAGGCGTGCAGCGCGGAGTCGAGCAGCGCGGGGTGCAGACCGAACGCGGCCGCGTCGCTCTCCGCGCTCTCCGAAAGGCTCACCTCGGCGAAGATCTCACCGTCGCGCCGCCAGGCGGCGCGCAGGCCCTGGAACACCGGGCCGTACACGAACCCGAGCTCGGCGAACCGCTCGTAGCAGCCCTCCGCTTCCAGCGCCTCGGCGCCCTCCGGCGGCCACACCGTCGCGTCGAAGCTGTCGGCCGGGGCCCTGTCTCCGGCCGTCAGCACACCCATGGCGTGCTGTGTCCACGATCGCTCGTCGGCGCCGTCGAGCCGGGAGTGCACCGTGATCGAGCGCCGGTCCGCGTCGTCCGCGCCCCCGACGCGCACCTGTACCTGGACCGCGCCGCCCGCCGGCAGCACCAGCGGCGCCGCGAGCGTCAGCTCCTCGACCCGGTCGCAGCCGACCTCGTCACCGGCGCGGAACGCCAGCTCGAGCAGGGCGGTGCCGGGCAGCAGGATCCGGCCCATGACGGCGTGATCGGCGAGCCAGGGGTGTGACTGGACGGACAGCCGCCCGGTGAACAACGCGCCCTCGCCCTCGGCGAGTTCGACCGCAGCCCCCAGCAACGGGTGCTCGGCGGAGCCGAGTCCGGCGGCTCGCACATCACCGGCGGCACCGGCCTGTGAGCCAGCCGGCCAGATCCATTGATGCTGGAAGGGGTACGTGGGCACATCCACCCGCGACGCGCCGGTTCCGGCGAACACGGCCGACCAGTCCACGGGAACGCCCCGTACGTACAACTGCGCGAGAGCGGTGAGCACGGCGGGCTCCCCCGCCCGGTCCTTGCGGAGCAGGGGTACGGTCACGGCGCCGTCCGGTACGGACTCCTGGGCCATCGCGGAAAGTACGCCGTCCGGACCGAGCTCCAGAAAGGTGCTCACGCCCTGCTCGCCGAGCGTGCGTACGCCGTCCGCGAAGCGCACAGCCTCGTGGACATGCCGTACCCAGTACGCGGCCGAGCACAGCTCCTCGGCCGACGCCAGGCCGCCGGTCAGGTTCGACACCACCGGGATACGCGGCGCCTCGAACGACAGGCCCGCGGCCACCGCGCGGAACTCGTCCAGCATCGGGTCCATCAGCGGCGAGTGGAACGCGTGCGAGACCCGGAGCCTGCTCGTCCTGCGGCCCTGCTCCCCCAGCCGCG
>NZ_JBIWLW010000088.1:0-8029 GCF_044766385.1 Streptomyces sp. NPDC102274 | reverse complement strand
CGAGACGCCACCCACACCACCCCAAACCACCCCCCACCGAGCCTCCAGAACCCCACCAGACCTTCAACAAACCCCACAGAAGCACAACCCGCACGAATAACACCAAAAAGGGGGTGCATCTTCGCCGCGAGCACCCCGGGGAAGCACCCACCCCGGGAGAGGAAACAGCACGGAAGGTCCGTTCCCGTGCGGCACACCCACAACCCCACCCGCCGACCCCCGATCCGTAACCCCCGGCCCCCGGTCCGGGCGCCGGGCCGGGGCCGGAATCCGCACCGGGGCCAGGATCCGCGCCGGGCGCCGACCCGGGGTGCGGCCCAGCCGTGCCCCGGGTCCCCCGCCGACGACACGGCGGCATGGGTGCTCCAGGCCCTGCGCCACGACACCCCGGACCAGCGCGCCCTGGTCCTCCACCGGGCCGGCTGCTGGACCGCCGAGGGACGCCTCACCCCAGCCAGAGCCACCGAGGCCGCAGCCTTCGTGAAGCACGGGTGGGCGACGGCATGCGGCGTCTGCAAACCCGCACCCTGAGACATCCGCTGGAACTACTTCCCCACCCTCGAACGCGAACGCGACCTCGCCCCGCCCCACTCCACCCCGGCAGCCTGCTGCTCGGTGGCGCCCTGCTCCCGCGCGGTGAACAGCCGGTCCGTGAAGACGGGCGGCCGGCCCTGGGTGATGTCCCGGATCCGAGCGTCGCCGGTAAAACGAGCGCCTCGTCGTTGAACGCCCGCTTGAACGCGCCGGTTGCCTCGTCCTTCTCCGCGCGGGTCGGCGGGCGCAGCGCCGTCACTTCGTACGGACGGCCGGCATTGCGCTCGACTCGTCGATGTCCGTGCCCAAGGTCCGACCGCTTCACCGTCGGGCGCGACATACCGCATGGCACCGGCGTGGAGCCGGCAATCCAGTGGACGTCGAACCAGAAGTCCGTGTCCCTGCCGGCATCCGTATCGCCCTCTTCACCAGGGGCAGCGCCGCTTTGAGGCGCTTGTTGTACCCGGATTGCTGCGGCAGATACGGAAACATCGACGCCAGGCGGCTGACCTCCAGTTCGTCATCGAACTTCACGTACAGCGCGATCGGCAGGTGTCCAGTTCGTCGTTCACGCCACGATCCTGGACATCCCGCCCGCGTCCCCCGACGGGCTGTCAGGCGGCGCCGCTGCGCGGGCCCTCCGCGCTTCCGGACTCCCGTGCAGCCAGACCGAAGACGAGACCGCCGACCAGGAACCAGGGATTCCACAGCACCAACGTCCACAGCCGCTGTTCCGGGCTTACGTCCATCTCCTGCCCCGCTGTGTCGGTCAGCAGCAGCACCTCGACCGCGACGCCGCGCACCAGCAGCAGGCCGCAGACACACCAGCCCAGGGCCTTGACCGCCCGCCCTGCCAGGCCACGAGGCCGCGCCCCGGCGAGAAGCCATCCCAGTACAGCGCCGACCAGGCACAGCATTCCCACGCCCCACAGGCCCATCACCACGAACCATCCCGGGCGCTCCTCGGCCAGGGGCCCCGCCGAGACACTCAGGCCCCAACTGCCGCCCAGCGCCCAGTAAAAATGAAGCACGGCGAAAGTGACCGCCCAGGCACACGCAACACGTCCCCACACCCCCGGTATTGTCATCTCCCACAGATCTTCATGCATAACCAGCAGCATGTCACCGCCGTGGCACGCCGCCGCCGGCGTCGCCGAAAAACCAGCACACCCACCGACCAGCCAACCGCCTCGTGTCACAGCGCATCTGACAGACAGCGGGCTGCTGACCTGCCGGGTTGCCACGTCACTTGAGAACGATGGCCCACGGCATTCTCAAACGTCCTGGCTTACACGGAAGTTGCGTTCGCCGTACTGCCATACCGGCTGCTGGAGCCTGGAACGCGGCAGGAGGTCGCTGCGTTCCAGCGGCATGAGAATCGCCGTGATCGTGGTGACAGTCGGCGTCTGCCTGATCTTGGTGGACCGCGCTTTGCTGTGGGCAGAGCACCGTGGGTGGATCTATCACCGCAAGACAAAGGGGCGTACTTCAGCGCTGGTACAGGAATTCTCTCCAGCCGCACAGGCGGTGAGAGCGCCTGTGGCTCAGCGGCGAGAGCACCCTCTTCCACGGGAGAGTGATCGCACCAGGGCGGCCGGGAGATCGGCTGCGGGCAGGTGCTCGATCTCGCGGTCGAAGTCGCCGGCCCGGTCGGCGTCCATGGTGGCGCGGATAGCCGCGATGGTGCCCGGCAGCTCGACAAGCTCGCCGCCGATGACCGTTTTGAGGGTGGCGTCCATGGTCGTGGCCTCCTTCCTGTCCCGTACGGTACGCCTGCACAGGCGCCCGTATACCACCCCGGCAGAGTCAGCAGTCCAGGCGGGGCAGGCGTACGTCGCATTCGTTGGATGTCACAGCGAGCCGCAGTGAGCCGTCTTAAGGGGTTGAAGCCACGAACGACCGCAGAGGAGTTCACTGTGAATGCCCAATCGAGCGTCTTTGACAGCCTGCCCGACAGCCCGACCACGGGGAAGGCCCACGTGTCCGTCCTGAAGCGCTTGGCGGTTGCGGGATCCGCATTAGCCTTGGCGGTCGGTGCTGCCGTGACAGTCGCTCCCGCTGCTCAAGCGCTGCCATCCGATTGCATGACGTACCTGGTGGACCGTGGCTACACGCTGACGGAACGACGGGCCGACGCATGCGCGTATGGCGACTGGAACGGCATCGAAAGATTTCTCTGCCCAGGCATACTGACTGATACCGGCGTGAAAGAGAGCCATGTCATCACGGCATGCAGGCTGACCGCGGCTTAGTGCGTGTTCTGATCCCAAGCCCCGTAACGGGCATGAAGGGCTCGTTGGGGCGGTGTGAGTATCCGTAGCGAGCACCCGGTGAGTGCCGACCAGATCTATACGGCGTAGGTGCTGGGGTACCTCATCGGCTCCCCGGGCGGGGCGCGGAAGAGGTTCACGAACACCATGTCGCCGCCGGCCGCCTGCGGCACCGCCTCATGCTCGTAGTAGCTGCCGCTCGCTGCACCCGGCGGCTGCCCGGCGCTGCTCGTACTCCTGGTCCTGCTGTTCAAGCGATCAGCCGGTCAGGCGACCCGGCGAGGCTTAACAGAGAGCTGAGAGCGCGTCACGCTGATCTCATCGGACCTGAGTAACCCCCATGGAAGAAGCCTCCCGGGTGAGGGATTTCGATTCGGCAGGAGTTGTTCGAGAAGATCTTTCCAAAGCCCAAGCTGCACGTATGAGGGTTCCGAACCGCCGACGCGGTTCGGAACCCTCACGGCAGGTATGGAGAAGCTTTCCGATACCGGGTCGCCTACGCGCGGTTACAGGCGGTAATGATCACGCCGATGTTCGTCATTCCGGCGTCCCGGAGGTCCTGATAACAAGCAGGGTTATAGATGCCGAGAGTCGCAGCGTGACTGCATGCGTGCCGGACCTTTGGCCCGATGATCACCTTGCCGGTCAGGTAATTCACACAATCGGACTGTGTGGCCTGCGCCGACGTGGCCGTCGCCAGTGGTACTCCCACCGCTCCCACCGTCATCGCCAAAGCGACCAGTGCTCGTTTCATCTTCATGTTTTCTCCCGTCGGGCCACGGGCCCCCAGGCGCTTCCCAAGGGCAGGTAGTGGTGACGGGAGCGATATTGCCGTGGTGTCGGGCAGAACGTCGATATCCGAGAGTCCACACTCCTTGACGATGCGTCTACATCACGGTCCCCAGTGGCCGCACTGACTTTGATGGCCTCGTATCTGAGGGCGAACCTGCCGTGGGCCTGGTGACGGTAGCCGCGGGGCGAGAAGCCGTATGCGGCGTCGCGCGGTCGCGGCCACCGTCGACGCCGCGATGCCCGGGGCCTGCGAGACCGAGCGCCGTACGGTCACCGAGCACCAGCTGCACCAGGACGTGACCGACAAGGTGGCGGTTCGCGAACACGAGTGGGAGCAGGTCCTCACCTGGCAGGCCGCCACTGCCAAGGCGCGCGCCGAAGCCGCGGCAGCGCAGCCGGCCGCCGTTATCCCGGCCGCTGAACTACCGTTCCTCAAGCCCGAGAGGGTGTTGAGCGGGCGGGGCCCGGCGCTGCGGGCCCCGCCCGTGGTCGTCCGCCGCTGCAACAGCGCACGACCGGTTTCCCCTGTTGTGTCGAGTGGCAACGGCCGGGGAAGCCGCAGATCAGGAAAACCTCTGGCCGTCTCCGCCAATGTATCGAGGGCACACGAGGGCGCGGCGAGTCGGCGGACGAGGGCAGCACTGTCCCCAAGACGCGGAGTCGGGAAGCGCGGGTCCGATCGGGATACCCGCCGGAAGGCCAGTGCACGAAGCCACCGGGCCGCATCCGCACGCACGGAGAGGGCATACGGCATACGCCTGCCCAGACACCGCCGGAGGGCATAGGGGGTGGTGAAACTCGGCGGAGGAGTGCAGCCGTGTCCCGGTGACGTGGAATCAGAAAAGCCCGCGTCTGGGCCGGATGGCTGCCGGACAGCTTCAAGTCGGCGCTCTGCGTCGCGGACGGGTCCGAATGGCCAGGTTCCAGGGGCTCGTAGCGGTGCTGGAGGCGGGCGAACCCACCCCCGTCGTGCGAATCGGTGTACTCATGCCTGCCTCCTTTTCATCGGGTCACGTCGGCCGCGCGAGGCTTCGGTTATGGCCTGGGCCATACGGCCCCGGAGCGTCGCCCGCAGCACGTTGTGGACCCATACCAGCAGGGGACAGCCCTTGATTTCAAGGCTCGACGGGCCGCAGAAGCGGGACACGGGGATACCCGATCCTCACTCCTCCCGGGTGAGGGAGGAGCGGTGGCCTGGGGCGATGTTCGGAATTCATTCCATAGCAGTTGGGACAGGATGAAACGGCGCGGGAGAGCGGTCTTGTCGGCGTTCGTTGAAGGGCTCGAAGGTAAGGGTGAGGCGCCCTATCCGTCAGCCCTGCACAGGCTGGCGGATGTTGCTCGGGGGCCTCGGTGTCGAGTGGCAACAAGCCGAGGAGGCAGACAAGTTGAAGAGGAACGTGCCCGCGCACGCCACGTGTGTCGAGGGCCCGTCTGGGGCCGGCAGCCAGGTGCTGCCGGCCCCGGCCGTGGTCGTGGTTGTGGTCGTCCTGCTCATCACCGCGGGGCTGCTGGCGTTCGGGATGACCATCGAAACGGTCGTCACGACCGTCGTCGCCGGCGGGCTGACGGGTAAGGCACTGGTCCGCAGCCTGGTCACCGTCTTCTCTCCCCACCGGGTGTAAGGGGAGAGCCGATGGGGCGCGCATCCAGCGCCCTGGCACAGCACAACCCCGTTGAGACGCTGGCGCGGTGGCTTGAGTCGCTGCGCCGGCGGTCGGGGATGAGCTGGGGCCAGGTGGCACAGACCGCCGTCGAGAGGGGCCTGTCGGTCACTCGTTCGACTCTGTACCGGGCGGCGCAGGGCGAGACGCTGCCGAAGTGGAAGACCGTATTGGCGTTCACGCGCGTGTGCGGGGGTGATGAGCGCGAAGCGAGGCGGCTGTGGACCAGTGCCGACCGGCACGAGGCCGCCCGCGTTGTCGGGGCACCGCGCGTTGTGGTGCTGCCGCCGCTGTTCATTACCGAGCCGTGGCAGCTCGTCCACGCGATGAAGGATATGTGCCGGGCGAACGGCAGCCCCACGCTGCGGGAACTGGAAGAGATGGCGTACGTCGACGTCGAGAACAAGGTGAGCCTGCTGCCGAAGAGCACCGTGGGCGCCGTTCTGCAAGGACGGATGCCCGCCAGGGACCTGCTGCTGAACTTCGTCCGGTACTGCGGGAATGTCCCGGAGAACCGGCTGGAGGAGTGGAAGGACGCCTGGGAGCGCGTGAATGCCTTCAGCAAGGGCGAGGTGCGTTCGGCAGTGGGGGAGGTACAACACGAGCTGGCCCGGGCCGACAAGGAGCTGACATACACCCGCGCGCAACTGGAGCACACCCGCGGCCAGCTGGAGGAGGCAAAGACCGCGCTTCGCCGTTATGTGCGGGGCGAGTGGGTGCGGGCCACATGGACCGGCCCCACAGTGGTGGTGCTTCCCCCGAGCAAGCCGGTCGGCGCGGTGCCGCCTCCGGCCCGCTCGAAGAACATCGCCCCGTTCGCCTCCGGACCTCCGCCGCAGCCGCCCGTGCGAGGCAACCGGCGGCGAGGTACCCGAAGGACGATCCGGGCCGGTTGAAATCGCACCACCCGCGGCTCATCGCCGACAAGCCTTGAGTCATCGCGTACGGGTCGGGGCCGCACTCAGTACTCGGGGTGCAGCCCCGTTCCACCATGCCCTGGGCCTCGATGGTACGGACCGGGTCCTGGGCCTGTCCCAGACCTCCGCCGTTGGGGAGGGTCCGCCGGTCGCGAGAATCTCTGAACCGTGCAGGAGAAGCGTCATACGGAATGCTCCGGCCCGGGCGCGGGCCGGACACCAGGCCCGCGCGTTCAGCGGCCAGGCGCCGCAGTGCCCGGGCGTGGGACGTGTAAGCAGAGCGCGCCTTGCTCCGGGAGTCGTTCGATCGCGGCCCGACCGTCACCGAACACCGGGCTCCTGCATACGGGGGCTCGCGTTGTGCCGGCCGGTGTCCGTCGGGACCTCCGGGTCGGCAGTACGCGCGGACAAGGCGGCTTGGTGTGCGGCGAGCACGCGGCGATAGCCTTCGGACGCCCTCTTGCCGGTGAGCGCTGAGGTCTCCGCCCCGTCCCCGGCTGCTGGTGCCGGGCCGGCAGCGGACGCTGCCGAGGCAGTCATGGAACCGGGCGCGAGGACATGGACCGTCGTCACTGCCGCACCCGGGACCGCCTGGTTGGCGTGGGCGACCACCTTCGGAGTGCTCCGGCGCAGCTTTGTACCGTAGGCGGGTGCGGCGGGGACGACACCCAATTGCCCCGTCTCCGGGTCGAACCGCACGGCCCGGACGTGGCCGGCGAGGTCTGGTGCGACGGCGGTGACGACGTCCGGCCAGCGGACGAGGACGCCGCCACCGGCAACCGGCGCATTCCAGGGCCCGGCCCCGGGGACCGAGCACGCGGCCTGCCCCGTGCTGCCGGAGATGCCCAGGCAGCCGTAAGGCGTCGTTGCCAGCAGATGCGAGGCCGTGCCTGCGGTCACTTCGAGCACGGCGCGCACCGCCTCGCTGATCAACTCCAGCCGGATCAGGTCGCACACCGCGGCCAGGACGTGAGTGGAATCGGTGCGCCGCGTGCCGCTGCGCCGCGTGCCGCGTCCGCACACCAGCCCGGCGTCCTTGAGACGGACCGGCGCGAGGCCGAGGAGGCGGTCGGCACGGACGCCCTGGGCCAGGCACTCACGGAAGCCGGCCGGCACGCCGTGATGGAAACCGGGATCGTCCAGCTCCATGGCCGGCGCACACCCGAAGTCAATACGACAGCGCACCGCCTCGGCGGCCTGACGCTCCGACAGACCGAGCAGGAACTGCAGCACTCAGACGATGGCAAACTGGGCGGGTGAGAGGCCGGGGCGCCCGTCCCGCCGGTACCAGTCGCCGAAGTCCTCGTCCTGCCACAGCCCGTCCAGCCGGTCTCTCACCCACACCGCCGCCCTACCGCCCGCGTCGCCCGCCCGCGCGACCCGCGAGGTCACAGACAGGACCCGCCCACCGGAACGCGGACGAACGGACAACAAACACCTCGACAACCGCACCGGCCTTCGAAACAGCCCCGACCATGCCCGCCGACCACGCTGCCGCACCGGAAAACACCAAGATCCCCGACAGAGCCACCACCCGGCCCCGGCCAGGGGCACGGCCGGGCCGTGCGCCGGTCAGGGGTGTGGCCGGGCCGTGCGCCTGGTCCCGGTCAGGGCGTGGCCGCCGCCAGCCGGGGCAGCATCAGCTCCCAGAAACGGGCCATCCTCTGCCCGGAGAGCCACTCCGGATCCCTGGAACCGAGCACCTCGAAGCCCACCGTGGCCGCCACGATCGTCGGCGCGACCCTCTCACAGGACATCCCGCCCGCCAGCAGACCCTCCCGCTCGGCCCGCTCCAGCATGCCCTCGACCCAGCCCTGCCACTGCCCCCGCAGATCAGCACCCGCATCCAGCC
>NZ_JBIWLW010000087.1:0-8211 GCF_044766385.1 Streptomyces sp. NPDC102274 | reverse complement strand
AGCCCGGCGATCGCGGTGCCAGGAGTGTTGGTGGCGAAGCAGGTCAGGCGCATGCCGTTGGCGTCGGTGAAACGGAGTTGGGCGCCGGGGTGCGGTGAGCTGTACTGAGATTTGTGGAGTCCCTGATGCCAGGGTTACGGTCCTGGCGAAGGAGAACCACCAGCACCATGCCAGCACCCCGAAAATACCCGGACGAGCTCCGCGAGCGCGCGGTCCGCGAGGTCCGCGAGGTCCGCACCACCGGCCGCCCTATCGCGCACGTCGCCAAGGACCTCGGCATCCACAAGGAGGCCCTGCGCGGCTGGGTCCGTCAGGCCGAGGTCGACCACGGCGAACGGAACGACCGGCTCACCACCGCCGAGCATGACGAGTTGAAGCAACTCCGCAAGGAAGTCGCGGAGTTGAGGCGGGCGAACGAGATCCTCAAAGCCGCCAGCGTGTTTTTTGCCCAGGAGATCGACCGTCCCCGGACGAGGCCGAGCAGGTGATCGACCACCTGCGTGCGAACGGCCTCGGGGTCGATCCCGTCTGCCGGGTCCTCGAACTGTCGCCGTCGACGTACTTCGCCCGCAAGAAGCGGCCGAAGTCAGCCCGCCGGCTCCGCGACGAGCAGCTCATGCCGCTGATCGAGGAGATCCACGCGGAGTCGGGCGGCACCTATGGAGCCCGCCGGATCACCCGCGCCCTCAGGCGCAAGGGCGCCGAGGCGGCCCGCTGCACCGTCGAGCGGCTGATGGCCGAGCTCGGCCTCGAAGGCGTCATCCGCGGGCGGCGCCGCCGCACGACGGTCCCGGAGCCCACGGCCCCGCGCCCGCCGGACCTGGTCGACCGCGACTTCACCGCGTCACGGCCCGACGAACTGTGGGTGGCCGACATGACGTATGTGCGCACCTGGTCCGGGTGGGCGTATGTATAAGTTCGTCCTGGACGTGTATTCGCGGTGATCGTCGGCTGGCAGGTAGCGGGGCACATGCGGACCGAACTCCCGCTGGACGCCCTGGAGATGGCGCTGTGGAGACGGAGGATCAAGAAGGGCTCCGGTCTCATTCATCACAGCGACCGCGGGTCGCAACTTGGGTTCAAGGAGTCGTCGCAACACTTCCATTTTGTGTCGATAGTAGGTGACTGTTGAGAGTCTCGGAGGGCGTTCTCCAGCCAAGGGTCTTACGGGGTCTGCTGTTGAGGGCGGCGGCGACGGCAGAGAGGTCCTCGCGGGTATGCCTGCTGAGGTCGGTGCCCTTCGGGAAGTACTGCCGGAGCAGCCCGTTGGTGTTCTCGTTGGTCCCGCGCTGCCAGGGACTGTGCGGGTCGGCGAAGTAGATTTCCAGACCTGTGTCGATGCGGAGCTGGGCGTGCTGCGCCATCTCCGAACCCTGGTCCCAGGTCAGGGACTTGCGGAGCTGGGCGGGCAGGCCGGTGATCGCTTCTGTGAGGGCATCGCGTACGGCTTCGGCTCCGTGACCGGCCAGGGCGGGCCCGTTCTTGGCCCGTGTGCCGCCGTGGCCGGGCATGGGCGGCAGGTGCAGCAGCATCGCGAACCGGCTGGTGCGCTCCACGAGACCTCCTCGGTGACGAACTTCTTCCCCCGGCCCGCGGTGCGGGCCCGGGGCACCCGCAGTGCCCGACCAGTGCGCAGGCAGGCGACGAGCTCACGTTTCAGCGCTCCGCGGCCCTGAATGTAGAGAGCCTGGTAGATCGCCTCGTGCGAGATGCGCATGGACTCATCATCGGGGAAGTCGGCCCTCAGCCGGTTGGAGATCTGCTGCGGGCTCCATGATGTGGCCCAACGGCGGTCCTGACGCCTCGGCTTGTTCCGTCCCTTCCACCGCGGCGCCGCAGGTCCCGGCACCGTGGTGCCGTCCGGGTGGCGGAGCTCTCCGGCCAGGCGTTCCTGGACGTACTCGCGTAGCCGCTCGTTGCCGGACAGCTTGGACGGCTTCGGCCGTCGCGCGGCCAGTTCGGCCTTCCAATGCGCGGTCGAGGCACGGTAGGCGAGTTGTCCGTTGCGCGTGGCGGCGTTGCGCCGCAGTTCCCGCGAGATCGTCGAAGGCTGCCTGCCCAGCCTGCGGGCGATCTCCCTCACCCCTGTGTCCTGGGCGTTCAGCAGAGCGATCTCCTCGCGCTCTGCGAAGGAGAGATATCTGTCCGACACTGGGCCGAGCTGGATCGACGGCATCCCGCCACGTTCCCGGAATCACCGGGTTCCCACCGGCCCCGACACGCCACAGGCGATCGCCGCGTCCTCGCTGGTCAGCCCCTCGGCGATCTTCTTCCAGAAGGCGCGCTCCACGTCCCGGCGGACAGGCGGTCTGCCCGGCGACCGCATCGCCGGACGTCCCGTTACCGCCGTGGTCCACCCTGCCGGTCGCCCCATCGGACACCTCCATGATCGAGGTGTTGCGACGACCACTTGAATCCGCCCATTACACCTCGGCCGTGTTCCAACCGGGCTGCGACCGATACGGCATCCGCAGGCGCATGGGCAGGATCGGCTCGAGTTGTGGCAATGCTCTGGTCGTTTTTGGCAGGGACTGAAGCGAGAAGCGATGCACGCGAAGCCGTTCTACACCCGGGGGGGCATCTCACGCCGCGACATCCCTCACCAGATCACTCAGACACAGCTCAACGCACAAGCACGGGAGTTTCGGGTCAATAGGCGAGGCGATCGGCTCCTGTCCACACGTGGCCGCTCGCTCATATGTCAACGGCACGCTGACGGTTACATGGGATGTGACCGCTGCGACGGCCCACCTGCGGTCGAGTCGTGACGCTTCTCCATTTCTATTGCGAGGTGGCGTTCGAAGCGGTGGTCGAGGCGTGGCCTACGAGCCACGATCCGACTCACCCGATGACCGGTGGAGCGTGTCCCGTTCGCGGAGAGGTTTCATGGAAACGGTTCAACTGCCCGGCACCCGCAGTTGAACGCGTGGCCGTGGCCCGGTGGTGATGCCGTTGCCGCCGGGCTCCGGGACATGGGAAGGCTACGGCGCCCCATGCAGCAAGGAGAGGCGCTTCTGAGTGGCCGCGAGCTCACTCAGGTCTACGGGGTTGGCCGTCCACGGACGACAAAGGTGGTCGCCGGTCGTGCGCGGCACGAGGTGAACGTGTAAATGAAATATGTCCTGCCAGCCAGCCTCACGGTTCGCCTGGAAAAGAGTCAGGCCGTCCGGTTCCAGAACGTCGCGGACGCGCTGTGCCATACGGTGAACAGTTTTCATCACAGCAGCCGCGTCCTCTGCCGTTATTTCCCAGAGGGTCGCCGCGTGGCGTTTCGGGATGACGAGAGTATGACCGTCCGTCACCGCGGTGATGTCGAGAAAGGCCATCGTCAGGGCGTCCTCGAAAACGACAGCAGCGGGCTGCCTTCCTTGGGTGATAGCACAAAACACGCATTCATCCTGTGCCGAATTATTTCCCATTAATTACTCCAGCTGATGCACTGTCGCCGAGGCTGCCCGAAAACGTATTCGTGGGCAGGTGGAATATAGCGGGCACGTTGATCCGCGTGGTCAGGGCATGATATGCACAGAAAGATCGCTAAGCGCCAGGGCGGTCTTCGATAGGGGGAACCTCTTGCTGTTGGCCAATCCTGCGGCGCTCATCTCTTCGAGAAGACTCCGAGAAGCCCTGATCTTTTTGAGCTGAGTGGATAGTCCCTCGACGTCTCCGAAGTCCAGCGCAAGCCCGGAATCACCGACGACCTCGCTCAAGCCAGGCACAGGCTGGTACATGACCGGCAAGCCACATGCCTGCGCCTCGATGGCGACAAGCCCGAACGCCTCGAGTTTGAGCGAAGGGATTATTAGCAGATCGTGCTTGGCGAACTCGCGCCAAAGGCCCCTACGTGACAGCCATCCGAGATATCGCACGGCCGAGAGGTGGCCTCGCTGGGCAAACCTGGAATACTCGGTGGGGGGAGCTGCAATCGAGAGTTCCACTCCGTCGAGTTCAGCCACGGCGGAGAAAATGCTCAACGTGGTTTTCTCGGCTGTCAGCCGCCCGGCATAAAGGACGCGGAGAGTGGACGAATGACGCTGAGTCCGAATGCCGTGCTGGCGCAGGAGGTGGTCGGGAACCCCCCAAGGAATGTGTGCTATCCGGTCTAATTCGACGGGACTTATCATCCGCAAATGATCGGCCATTGCCGATGTGGGGACAACGATCGCGTCCGAAGTATCAACAGTCATTCGCAACACGTTTGCCTGGGTCTTATTTTCGGCGGCGTACAGCAGATCCGTGCCGTGTACGAAAGCGATCTTCGCCTGCTCAGGGAAGGTGCGCTGCAGTGCCGGCGTCGCCCCGAAGGTCAGATGCTGCAGATGAAGGACATCGTAGTCGGAGGCGGAAAAACGCTCCTTGAGCGCAATGCTCAGCCTGTCGACGTAGGCCCAGAAGCTATCTCCCGATATCGCCTTCCCGGGAACGGAGAGCAGGGTGGGAGATTTCACGGACGATCCAGAGACGTCCTCTGTTTCCGAGGACAGCATGAAGACGTCGGCGGGCAGGGGGCAGTCGGACTTGAGGTAGAGATCTCGAAGAAGTTCTACGCTTCCTCCCGGGCCATCGTGAGGGAGATCAATTCCGGTGAGAATGTGCGGGATGCCGGTTCCGGTGTCGATGGTCACGTAATCTCCTCGTAGAGGCGTGAATTTTCGATCCCACTGCTGTTGGTGTACTTACGACCCATGTTCTGGTAGCTCGCCATTTCCCCTTTGGCCTTGATAAAAATGATCTTACCGAAAGTCATTTTTGGATAGATGCGCACTGGGCGGACGACTCGTATTTCGAGAGTCCATCTGATGGCATGACCAACGTGGCCTAGAGGGGCTGAGACGTGAACCCATATGCCCAGCGTCCCCACCGTACGGTCCCCGTTGATCAATTGAGCGTATCGCTCAGACTGGGTCCGCTCATAGGTGACGCCGAGGTAGAGATTGCCTGGCAGTAGGACCATTCCTGTAGGTGGAATGATTTGCTCGACGAACCCCGACGAGTGCGCGGCATCCAGATCGGTATCACAGACCTGAATGGTTTCGCCCAGTCGCCAGTCGTAGGCGTTCGGTGAGAGCCGGCCCGGATCGAAAGGTTGGATGGCTATGTGACCGCTTTCGACCGCGTGGGTAATTTCTGATCGCGTGAGAATCACAGCTGCTCCTCGAGCTTGTCTCGCCAGTAGCGTGATTCCTGTGGACCGACAGCGCCCTGGTACTTTCCGGTGTACGGCTCGACGTCGCCAAGCGTGTCGAAGAACATGATCTGTCCGATCTTCATGCCGGGATAAACCCTGAGAGGCCTGACTGGGGAGAGCATGAGTGTCCACTGACCGTGAAAGCCAATATCTCCGATGGGGGCGGTTATTTCTACGAATAGACCAAGCCTACCGACCGAGGAGCGGCCGAACAGCAGAGGGACGAAGAAATCTGATCCGACTTCCTCCATTGTGTGGCCGAGGTAAAGCTCGTCCGGTTGCAGGACGTGTCCAGAATTGTCTATCTTGGTCGTCTCCGTGGGGTTCGGGTGATAGGCGTCGATGACATCGGACGAGTAAGTCAAAAGGGTCTCCCCAAGGCAGACGTTGTAACTGTTCGGGTTGACCTGTTCGTGATTGAAGGGTGAGATTCGGAGCTTTCCGCTGCCTGCGGATTTGATGATCTCGGGGCCTGTGAGTATCACAAATGACACCGCTTTCTGGTTCTTAGAGTTACTTTTGCCAGATCTTGATCGTTGGTGACAGGATGATGTATTGTTGCTTGCTCGAAGGTTTAGCCATCCTATTTCGTGGAGCTGTCCACGGCTCCCTTTTGGAAATCGAGGGTGCTCGGTGTATATTCGAGTACGCCTGAGTCGCGGCGGCGGTGCGGACCAGCATTTTCGCTTTGCTCATTCGATATATCCCCGCGCTGGAGAGGCTCATATTTTCGAATATGTCGTCATGGGTAACGGCCGTTGGTGATGGTATGCATGTAGGTAATGTTGCGTCAATCCTTCATGATCTTTCCGCATTGGCGAGCTGAGTGTCGCGGGGTGCATCGAAACGGAGAGTCCTGTCGGTCGGCGAAAGAGGGGGCTTGCGCGTTTACGGACGGGAATGCCTGGCCGGGCCGGGCCAGCACGGAACCCGCCGCCGACCAAGTGGCCGCAGGCCGTCTCTCGGCCTGGCGCAACGCTCGCCGGCTTTAGTTAGGCCGCTGCAAGGGCTTTCCGATGACCTGTGAGATCGATACGATGCGAACGCGCCTAAATCGGGAGACGTGGGCATTTTTCAGCATGCCCGTGTTGTGCCGAAAAGGTTAAATTTGGACTGAAGGGTCGAATTCCAGCAAGAGTAATGGGGAGCGGTATGAGAATCGGAGTTCTTTATCCAGCACCTGACGCGATTTCACCTGCGAACTGGTCCGGGGTACCCAGCAGCCTCGCCGCCGGTCTTTCGGAATGCGGGGGCGACGTGGTGCCCGTGGGCGCGGTCGTGCCCCGTGGCCTGCGCGAGGTGGTTGCCGGGCTGTCCAGGAGCACGGGAAGGCGAGGCGAGGTCGCTGCCCGCATGGGGATTAGCCGTTGGGCCTACACGAGGGCACTGTCGAACCAGTTGTCACGGGCTCTCCCGCTGGACGCTGTCGTGGCCATGGGCGCCGAACTGTACGACCTCCCCGCGGCGCTACCCGAGGAGATACCTGTCATCACCTTTGATGACGCCACGATGGTGCAACAGATCAGGGACCCCTATTCGGATGCCAGTCTGGCGAACATTCCTCCTAAGCTCTTTGCTCGCTCGGCAGCAAGCCAACGAGCGGCGAGCGAAGTCGCCACGGTGTGTTGTGTGGCCACTCGATGGGCTGCCATATCATTCGAGGAGGAATACGGCATCCCTTCCGAAAAGATCGTCGTTACGGGCATGGGCCATCGGCCGCGTTCGGCTGTGGCGGGCGAGGACCGTGATTGGTCAAGACCCAGATTCCTGTTCGTCGGATCCGAGTGGAAGGGGAAAAACGGTGCCGCAGTCCTGAAGGCGTTTGAGATGCTGCGTGAGCAAAGACCTGAGGCGTCGCTAGATCTGGTGGGTGACCACCCTCAGATAAACATGCTTGGCGTCACCACTCACGGATTCCTTGCCCGTGAGGACGCCTCGGCACAGCTTCTCCTGGACCATCTGTACGCGAAGGCCACGGGTTTTGTCCTGCCGAGTCTGTTCGAAGCGGCCGGCATCGCCTATCTCGAAGCGGCCTCGTCCGGCTTGCCGGTGGTGGCAACCATCAGGGGTGGAGCGCCCGAGGTTCTGAACGACGGCGCGATCGTCGTTGATCCCTACGATCCTGCGGCGCTGCTCGAGGCCATGCTCACTTTGTGCGACTCCGATACCGCGCGATCGATGGGCGCCAAGGCCTTTCAAGCCGCAGCGGCGTCGTCCTGGCGGAAGGTCGCCAGCCGCGTCCTCGATGCCCTGGTGTGCAGAACCCCGACGCGGGATGACCGAAGCGGTTCCTTTGGACAGTAGCGCGGTAGATGGACGGCCTTCGCCTCGGCCGAATGGAATTTCCGCTTCTCCGTCCATGCGCACCGACGATTTCCGGAGGCGTCTGCGTGCGCGTACTCGAGCGATCAAGCCGTCGGCGACGTGGGCGGTTCCGCCGGGTTCGGCCCTCAGCCGGAGACC
Organism: Streptomyces sp. NPDC102274; assembly: GCF_044766385.1. Classification (NCBI taxonomy): domain Bacteria; kingdom Bacillati; phylum Actinomycetota; class Actinomycetes; order Kitasatosporales; family Streptomycetaceae; genus Streptomyces; species Streptomyces sp. NPDC102274. The sequence continues at coordinate 560 of NZ_JBIWLW010000087.1, read as the reverse complement.
ATCTGCTCTGCCGTCCTCCAGGATGCCGTAGCCCTACCGCTGCCCCGGCCTTCTCCCGGCGGGCCGCGTGTCTCACGTCGCGTGAGAGCCGGGTTATACGACGGGCCGTTTTGCTGTTGCGGGCTGGTGGTGGGAATGCCGGTGGCCCGGATGTCGCGTCGGGTGGGCGCCGGGATCCACTGCTCTGGTGGGGTGATGCTCCTTGAGAGGACGGGAAGGTGCTGGTCAGCCGGGATTCGGCAGGGCTTGGAGCCGGTCGAGTGCGCCTGTTATGACGTCGGTCCAGTGCCGGTGCGTTGCGAGGCGGACATACCGGTGGCGGCCGGCGGTGACTAGATGAGTGAGTCCAAGGGATGGCCTGCGGACATGGCACGAGGGCGTCCAGTGTCGATGTGTGACGAACGACGTGGACACCCTCGCAACAGCACTCTATGCCCGGATCGACGACGAGTTGAAGGCTTCGCTATGGCTGGCTCCATGGCGTCCGAAGGTCGGGATCACGCCCACGCTCAGTGACGCGGAACTGCTCACGCTCGCCGTGATGTCAGCGTTGCTCGGCT
>NZ_JBIWLW010000086.1:0-8326 GCF_044766385.1 Streptomyces sp. NPDC102274 | reverse complement strand
AACGGTCGGCTCATCCGCACGGCACCGAGCACCTACAAGATCACCCTCCCCGATGCCTTGACATCGCCAACATGCCCTTAACTTCGTGGCATTGGTCCAGCATCTGCCGGTGGCAGTAGCCCTCCGGCCGGCCTCCCCGGCCCTCCAGCCACGCCGGAACCGGCATCACGTCCCGCACCACCGCCCACTCCGCGTCCGTCATGTCCGACGGATACCGCCGCACTCGCTCCGGGCGGTCGGCCGCGTTCCCGAACCGGTGCGCGAGACAATCGCACGCCGACGACGCCGAGTTGAACTCGAAGGACGAAACCGCGTACAACTGCGTCAACAGGGTCTCCCCGCACTCGAGCTGGCCTCAACAACCCTCGTGCTGCACCGGAGGCCCTGCCTTCATGCATCCACCCGGCCAAGATCACTCGGCCAGGCACCCCGTTCGATCAGAACCGACCTCATGATCGATAGAGATACGGCTTCTGAAATCTTCCCCGCATTGGAGCGGTCCCTCAGCTTGACCAACAAGGGACCGGTCCTGCTGCTGACCGGATACCAGACGCCGGCCGCCATCCGCCGCAGCGGAGCCAGGCGCATCGAGACCTGGCTGAAGAACCGCAAGGTCAAGGGCGCCGCCGCCCTTGCTCAAACCACCGTTGAGGCGGCCCAGGCCCAGCACACCGCGCTGCCCGGTGAGAAACTGGCCGCCTCGATAGTGGCCCGCCTCGCCAAGGGGGTGATGGCCCTCGAAGAGGAGATCGCCGAGCTCGACCTACTCGTCGAGGCCCGGTTTCACGAACACCCGCACGCCGCGGTGATCCGCAGCCTGCCTGGCATGGGAGCCATGCTTGGCGCAGAGTTCATCGCCGCCACCGGCGGTGAGATGACGGCCTTTGGCACCGCCGACCGACTAGCCTCGTTCGCCGGCCTGTCCCCGGTCCCACGCGACTCCGGCCGTGTCAGCGGCAACATGCGCCGACCTCGCCGCTACCACCGCGGCCTTCTCCGGGCCTTCTACCTCTCCTCCATGGCCAGCCTACGGTCGTGTCCAGCGTCACGGGCCTACTACGACCGCAAACGCGCCGAGGGGAAGGGGCACAAGCAAGCAGTCCTGTCGCTCGCACGCCGCAGGACCAACGTCCTGTGGGCAATGATCCGCGACGGAGCGTGCTACCAGTTCGCACCACCAGTCACCAAGGTTGCTTGACAACCTTATTGGGGAGTCCTTTTTCTTCTGGCCTCGAACGGTGTCCCGAACTTGATCACTCAGGGGAGGGTTCGGCGGACGTGGGGGGCGGCCTTGGCGTGATCCTGCGTGCTGTCCAGAGCGCGCGTTTCACGAGACCCGAACCGAGACCAAGGCCGCCAGGGGTGAGTCTGCTGCATCACGATGTCCGGCAGGAAGCGTTCGCGGAAGCGTCACGCTTCCGGGGCGAGTTCTACGAGTGCCTGACCGCCCGGCGGGATGAGTTGTTCGAGTTGGCCGACGCCCTGCTGTGCGTCGACGGGCCGGTCACCTCACCCGTGGAGTTGACGCTGGTGCCCGAGCACCCGCGTGGGCACGGCGCTCTGTACGGAGCCCTCAACCGCGGCCGGATCGACGTCGACAGGTTGCGGGCCCTGCTGGCCGACATGCCCCTGCCGCGCTTCGAAGGTGGCCGCCTGGTCCTCGCCGTCGACGTGTCGCCGTGGCTCCGCTCGGACGCGCCGTGTTCGGCGGACCGAAGATCCGCCGCTGGGCGAAGAAGAACAAGGTCGAGCTGTGCTTCACCCCGACCAACGCCTCCTGGGCCAACCCGATCGAGGCGCACTTCGGACCGCTGCGGCAGTTCACCCTCGCCAACTCCCACCACCCCAACCACACCGTCCAGACCCGCGAGCTGCACCGGTACCTACGCTGGCGCAACACCAACGCCCGCCACCCCGACGTGCTGGCAGCCCAACGCCGCGAACGTGCCCGGATCCGCAGCGAGAAGGGAATCCGCTGGGGAGGACGGCGACTGGCCACAGCCGCCTGGGACGCCGCCATCCCGACGACCCGATCACCTCGTGCGACCTCACGGCCTGCGGCAACCGCACTGTCGCACCGGACGCCGACCCACAGCACCCGCAGTTCGCCCAAAGCCTTCTGCCATCGCTGCTGTGAGTCCGCGCCGCCGAGGAAGACCTCATCGATGATGACCCGGGCGCCCGCACGGGCCATCGCGGCGACCCCCTTGATCCATGCCGCTTCCAGCGTCCGGAACTCCGGCCCGACGATCACCTCTCCGTCCGGAGTGAACTCGATCCCGGCATCCGACGCCTGCATGGCCGCGGGCATCGCGTCAACCAGCGTGTCGGTCCCCAGAGCCAGCCACGGTTCCGGCAGGACCGCCTGCAGACACCGAGCGATCCCGGACTTCCCCGAGCTGGAACCACCGTTGAGAACGATCACCTCAGTCATCACCGCGCCACAGTAGAGGCACCGCAGCAACACTCGAAAACGGATACCCGCGAACGCTGCCCGCCTCCTACAACCCGGTGAACCTTCCCGGCCAGAGCCGGGACTGTCAAACAGCGGCTCTGTTCCGTAGTCGGTGGTGACGGCAGGTGACTGGCGTCGTTGACGTCGTATGCGAGATGTCAACTTCCTTGTGGCAACGGTGTTTTCAGGGCTTTCGGCACTGGTCATCGATGATGTGGCGGACGACGGCGCGGTGATCCGGGTCGTAGCCCGGACCCGGGATGTTCCCTTTCCCTGTCTGGTGTGCGGGGTGCCGACGGGGAAAGTGCACGGGTATCACGTCCGGACGGTTGCGGATGTGCCGGTGGATGGCCGCAGGGTCGCGGTCAACGTCCAGGTTCGACGTCTGGTCGGTCCGGTCCTGGGCTGTCGGCGGCAGACCTTCCGCGAGCAAGTCCCTGGGCTGCTGGAGCGCCTTCAGCGCCGCACCACCCGCCTGAGCAGCCAGGTCTCGGGGGCAGTCAAGGAGTTATGCGGCCGGGCAGCCGCCCGGCTCGCCCGGTTACTGGCCATGCCCGTCTCGTACGCGACCGCGCTGCGCCTGCTACGGCGCATCCCCGCCCCGGCAACGCGGATCCCGCGGGTGGTCGGGGTCGATGACTTCGCCCTGCGCCGCCGCCACCGCTACGCCACGATCATCATCAACGCCGAGACCGGGGAACGCCTCGACGTCCTGCCCGACCGCGAGGCCGCCACCCTGGAGGCATGGCTGCGCGAGAAGAAGGAGATCGAGGTCGTATGCCGGGACGGCTCGGCCACCTACGCCGAGGCGATCCGCCGGGCCCTGCCTGACGCGGTGCAGGTCAGCGACCGCTGGCATCTGTGGCGGAACCTGTGCGACAAAGTCCTGGCCGAGGTCCGCGCCCACACCCCCTGCTGGGCCGCCGTCAACCCGCCCCGGCCCGGCGGCGTCCGAGAGCAGACCACCCGCGAGCGTTGGCACAAAGTCCACGCCCTCCTCGACTCCGGCGTCGGCCTGCTCGACTGCTCCCGCAGACTGAACCTCGCCCTGAACACCGTCAAGTGCTACGCCCGCATCCCCGAACCGCCCGCCGATCGCATCGCCCCCCGCTACCGGCCCACGCTGGTCGACCTTACCGCGACCACCTGCGCCGGCGCCGGTCCGACAACCCGGCCGTCCCCGTCACCCACCTTCTGAAGAGATCAGAGAACTGGGCTACACCGGCAGTGCCAACCTGCTGGTGCGCTACCTCAACCAGGGCCGCGCCGAAGGCGACCGCCCCGTGACAACCCCCCGCCGCCTCGCCCGGCTCCTGCTCACCCACCTGTGGACGAAGGACACCGACCTGCTCAGCCTCCTCACCGCGGCCTGCCCGGAGATGACCGCACTCGCCCAACTCACCGGCGAGTTCGCCGCGCTCCTGACCCCGGCCCAGGCCAACGACAACAAGCTCACCCAGTGGATCACCACGGTCCGCACCGCCGACCTGCCCCACCTGCGCAGCTTCTGCAACGGCCTCGAACTCGACCGCGCCGCCGTCACCACCGGCCTGACCCTGCCCCACCACAACGGCCGCACCGAAGGCGTCAACACCCACACCAAGAAGATCATGCGCCAGATGCACGGCCGAGCCGGATTCGACCTCCTCCGCCACCGCATCCTCCTGCAATAAGGCGAACACACCGTCACCACCGACTACGGAACAGAGCCGCTCGTCGTTTGACAGACCCGGCAGGGGCGAAAGCCGTCGATGGCCAGTTCCATGAGCCGGTCGGCCTGGGTGGCGCCGTCTGGGGTGTCGGGGGTGCGCCACAGGCAGCTCATGAGCATGATCACGTCGACAGGGTCGATTCCGGGACGCACCTCTCCGGCCTGCTCACATGCGTCGAGGAGTTGGCCGACGGCAGCAGCCACGGGAGGCCACGAGGCACTCACGACCTCCTGCGCGGCGGCGGAATGCAGTGCCTCGCCGAGGCCATGCTTGATCCGTACATAGGCGGCGAGGGTGGCGAACCACTGCCGCAGTGCGTCCAGTGGAGCGTGGGTGGCGAGAACATCCGGCACGGAGGCGACCAGGCGGTTCACGTCATGCCGGTGGACCTCCAGGATCAGCGCCTCGCGAGTGGGGAAGTGCCGGTAGAGGGTGCCCGGACCCACGCCTGCGCGCTTGGCGATCGAGTTGAGAGAGGCGTGCGGTGACTCGGCGAGCGCGTCGTGGGCGACCTGGAGGATCGCCTCGCGGTTCTTCAGCGCATCGGAGCGCTGTGGCGTGGCGCCGGTCATCGGGTCCTCCTGGCGGTGCGGGTAGCGGTGTCCGTTTGCGATCCGGAGAACTCTCCGTTAGCGTCGAACTGCCAGCGGAGAGTTCTCCGCTTACCTTCGTTCCCCATTGTAGGAGCCTCCCCGTGCGCTACATCAAGCTCGGCCGTACCGGCCTCGATGTCTCCCCGGTCGCCATCGGCGCCATGACCTACGGTGAGCCTGACCGCGGCCACCCCGTCTGGTCTCTCGATGAGGAGAGCAGCCGCCCCCTGATCAAGCACGCCCTCGAAGCCGGCATCAACTTCTTCGACACCGCCAACATGTACTCCTACGGCTCCAGCGAGGAGATCCTCGGCCACGCCCTGAAGGACTACGCCACCCGCGACGACATCGTCATCACCACCAAGGTCCGCCACGACATGCGTCCCGGCAGCCCCAACGGCGGCGGCCTGTCCCGCAAGGCGATCATGTCTCAGATCGACAACAGCCTTCGCCGCCTGGGCACCGACTACGTCGACGTCTACATGATCCACCGCCTCGACAACGACACACCACTTGAGGAGACCCTGGAAGCCCTCAACGACGTGGTGAAGGCCGGCAAGGCCCGCTACCTCGGCGCGTCCTCCATGCACGCCTGGCAGTTCGCCAAGGCCCTCCACCTCCAGGAACGCCACGGCTGGGCACGGTTCGTCACCATGCAGGACCACTACAACCTCCTCGCCCGCGAGGAGGAACGCGAAATGCTCCCGCTGTGTGCCGACGAAGGCGTTGCCACCATGGTGTGGAGCCCCCTGGCACGCGGTCGCCTCGCCCGCCCAGCCGACCAGGCAAACACGACCCAGCGCGCCGCCACTGACGGCGCCTACGCCGACATGCTCTACAAGGCGAACGCCGACAGCGACCGGCAGATCATCGACGAGGTCGGCGCCATCGCCGACGCCCACGGTGTGACCCGCGCCCAGATCGCTCTCGCCTGGCTGCGCCGTAACCCCGTCGTCGCGGCCCCACTCGTCGGCGCCCGCACCATCCAGCAGATCGACGACGCCGTAGCCTCCCTCGACCTCGACCTCACCGACGAGGAAGCCCGCCGCCTGGAAGCCCCCTACACCCCCCGCCACGACGTCCAGGGCATCTCCGACGCCCGCGAACTCGAGCGCATCAAGGCAAGCATCCCCGGCTACACCAACCTCTGACACCGTGCTGGCCGCGCCAGGACGCTCAGCTCCGGTACGGCCAGCAACTGCTCTTGGTCCCTTCCTCGGTGGTGGCCCGCGGATCGCCGGCAGGAGAGCAACCAGGTGCTGCTGCGGCTCCTCGACGAGCTGGACGCCTCTCCGAGGAGGCATCCGCCCGCCGTTTCGTGGGCAAGCTCTGCGGCCTGATGGGGCTAAGACCGGGTGGCGGCGCAGAAATGCGCCGCCACCCGACCCGGGGGTGAAGAATGCTCGGCCATTTCCTCGACTGATCGTCGATGGCAGTGGGCATGCAGGAGATGGATCTGCGGCCGATTGACCTTTCCGCGTTCCCGTAGAATCACCGCTCGCTTTCGCAGAGCTTTGCGGGTGACAGTGAACCACTTCTCCCATTCCTCCGGGGTCTGTGGCTCCTGATCGGCATACAGCAGGTGACCACCACACTCTGAACACCACCCTTTCTGCGCTTTAAGTAGCCGCAGGGTCGGCGCGTCCAGCGGTGGGGGCTTCCTTTTGCGTCGCTGGTTGGCCCAGTAGTCGGCGAGCCCGGGATCGTCCGGAGATGCTGCACCTTTGACTGCCTGGTGGCGGACAATCGATATCCAGGAGAATTTGATGAGGTAGGCGCCGTTGTCACGGTCACCAAAGACCCACCGGTCTCTCCTAGTGTCTCGTAACTCTGTTTGTGTTACTTCGCGTTGTTATTGACGAGTTGCTTCACGCTGGTCTGAACGAGTCGGACCCTGGCGAGGATCTCATCGGCGGTGGCGGTCCAGGTGAAGGGTTTCGCGTTCTGGTTCCAGGAGTTGATGTAGTCGCGGATCTGTTTGACCAGGACGTTGACGCTGGAGAACGTGCCGCGGCGGATGGACTGCCGGGTGATGATCCCGAACCAGGTCTCGATCTGGTTCAACCACGAGGACCCGACGGGGGTGAAATGGAAATGGACGTGCGGGGTCTTCGCCAGCCACGCCTTCACATCCGGAGTGGTGTGCGTGGACAGGTTGTCCAGCACAATGTGGATCTCCTTCCCGGCATGCGGCTTCACCGCCTTCTTCAGGAACGCCAGGAACGTGGCGCCATTCCGGTCCGGCCGGCATTCGCCGAGCACCTCGCCGGTGCCGACGTTCAATGCGGCGAGCAGGTTCGTGGTGCCGTGCCGCACATACACGTGGGTGCGCTTCTCGCTCGCCGCGAAGGTCACGGGCAACACCGGCTGAGTCCGGTCCAGTGCCTGCACCTGCGTCTTCTCGTCGACCGACAGCACCACCGCCCCACCGGGCGGGGCCAGGTACAGGCCGACGACATCGGCGACCTTCTCCGCGAACGCCGGGTCCTTCGAGATCTTGAAGGTGCCCGAGCGGTGCGGCTTCAGGTTCTCCTCACGCCAGATGCGGGCGACGTAATGCCAGGAAACCGAGATGCCCTCATGCCGCTTCAGGTGATCGGCGAGCGTCCACGTCGACCAGTGCGACAGGCCGGAATCCACCGGCGGCGACATCCTCGTCAAAGCGATCACCCGGGACCGCACCTGCGGCGGCACCTGGGTACGCGGCCCGCCACGACGCTTCTCCTCCAGCCCAGCCAGGCCCCGCTCGGCATAACGGGCCTTACAGCGGTCCACCGTCAGCGGTGCCACCCCGGCAAGTTCGGCGATGTCCTTGCGCCGCCGCCCCTCGCCGGTCCACAACACAATCCGGGCGCGAAGCGCCACATCAGCCGGAACATCACGCGAGCCAGCCAACTCCCGCAGCTCAGCCATCTGTTCAGAGGAGAGATCCATACCAGAATCAACGATCACACAAGCCTCAGGTTCCATGAACAGCATCACGAGACACTAGATTTGTTCCACGCACCGTAGTACCGGTCCACGACCCAGCGTTTGGGTTTGTTCCGGTGACTGCGCAGAGCCCACCTATAGGCCAGCTTCCACACATAGGCATCCAGCGCATTGAACATGCGGCTGGATACCACGGTCCGCTAGTAGCAGGCCCATCCCTTGGTGATCGGGTTAAGCTGAGCTGTAACCGCCGCCGAGTTTGCACCCCGAAGGACGCGCATCTCGTCAGCGAGCCGCTTCCGGATCCGCTTTACGGCGACACGACTAGGTTTGATGATTAGCTTTCCGCTGCGATAGCGGCGGATGTTGAATCCCAAGAAATCGCACCCTGCGAGAGGTGAGCGATCCGAGTCTTGCCCTCGTTGAAGGAAATCCTCTGGGAGTTAGCCATTCACTTAGTACTCCAGTTGCAGTTCTCCATACGCCCTGGTCAAGGGGCCCTTCGGAATCTAGTTGGCTGACGGACCGTCAGAGTGGCGGTGGTTCGTTACTCACCCGATCGGGGTGCGTTGAACCGGTTATGGGAACGGAGAGCGGTGTCGAAGTAGGTCTGTGGGACAGCGAGTTGGAGTCAT
>NZ_JBIWLW010000085.1:0-8585 GCF_044766385.1 Streptomyces sp. NPDC102274 | reverse complement strand
CTGGTGGCGTATCTCGTTCCGTCGTCGGGTGAGCTGGACGTCTCGCTCGTACGGGAGCACGCCGCCGGCCTGCTGCCCGAGTACATGGTGCCGTCCGCGTTCGTGGTGCTGGACGAGCTGCCACTGACCGTGAACGGGAAGACCGACCGCCGTGCTCTGCCCGCGCCGGAGCCCGACGCGGCGGGGGAGTATGTCGCACCCCGTACGGCGGAGGAACAGGCGCTCGCCGAGACCTGGGCGGAGGTCCTGGGCGTGGAGCGCGTCGGCGTCCACGACGACTTCTTCGAGCTGGGCGGGGATTCCATCTCCAGCCTGCGGGTGGTCTCGCGGATCCGTTCGGTGCTGGGCACCGGGCTGTCTCCCCGGGCTCTCTTCGACCATCCCACCGTCGCGCGCCTCGCGGAGACCGCCCTGCGCGGGACGGTACCCCCGGGCACCGTCCCCGTCCCCCGCCTCGTCCCCGCTCCCGACGACCGTGGCCCCGTTCCGGCGCCGCGCGGCGACGACCTGCCGCTTTCCTTCGCACAGGAACGCCTCTGGTTCCTGGACGACTTCGCCCGTGACAGTGTCGAGTACAACGTCGTCACCGCCCTGCGGCTGACCGGCGACCTCGACACCTCCGCCCTTCGCACGGCGGTCTCGCGGCTGGTCGCCCGGCACGAGGCGCTGCGGACCACCTTCGACTCCGTCGACGGGCGCGGTGTACAGCTGGTGCACGCCGCGGTCGATGTCCCCGTCCAGGTCACCACCCTGGACGAGGCGCTGTCGGCAGCCGTCTCGACGCCGTTCGATCTCCGTACGGGCCCGCTGCTGCGCGTGTTCCTGGCGGAGGTGTCGCCGCGTGAGCATGTGCTCGTACTGGCGATGCACCACATCGTCACCGACGGCTGGTCCATGGGCGTGGTGACGCGTGAACTGAGCGCCTTCTACACGGACGCCGTACGCGGCCGGCAGTCGGAGCTCGCCGAACTGCCCGTGCAGTACCCGGACTTCGCGGTCTGGCAGCGTGACCGGCTGATGGGTGACGCGCTGGACGAACATCTGGCCTACTGGCGCGGCCAGTTGGCGGACCTGGAGCCGTTGGAGCTGCCGACGGACCGGCCGCGCCCGGCGGTGCGTACCTCGGCCGGGGCCCTGCATGCCTTCGAGGTGCCCGCCCAACTGACGGAGCGTCTGGCGCGTGCGGGCCGACGGCGCGGCGCGAGCCTGTTCATGGTGCTGACGGCGGTGACGCAATTCCTCTTCGCCCGCTACACCGGACGACGCGATATCGCGGTGGGCACGGTGGTGTCGGGTCGTGAGCGGGCCGAACTGGAGGGTCTGGTCGGCTTCTTCGCCAATACGCTGGTGCTGCGCTCGCGGGTGGACGAGGCGCTCACGTTCGACGGGTTCCTGGACGGGGTCCGTACGACCGTGCTGGACGCTTTCGCCCATCAGGACGTGCCTTTCAGCCGGCTGATCGAGGAGCTGGCCCCCGAGCGCGACACCAGGCGTACCCCCCTCGTCCAGGCCATGCTGGTACTCCAGAACACCCCGCGCGCCGAGTTCGACCTGCCGGGGGTACGGGTCGGTGAGTTCGTGCCGCCGCGCGACACCGCGCAGTTCGATCTGCATCTGGAGTTCCAGCCCCGGTCGGGGGGTGGCCTGGAGGCCGTGGCCGTCCACAGCGATCTGTTCGACGCGGCCACCATCGACCGGCTGGCCAGGCACTGGCTGACGCTCGCCGACCGGCTCACCGCCGCCCCCGGACGGCCCCTGCTGGAGCACGATCCGCTGGACGCGGAGGAGCGCTCGCTGCTGCTGGAATCCTGGAACGACAGCGGCGATCCGGGCGTGCCCGCGGTGTCGCCCCTCGCCATGTTCGAGGACCGGGCCCGCGCCGTGCCCGGAGCGCCCGCCGTGACGTTCGGAGACACCACCATCGACTACGGCGAGCTGGCCGCGCGTGCTTCGAGGCTCGCCGCCCGTCTCGCCGCGCACGGGGTGGGGCCGGAGTCCAGGGTGGGGCTGGTGCTGCCGCGCTCGATCGATCTGGTGGTCGCGATCCTGGCCGTACTGAAGGCGGGGGGAGCGTATGTGCCGGTGGACCCCGCGTCCCCGGCCGACCGGATCGCGTACATCATCGAGGACTGCTCGGCCGACCTGGTGATCACCAGCCGGGAGACCGCGTCTGTCCTGCCCGGGGACGCGGCGCGTAGGTCGGTGGTACTGGACGACCCGGTGGCCCTGGCGCCCGTCGATCCGGCGACGGTGCTGCCCGGCGACCCGGCGAACATGACGCCCGGCGACCCGGCGAACGTGAGGCCCGGCGACCCGGTGGACGCGGAGATCGCCCCCTCCCGTCGCGCGCCCGTCTCCGCCGCCTCCGCCGCGTATGTCATCTACACCTCTGGATCGACCGGACGTCCCAAGGGCGTGGTGGTCTCGCACGGCAACGTGGCGGAGCTGCTAGCCGCCACCCAGGAGCAATTCGCGTGCGGCCCGGACGACGTATGGACGATGTTCCACTCCTACGCGTTCGACTTCACCGTGTGGGAGCTGTGGGGTGCGCTGGCGTACGGCGGGCGCCTGGTCGTGGTGGACCGCGACGTGGCGCGCGCCCCCGGGGACTTCGCGCTGCTGCTCGAACGTGAGCGCGTCACCGTACTCAACCAGACCCCGTCGGCGTTCTACCGGCTGGCCGAGGAGATCGGCACGGTGGACGGGCTGCGGGAGCGGCTCGCACTGCGCACGGTCGTGTTCGGCGGCGAGGCCCTGGACTGGTCGCGGATCGCGGGCTGGGTGGAGCGCTCGGGCAACGGCGGTCCCGTACTGGTCAACATGTACGGAATCACCGAAACCACCGTGCATGTCACAAGCCGGCGGGCCGAGCCGCGGTTCGCCACCCCCGGCGCCGGAAGCGTGATCGGCCGGGCGCTGCCACATCTGCGCGCGTACGTCCTCGACGCCGCGCTCCGCCCGGTGCCCCAGGGCGTACGGGGCGAGCTGTACATCGCCGGGGGCGGCCTGGCCCGCGGCTATCTGAACCGGCCCGGACTCAGCTCCGTACGGTTCGTCGCGGACCCCTTCGGCGGCCCCGGCGCCCGGATGTACCGGACCGGCGACACCGCGCGCTGGAACGCCGCCGGGACGCTCGACTATCTCGGACGCAACGACGACCAGGTGAAGATCCGCGGCTTCCGGATCGAACTGGGGGAGATCGAGGCCCTGGTGGTAGGCGATCCGGGAGTGGCCCAGGGAGCCGTGGTGGTGCGGGAGGACCAGCCCGGGGACCAGCGGCTCGTGGCGTACGTCGTACCCGTCGGCGGGGCCGCCGGGTTCGCGGGGTTCGACGAGGCCGGGCTGCGGCGGACGCTGGGCGACGCACTGCCGGACTATATGGTTCCGGCCGCGTTCGTGGCCCTGGAACGGCTGCCGCTGACCACGAACGGCAAGCTCGACCGCCGGGCGCTCCCCGCGCCCGAGTACGGCAGCCGCGCCGCGTACGTGGCCCCGCGCACCCCGACGGAAGAGGCCGTGGCGGAGATCTGGGCGGAGGTGCTCGGGCTGGAACGAACCGGAATCGAGGAGGACTTCTTCAGCCTGGGCGGAAACTCGGTCCTGAGTCTTCGCGTGATTGCTAGGGTCCGGACTGTGTTCGACATCAACCCCTCGGCCCGCGTGATGTTCGATTTCCCCACGATCGCGCAACTCGCCGGGAAGATCGAAGAGCTGATCATCGAGGATATGGAGAACGGCGGTGATCCGACCCTTTAGCGGGGCCGGAAAGCACCGCACGACGTAACACGCACTACGCACCATGTGTCATCCGCGTGCGCGTCGACGGACCAATGGGGCCGGGACAGGCCCGAAACCCCGTCGACTGCGCACGCGGTGCTTTTGCCTGCTTGTTTTCATGATGTGGATATGAGGGAGCTTTCCATGGACGCCGCCTCTTCGCGCGAGGCCCGGATCAGTTCGCTGCCGGAACACGTGCAGGAGAAACTCCGGAGCCGACTCGCGGGGCGCGCGGGCGGCGGTCGGAACACCATCGAGTCCGTGGACCGCAGCGGAACGCTCCCCCTGTCGTTCGCGCAGCAGCGGCTCTGGTTCATGACGGAGTATCAGCGTGACTCCACGGAGAACAACTCCGGTCTGAGCCTGCGGCTCACCGGCCCGCTGGACGTCGCCGCGTTCCGGGCGGCGCTCGACGCCGTCGTGACGCGGCACGAGCCACTGCGTACGACCTTCGCCGCCGAGGAGGGGGTGGCGCGGCAGATCGTACGTCCGGAGGCGGAGCTGCCATTCCGGTTCGTGGATCTCGCCGATCCAGCGGGACCCGACGGGGTCGGCCACGAGGCGGAGCGCGAATGCGACCGGCTGATCTCCGCGGCCATGGCCGAGCCGTACGACCTGCGCACCGGCCCGCTGGTGCGCGCCCTGCTCGTCCGCGTCGGCGCGGAGGAGTACCGCTTCCTGCTCGCCATGCACCACATCGTCACCGACGGCGCCTCGATGGAGATCATCGTCCGGGAGGTGCGGGCGTACTACGCCGCCGCGCTGCGCGGAGATGCCGGCGCCGCCGGGCTGCCTCCGCTCGCGGTGCAGTACGCCGACTACGCCGCCTGGCAGCGCGGCCGGTTCTCCGGCAGCGCGCTGGACCGCCATGTCGACTACTGGCGCGAGCAGTTGGCCGGTCTGGAGCCGCTGGAGCTGCCCACCGACCGCCCCCGTCCGGCGGCCAGGGGCGGCGCCGGAGCCGTGCACGCCTTCACGCTGCCCGCCGATGTCGCCGCAGGGCTCCGGAACACGGGCAGGGACCAGGGAGCCAGCCTCTTCGTCACGCTCACCGCGGTCACCCAATTGCTGATGGCCCGGCACAGCGGCCAGGACGACATAGCGGTGGGCACGGCGGTACCCGGGCGTGAGCGGGCCGAGGTGGAGAATCTCGTCGGATTCTTCATCAATATTCTGGTGCTGCGCTCCCGTATCGACCAGACCCGTTCGTTCACCGAATATCTCGCCGAGGTACGGGAAACCGTACTGGAGGCATTCGAGCACCAGGACGTCCCCTTCGAGCGGCTGGTGGAAATCCTCGCGCCGGAACGCGACACCTCGCGTACACCACTCGTCCAGTCGATGGTGGTGCTCCAGAATACCCCGGTCGAATCCGCCGAATTCGAGGGCGTACGGGTGGCACGCGGAACCCTCGCCCGCCAGGAATCCCCTTATGACGTGAGCTGGGAATTCGAGGAGGACGAGGAGGAGGAGCTGCACTGCGCGATCGAATACAGCACCGACCTGTTCGACCCGGCCACCGTCGAACGGCTGGGGCGTCATTTCGTTGTGCTGGCCCGTGCTCTGGTCACCGACCCCGACCGACGGCTGGACGAGGCCGAGCTGCTCACCGCCGAGGAACTGGCGGAGCTGCTCGCCGACGGCAAGTCGGTCGCGCGGCCCGAGGCGGCCGAGGGCACCATCCCGGCGCGCTTCGCCGAGCAGGCCGACCGCACGCCCGACGCGCCCGCGCTGACCGATGGGGACGATCAGACCCTGACCTACCGTCAACTCGATGAACGTGCCAACAGGTTGGCCCACCATCTGATCGACTGCGGGGTCCGCCCGGAGGAGCCGGTCGCTGTCTGCCTGCCGCGCGGCACCGACCTCGTCGTCTCCATCCTGGCCGTGCTCAAGGCGGGCGGGGCGTATCTGCCGGTGGACCCGGCGCTTCCGCGGGACCGCGTGGCATGGATGCTCGCCGAGAGCGGGGTGCGGGTGGCGGTCACGGTCGACGCGCTCACCGGACTGCTGCCGGACGGCTTCCACGGCCCCGGCGACGTCGTCGCCGTCGACCGCCTGCGCGACCGGATCGCCGTGCTGCCCTCGCGTACGCCGCGGGTGGCGGTGGCCGCGAGCAACACCGCGTACGTCATCTACACCTCCGGCTCCACCGGCCGGCCCAAGGGCGTCCTCGGTCTTCACGGCGGCCTGCTCAGCCGCTGGGCGTGGTTCGCCGAGACCTACCCCGAGTGGCGCGACGCCGTCGTCTGCGCCAAGAGCTCGGTGAGCTTCCTCGACAGCGCGACGGAGATCCTCGGCACCCTGGTGCACGGCGGGCGCATCATCCTCGCCTCCGACGACGAGGCCAAGGACCCCCCCGCGCTGGCCCGGCTGATCGAGCGGCACCGCGTGGAGCGCATGACGCTCGTACCCAGCCTGCTCTCCGTCCTCCTGGACGAGACCGACCCGGCCGCCCTGGCCTCCTGCCGCTGCTGGATCAGCAGCGGCGAGCCGCTCAGCCGCGCGCTCGCCGCCCGCTTCCGCGAGCAGCTGCCGCACGCGCGGCTCCTCAACCTCTACGGCTCGTCCGAGATCAGCGCCGACAGCCTGGTCTGGGAGGCGGAGGGACCGGACGTACGGATCGGCAGGCCCGTCTGGAACAACCAGGTGTACGTCCTCGACGGCCGGCTGCGCCCCGTACCGCGCGGAGTTCCGGGCGAGCTGTACGTGGCCGGAGCCGGGCTCGCGCGTGGCTACGCCAACCGTCCCGACCGTACGGCCGAACGCTTCATCGCCGACCCGTTCGATCCGTCCGGGCGCCTCTTCCGCACCGGCGACCTCGTCCGCTGGACGTCGGACGGCACCCTGGAACACCTCGGCCGCGCCGACGACCAGGTGAAGGTACGCGGCTTCCGTATCGAGCCCGGTGAGATCGAGGCCGCCCTCCGCCGGCACCCCGCGATCAGCGACGCCGCGATCGTCGTACGGGACGACCGGCAGGGCATCGCCCGGCTCGCCGGGTACGTCGTCGCCGCCGAGGGCCACTCCGTGCCCGCCGCCCGGGAACTGCGCGACCTCATCCGGCAGAGCCTGCCCGACTACATGGTGCCCGCCGCCTTCGTACCGATCGCCGCGCTTCCGCTGACCTCCAGCGGCAAGCTCGACCGCCGCTCCCTGCCGACCCCCGACTGGGCCGAGTCCGCCGAGTACCTCGCCCCGCGCACCGACACCGAGCGGGCGCTCGCCGCGATCTGGACCGAGGTGCTGGGTACGGCACAGGTCGGTGCCGAGGACGACTTCTTCTCGCTCGGCGGCCACTCCCTGCTCGCCACCCGGGTGATCAGCCGCGTCCGGAGCGGTCTGGGAACGGAACTGACCGTACGCCACCTCTTCGAGGCTCCGAGGCTCGCCGACCTGGCGGCCACTGTCGATGCGCTGGCGGGTACTTCCGCTGCGAATGCCTCAGCGAACGCCTCACCGAATGCCTCAGCGAACGCGTCGGCGCGCGGTGACGCCGACTCGGCCGACACGGACCTGATCGCTCCCGCGCCGAGGGAAGGGCGGCTGCCGCTCTCCTTCGCCCAGGAACGCCTGTGGTTCCTCGACGACTTCGCCCCCGGCGCCGCCGAGTACAACGTCTGCGGCACCCTTCGGCTGACCGGCACGCTCGACCTCACGGCGCTGCGGGCGGCCGTCGCGGGACTGGTCGCCCGGCACGAGGCGCTGCGTACCACCTTCGAGACACTGGACGGACGCGGCACTCAGGTCGTACACGACACCATGGACGTGGCGGTACGCACGACCGCGCTCGGCACGGACAGCGAACTGGACGCCGCCCTCCGCGCCGAGGCAGCGACCCCGTTCGACCTGGCGACCGGGCCACTGCTGCGGGTGCTGCTGGCATGGACGGGTGAGAACAGCCATGTGCTGATGCTGACGATGCATCACATCGTCACGGACGGCTGGTCGATGGGCGTCATCACGCGTGAGCTGAGCGCCTTCTACACCGGCGCCGTGCGCGGCGAGGAGCCCGCCCTGCGGCCGTTGCCGATTCAGTACCCCGACTACGCCGTCTGGCAGCGCGACCGACTGGCGGGCGACACGCTCGACGGCCAACTCGACTACTGGCGGGGGCAGCTCGACGGACTGGAGCCCCTGGAGCTGCCGACGGACCGGCCGCGCCCGGCGGTGCGTACCTCGGCGGGCGCCCTGCACGCGTTCGAGGTCCCCGCGGAGCTGACCCGGCTCCTGACGGAAACCGGACGTGCTCGGGGCGCGAGTCTGTTCATGACGCTGACCGCCATCACCCAGCTCCTGCTGGCGCGCTACAGCGGACGGACGGACATCGCGCTGGGGACAGGTGTCTCGGGGCGTGAACGGGCCGAGTTGGAAGACCTCGTCGGGTTCTTCGTCAACACCGTCGTCCTGCGGACGACGGTCGACGAGTCCGAGAGCTTCGACCAACTGCTCGAACGAGTCCGTACGACCGTGCTGGACGCTTTCGCCCATCAGGACGTGCCTTTCAGCCGGCTGATCGAGGAGCTGGCCCCCGAGCGCGACACCAGCCGTACCCCCCTCGTCCAGGCCATGCTCGTACTCCAGAACACCCCGCGGGCCGAGTTCGACCTGCCGGGTCTGCGGGCCGAGGCGGTTCCGTCGGTCCGGGAAGCCTCTCAGTTCGACATCACGTTCGCGTTCTCGGAGCAGGACGGACGACTGATCGCCGCTGCCGAGTACAGCACGGATTTGTTCGATGCGGTGTCGGTGGAGCGGTTGTGTCGTCATTGGGTTGAGTTGGCGGGTGTGGTGGTGGGTGGTGTGGGTGG
>NZ_JBIWLW010000084.1:0-8646 GCF_044766385.1 Streptomyces sp. NPDC102274 | reverse complement strand
CCACCCACACCACCCACCACCACACCCGCCAACTCAACCCAATGACGACACAACCGCTCCACCGACACCGCATCGAACAAATCCGTGCTGTACTCCATCTCGCCGGAGAGGCCCCCGTCATGACCCCAGAACTCGAAGGTGAGGTCGAACCGGGCCGACTCACGCGGCACATACACCCTCTCGGCGGGCATCCCGCCGAACTCCGTCAGCCCCCCGAAGGCGTTCTGGAGGACGACGGCCGCCTGCACCAGCGGGGTCCTGCTGGTGTCACGCTCGGGAGCGAGCTCGTCCACGAGCCGGTCGAAGGGCACGTCCTGGTGGGCATACGCCTCCAGCGCGGTGTCCCGGACGGAGGCGAGGAGATCCCTGAACGGGCGAGACTCGTCGACCGTCGTCCGCAGGACGACGGTGTTGACGAAGAAGCCGATCAGGTTCTCGGTCTCCTCGCGGTCACGCCCCGAGGTGACCGTGCCGACGACGATGTCCTGACGGCCGCTGTAACGCGCGAGCAGTAGTTGTGTCACCGCTGTGAGTACCATGAACAGGCTGGCGCGTTCGCTCCGGCCCAGCGCGGCCAGGCCGTCGGCCAGATCCTTCGGCACCTCGAAGGTGTGTACCGCGCCGGCCGAGCTGCGGACGGCGGGACGCGGCCGGTCGGTCGGCAGATCGAGCGCGGGCAGGTCAGCCAACTGTTCTCGCCAGTAGTCGAGTTGCCGCTCCACCGACGCGTCGGCGAGCGCGTCCCGCTGCCAGAGCGCGTAGTCCGCGTACTGCACCGGGAGTTCGGGCAGGCCGGTCAGGGCGGCGGGGGTCGAGCCGAGGAGGACGTTGGGGGGCACGGCAGTGGAGACGAGCCGCGCGGCGTAGAGGGCGCCCAGGTCGCGTACGAGCACCCCGACCGACCAGCCGTCCGTGACAATGTGATGGAGCGTCGCGACCAGTAGATGTTCGGCGGGAGCGAGCCGGATCGTCAGGATGCGCAGCAGTGGACCGGTGCGCAGGTCGAAGGGGGTGGCCTGCTCGGCCCGTAGCACCGCGTCGAGTTCGGCGACCCGCGCGTTCTCCGCGAGGGTCGAGAGATCGAGTGTGCGTACGGGGACGACGGCGCCCGGATGCACCACCTGGACCGGGCGGCCGTCCTCGGTCTCGAAGGTGGTCCGCAGGGTCTCGTGCCGCGCCACCAGGTCGGTGACGGCCTCCCGCAGCGCGGATCCGTCCAGTTCGCCCGAGAGGCGCAGGGCGGCGGCGGTGTTGTACTCGACGCTTCCGGGGGTGAACTCGTTGAGGAACCAGAGGCGTTGCTGCCCGGGGGCGAGCGGCAGAGCCGCGGCCCGGTCGGCGACCGGGATGGCGGCCGGCCCCGCGGTGGGCTTCGTCTTGTCCTGCCGCTCGACGAGACCGGCGAGGCCCGCCACCGTGGGCCGGTCGAAAAGCGTGCGCCAGGGCAGCGCGACGGCGAGGGTGCCCCGTACCCGGGACACGACCTGGAGGGCGAGGATGGAGTCACCACCGAGGTCGAAGAAGTCGTCCTCGGTGCCGACCCGTTCGACGCCCAGTACGCCGGCCCAGATACCGCACAGCGTCCGCTCGGTCGCGGTGCGCGGGGCGACGTACTCCCGGTCGGTACCGTCCGTCCCGTACTCGGGCGCGGGCAGAGCTCGGCGGTCCAGCTTGCCGTTGGCGGTCAGCGGGAGCGCGTCCAGTACGACGAAGGCGGCGGGGACCATGAAGTCGGGCAGCTCGGCGGCGACATGCGCCCGCACGTCACCCAGGTCCGGCCCCTTCTCGACACCCGACTCCCCGTCGGTGCCCGGCTCGGCCACGAGATAGGCGACGAGCCGCTTGACGCCGGGCAGGTCCTCACGTGCCACGACGACCGCACTGCGTACCGCCGGGTGACGCGCCAACACCCCCTCGATCTCGCCGGGTTCGATGCGCAGGCCGCGCACCTTCACCTGATCGTCGCTGCGTCCGCCGTACTCCAGCGCACCGTCCGGCCGCCAGCGCACCACGTCCCCGGTCCGGTACAGCCGGCCGCCCGAGGCGAACGGGTCCGCGACGAACCGCCCGGCGCTCAGCCCGGCCCGCCCGTGGTACCCACGGGCCAGGGGGCCGCCGAGGTACAGCTCGCCCCAGGCACCGACCGGTACGCGCCGGAGTGTGTCGTCCAGTACATGGGCCCGGGTGTTGGCGATGGGCGCGCCGATCGGGTACGGGCCCGTGACCGCGGCGGACAGCGGGGTACTGAGGGTCGCGCATACGGTGGCCTCGGTCGGGCCGTACGCGTTGATCACCCGGCGGCCGCCGGCCGACCAGCGGGCGACGACATCCTCCGGGCAGGTCTCGCCACCGATCACCACGGTCCGCAGGTCGGGCAGTTCGGCCTCGGGTACGGTGCCGAGGACGACCGGCGGGACCATGAGATGGGTGACGCGGCGTTCCGCGAGCAGCCGCAGCAGCTCATCCCCCATGGGCTGTCCCGGCGACAGTACGAGGGTGGCCCCCGCGACGAGGGTCATCATGATGTCGGCCATGGAGACGTCGAAGCTCGGCGAGACATACTGGAGCACCCGGCTCTCCGCACGGAGCCCGAGCGCCTCGACATGAGCGACGGCGAGCCCGAGCAGGCCCCCGTGCGGCACCACAACGCCCTTGGGCCGACCGGTCGATCCGGAGGTGTAGATCATGTAGGCGGAGGTGTCCGCCCCGACGGCGGTCTCGGGCGCCGTTGCGGGGCGCCCGGCCAGGTCGGGGTCGAGACGGTCCAGTTCCAGGACGGGGGGCGTTGTTCCACCGGCCCGGAGCGCGAGCGTGCCGTGCCGTGCGATCAGCACCTGTGGGGTGCTGTCGGCGAGCATGTAGTCGATTCGGTCGGCCGGGTAGCCGGGGTCGATCGGCACATACGTACCGCCCGCCTTCAGTACGGCGAGCAGCGCCACGACCAGCTCGGCCGACCGCTCAAGGCAGACGCCGACGCGGGCTTCGCCGCCGACGCCGTGAGCGCGCAGCAGCTGGGCCAACCGGCTTGCCCGATCGTTGAGTTGTCGATATGTCAGGGAAGCGGCGGCCGAAGTCGTCCCCGCGTCCTCGACCGCGACGGCGTCCGGGGTGTTCCTGGCCCACCGCTCGACCGTCCCGAGCACGGTGGTGCCGAGCAGGTCCCGCCGTACGGTGTCGTTCCAGCTCTCCGGTACGGGGCGCCCCTCCGCCACGGATACGGACTTCCAGTTCGGCGAGGACGCCGTGTTCATGAATCCCCCTCCAGTTCCCGCTTGTTGCTCAGTGCTCTTGCCGCTCTTGCCGCTCGTCCTGCTCGTCCTGCTCTTGTTGCGCTTGCTGCGCTTGCTGTATCGAGTCCTCGAGTTCCTGGAGGATGCGCTCCTCCACCGCGACCGCGAGACCGGTCACCGTCGGGGAGCCGTAGAAGGCGCGGACGGAGAACCCCACCCCGAACGCGGCCCTGATCCGGGAGTTGATCTGCAGGATCTGAATCGAATTGCCGCCGAGTTCGAAGAAGTCGTCCTCGACGCCGACGCGCTCCACGCCAAGCACCTCCTGCCAGATACCGGCGAGCACTTCCTCTCCCGGGTCACGCGGTGCGATGTACGCGGTGTCGGCCTGCGCGGCGGTGTCCGGGGCGGGCAGGGCGCGGCGGTCGACCTTGCCGTTGGCGTTCAACGGCAGGCTCGTCAGTTCCATGAACACCGACGGCACCATGTAGCCGGGCAGCAGTCCCTTGAGATGGGCGCGCAGGTCGCCCGGGGCGAAGGCGTGCCCGTCCTGTACGACCACGTAGCCCACCAGCCGTGCCGCGCCGCCACCGTCCTGCCGCGCCGCGACCACCGCGCGGGCGACGGACGGGTGCCGCCGCAACGCGGACTCGATCTCGCCCGGCTCGATACGGAAACCGCGGATCTTCATCTGCTCGTCGGCGCGACCGGCGAACTCGATGTCGCCGTCCGGCAGATAGCGGGCGCGGTCGCCGGTCCGGTACAGCCGCTCGGCGGGATCCGCGCCGAAGGGATCGGCGACGAACCGCTGCGCGGTCAGTTCGGGCCGGTTCAGATATCCCCGGGCCACACTGGGACCGCCCAGATAGAGATCTCCGGTCACACCGACCGGCACGGGCCGCAGCGCGCTGTCGAGGAGATACATCCGGATGCCCGGGTTCGGCCTGCCGATCGGCACGCCGGCGGTGTCGGGCAGCGCTCCTCGTACCGCCGGATAGAGCGAGGATTCGACCGTGGCCTCGGTCACCCCGTAGGTGTTGAGCACGGTGGTGCCCTCGGCGGCCTCGTCCAGGAGCCGTCGGCAGTCGTCGGTACGCCAGAGATCCGCGCCGGCCGCCAGCACCCGCAGCGGGGGAAGGCCCTCGCCGTGGCGCGCCGCCTCGTCGGCGAGCGCGGTGGCCAGCGCCGGGACGGTGTCGAGATGGGTGACGCGGGCGGTCCGCATGAGTGTGAGCAGCTGTGCGGGGTCGGCGATGGCCTCGGAGGGTGCGATGACGAGGGCGCCGCCATGGCAGAGGGCGTGCACCAGGTCGGAGACGAACACGTCGAAGGACATACTGGCCACGTTGAGCTGCCGTACGGGACCGCCGACTGCCGGTCCACCGAAGGCCGATGCGTCGGAGGCCGATGCGTCCGAGGCCGTTCCGCCGGCCCCGGGCACGCCGTCCCCCGGCCCGTCGATCTCCCCCCTCCCGGTGAACCCGTACGCCGCGTTCCAGGACGCCGCGCCATGGCTGATGCTGCGGTGCTCGACCATCACGCCCTTGGGCCGTCCGGTGGACCCCGACGTATAGATGACATACGCGAGATCGCGCGGGGCGACACCGGTCTGCGGCGTTAGGTCGGGCAGCCCGGCGATCAGGTCCCACCGCTCGTCCAGAGGCAGCAGTGGCGCGGGCCCGGCCGGCAGACTGTCGGCGAGGGACCGCTGCGTGATCACCAGCCTGGCGGCACTGTCGGTGAGGACATACGCCAGCCGCTCGGCGGGGTGCGCGGGGTCGAGCGGGACATACGCGCCGCCCGCCTTGAGGACGCCCAGCAGGGCCACCACCATGTCGGGGCCGCGCTCCAGACAGATGGCGGTGACCGTCTCCGGGCCGACGCCCCGCGTGACGAGATACTGGGCGAGCCGGTTGGCACGCGAGTCGAGTTCGGCGTATGTCAGCGTGGACGCTCCGAACACCACCGCCTCCGCCTCCGGCGTTCTGCGCGCCTGCGCGGCGATGAGGTCATGCAGACAGGTGGAGTGTTCATAGGGGATCCGGCGACCGCTCCAGCCATCACCCGCACCGTGCCCCGTAGCGTCGCCGTCGCCCTTGCCGTCGCCGTTACCGTCGCCGTCGCCGTTACCGTCGCCGTCGCCCTTGCCGTCGCCGTCGCCCTTGCCGTCGCCACGCAACAGCCGGTCGCGTCCGCTCTCCGAAAGCAGGGGCAGATCGGCGGGCGGGCGGTGCGTGCCGCCCGGCATGCCGCGCAGCAGTACGGCCAGATGCTCGGCCATGTGCACGATGCGGTCGTGGTCGAACAGCGCGGGGTCGTACGCGAGCACCAGCGCCAACTTGTCCGCGTCCGCGTAGGCGGTCAGATCCAGCGGGTAGCCGGCGGTGTCGACCGCGTGCACATCGGTGACCCGCAGTCCGTGCGCGGTGGCGGCCTCCTCGTTGCCGGGGTAGTTCTCGAAGACGACGATGCTCTCGAAGAGTTCGGTACCGCACGGCAGTTCGGCGCAGTCGCGCACCTCCCGCAGCGCGAGATGCTCACGACTTCTCGCCTCGGCCTGCTCGGTCTGGAGCCGGCCGAGCCAGTCGAGAAGGCTCTCGGTCTCCGGTACCCGGGTCCGTACGGGCAGTGTGTTGAGGAAGTTGCCGACGGTGGACTCCATGCCGGGGAGGTCGGCGGGCCGCCCGGAGACGGTGGCGCCGAAGCACACGTCGTCCTCGCCCGAGTAACGGGACAGCAGCAGCGCCCAGGCGCCCTGCACCACCGAGTTGAGGGTGAGCCGGTGGCGTCCGGCCATCTCCGTCAGCGCGCCGGCGTCCTCGGTGGACAGCTCGATCCGTACCCGCCCGGCGGCATGGGACCGGTGGCCGGGGGCGGGACGGCGGTCGACGGGCAGAGGGGTCGGCGAGCCGAACCCGGCCAGTGCTCCGCGCCAGTACTCCCGCGCCGCCGCCGCGTCCTGCCGGCCCAGCCACTCCACGTAGTCCCGGAACGGCGGCCGGGCCGCCAGAGGCGCGTCCCCGCCCGTTCCCGTACCGAGCGCGCGGTACTGGGCGAAGACATCCTCGAAGATCTGCGTGGTGCTCCAGCCGTCGAGCACCACATGGTGGAAGGTCCACACGACACGGACGGCACCCTCCCGCGCCCGTATCAGGACGAGCCGCATCAGCGGGGCGACGGTCAGATCGATGCCGGCCGCGAGCTCCTCGTCCATCAACTCGCTCAGCCGCACGGCCTGTTCGTCGGCGTCGGCATCGGTCCAGTCCAGCTGCCCGATTCCCACGGTCGCGTTCCGCCGGACCACCTGAAGGGGCTCGGGCACACCGTCCCACACCAGATGTGTACGGAGCGCGGGCGTCGCGTCCACGAGCCGCTGCCAGGCGGTGGCGAGCAGCCCGGAGTCATCGGCGCCTTCGAGCAGGAACGACACCTGGTCGAGATAGACACCCGGCTCGGTGAGGGTGTGCAGCAGCATGCCGCTCTGCATGGGGGTGAGCGGATAGATGTCCTCCACTCCCGAGTCCCGCATCGCGGGGCCGACCCCTACCAGCGCGTCCACGGTGTCCTGGTCGAGCCGGACGAGCGGGAAGTCCGAGGGGGTACGGCGGCCCGCCTCAAGCTGCGCGCAGTGCCGTACGAATCCGCTGATCTCCGAGGCGAAGTCCCCGGCCAGCCGCTCGATGGTCGCGGGGCGGTGCAGCTCGGTCGAGTACGTCCAGGTGAAGGTCAGCCGGCCCCCGGCGACCACACCGATCACATCGATCAGATGCGCGCGTTCCTCGGAGGGGTGGTGGTCCTGCCCGGCGGCCGGCAGGGTCGCGCCCAGCGGACCGGTCGTGTCGGCGGATCCGTCAAACCTGCCGTGGTAGTTGAAGCTGATGCGCGGCTCGGCGGCGTCGGCGAGGGCCCGCCCTGGGGCGCCGTCGGCGGAAAGATGGCGCAGCGCGCCGTACCCGAGCCCTCGGTCGGGCACCGCCCTCAGCTGCTCCTTCACGGACAT
Organism: Streptomyces sp. NPDC102274; assembly: GCF_044766385.1. Classification (NCBI taxonomy): domain Bacteria; kingdom Bacillati; phylum Actinomycetota; class Actinomycetes; order Kitasatosporales; family Streptomycetaceae; genus Streptomyces; species Streptomyces sp. NPDC102274. The sequence goes on along the minus strand of NZ_JBIWLW010000084.1, from coordinate 1,416 downwards.
GAGCGCCGCGGCCCGGTCGCCGCCGTCGGGAAGCGCGAGGGCGACGGGATGGATCGAGGTGAACCAGCCGACCGTCCGGGTCAGATCGAGGTCGCCGAACAGCTCCTCGCGGCCGTGTCCCTCGACGGCGACGGCGGTACGCTCCCGACCGGTCCAGGTCCGCAGCGTACGGGCGAGCGCGGCCAGCAGTACGTCATCGGTGCGTGTCCGGTACACGTCGGGCACGCGGTGCAGCAGGGCCGCGGTCTCCTCCGCGTCCAGGGTGACGTCGACGGTCGCCTGCGCGGCCATCGTGTTGCCGCCGCCCGGGAGGTCGACCGGCAGCTCCGTGGCCCCCGCGTCCGTCACCGTCCGCCAGAAACCGGCCTGGTCGTCGAAGCCGCCCGCGGCGACATGCGCGGCCAGCCGCTGCGACCACTGCTGTACGGACGCGCTCTTCTCCCCGAGGTCGACGGGCCGGCCGGCCGCGGCCTGCGCGTACGCACGGGTCAGGTCCTCCAGCAGGATGCGCCACGACACACCGTCGACGAGCAGGTGGTGCGCGGCGATGAACAGCCACGCGGGGCGCTCCGGTCCCCGGTCCCCGACAAGCACACGGAACAGGGGACCGCGGGACAGGTCCATCCAGGACTGTGCGGCGAGCACCTGCTCCTGCCACGCCTTTTCGGCGTCGGCGTCGGCCTCGTCGGCGTTGTCGGCGTTGTCGGCGGCGGCGGCGGCGGCGAGGTCATGGACCGCGAACACCGCGTCGACGTCCAGGGCAGGGGCGATACGACCCGCCCAACCACCCGCGTGTGTGGCGCGTTCTGTACAGGTGAAGGTCGACCGCAGCGCGTCGTGCTGCGCCAGCAGGGCGGCGACCGCGGAACGCAGATGAGCGGGATCGGTGTCGATGGCCAGCTCGAAGGCCATCGACATGGCGAAGTGGTGCGGCGCGGCGGGGTGGTGGGCGAAGAACCACTCACGGATGGGCGTCGGCCCTACGGGTCCGCTCACCGCCCCCTGCGGCGCGAGGGAGGCGCCACGTGGCGCGGCGGTCGCCGCCGACGCCGCGAGGTCCGCGATGTTCTGCCTGAGGAACACATCCCGCGAGGTGAGGTCCAGCCCGGCGCGCCGGGCCCGGGAGACCACTTGGAGGCTGGAGATGGAGTCCCCGCCGAGAGAGAAGAAGTTGTCCTGAACGCCCACCCGTTCCCTGCCGAGGACATCGGCCCAGACCTCGCACAGCACCCGTTCCGCCTCCGTGCGGGGGGCGAGATACTCCCCTTCCGAAGGGAGGTCGGGGGCCGGAAGCGCCCGCTGATCGACCTTTCCGTTCGTGGTCAGGGGCAGCGCGTCCAGTACGACGAAGGCCGACGGCACCATGTACTCGGGCAGAAGCGCGGCGGCGTGCTCACGTAGGCCGGTGACGTCCAG
>NZ_JBIWLW010000083.1:0-9156 GCF_044766385.1 Streptomyces sp. NPDC102274 | reverse complement strand
ACGACACCGCGCAGTAGCCACGAGGTACGACAAACTCGCCGTCCGCTACGAAGCCACAGTGCTGATCGCAGCCATCAACGAATGGCTCTGACCAGCACTTTCACAACAGGCCCTAGTGCACAGAACCAGCAGCAGGGAGGGAGTGGGAGTCATGGAGGAGCTTGCGGAGCTGCTCAAGGGGAAAGGTCTGCGCAGCACGTCCCAGCGCCGTGCCGTCCTAGCCGCGCTTCAGGGATTCCCGCACTCGACCGCAGCCGAAATCGAGGCCCGGATCAGCGCGGCCGGGAAAGAATCATCGGCCAGTATGTCCCGTCAGGGGCTGTACAACGTGCTCGACGACCTGACCGGCGTGCACCTGATCCGCTGCATTGAGCCGGCCGGGTCGCCGGCCCGTTACGAACTGCGCGTCGGCGACAACCACCACCACGTCGCATGCCGCAACTGCGGTGCCATCGAGGACGTCGACTGCACAGTCGGAGCCGCGCCCTGTCTCGATCCGGTGGAGAACAAGGGCTTCCTCATCGACGAAGCAGAAATCACCTGGTGGGGCCTGTGCGCCCAGTGCCAGAAGGATTCTGCCGGATAGGTGGTACCCCTGATCTCCCACGGCCCGCCCCGGGGCGCGCCGCCCCGGTCGGCCCCGGCTCTTAACCGTGCCGCATCCCACCTCGTCCGCGCAGCGCGTGGGCGTTCTGTACGCGGATCAGCCGCACACCGCACTCTCCGTCCGAGGTGCGGACCGTGACGGCAGCCTCGCCCGTAGCGCGACCGCGCCGTATGCCCTGACTGGTCCGGAACTCCCAACGGCGCTCCGGACCAGTCCCCCTTCTTGCCGGCTGTTGGGCAGAGCGGATGCCGAGAACGTCAACGCGAGCCGCTGGGTCGGTCACCTGTCACAGCCCCTCACACGTCGTCGGCGGGCACCGAGTCCTGCTTGCGCCGTCGTCGGCCTGCCCGCCTGGCTGCACATCGATCGGATGGCCCGTGCCAACGCCCTGACCGTGACCGTCTGACTCCAGGTGGAGCCGGCGAACCTGCCCGAAACTCATGCCTAGATTTGGCTCAGTCCAATCTGAATCCTGCCCACCGGTCTGCTCGCCGCGTCCAGCGCCGTCGCCCAGATCGCCGGACGGCTGCATACCACCGCCGACACGCTCCGTTCGGCCCATACGACGATCGACGGGGACGACCCCGCTACGGCGGACCTCATCACCGCGGCCGTGGAACTGCTGGAGAAGCACGCGTGGATGCTGCGCGCCGCCTCTGCGGCAACCGACCCGTCCTGATCCCCCGGAGAGAGTCCATGGACGCCCACCCCTACGACGCGTTGCTGCTGTTCTCCTTCGGCGGACCGGAAGGTGTCGACGACGTCGTGCCGTTCCTCCAGAACGTCACGCGCGGGCGCGGCATCCCACACGCACGCCTCAAGGAAGTCGGGCAGCACTACTTCCGGTTCGGCGGGATCAGTCCCATCAACGAACAGAACCGCGACCTGCTCAGAGCGCTGCGAAGGAATTTCGCCCACCATGACCTGGCCGTTCCCGTGTACTGGGGCAACCGCAACTGGGCCCCCTTCCTCACTGACACGCTGCGCGACATTGCAGAGGCCGGCCACCAGCGGGTCGCCGTCCTCGCCACCAGCGCGTACGCCTCGTACTCCGGCTGTCGTCAGTACCGGGAGAACCTCGCGGGCGCCATCGCCGAACTGACTGCCGAAGGCCTTCAGGTTCCGCGTATCGACAAGCTGCGCCACTACTTCAACCATCCCGGCTTCGTGGAACCCATGATCGACGCGGTCCCGTCCGCGCTGGATCAACTCCCTTCCGCCGCCAGGGCCTACGCCCACCTCGCCTTCACCACCCACTCGCTGCCCACCGTCGCCGCCGACGCCTCCGGCCCCAGCCCCTACCACGCCGACGGCAGCGGAGGAGCCTATGTGGCCCAGCACCCCGATGTCGCCCGCACCATCACCACCGCGGTCCGTGAACGTACGGGCATCCATCACCCCTGGGAGCTCGTCTACCAGTCCCGCAGCGGCCCGCCCGAGACTCCATGGCTCGGACCCGACATCTGCGACCACCTCGAAGACCTCCACAAGGCCAGTGCCCGCGCCGCGGTCATGGTTCCCATCGGCTTCGTCTCCGACCACATGGAGGTCAAGTACGACCTGGACACTGAGGCTGCCAGGGAAGGCAGAGGAACTCGGCCTGCCCGTGACCCGCGCGGCGACGGTCGGCGCCGACCCGCGCTTCGCCGCCGCTGTCCGGGACCTGCTGCTGGAACGGGCGACGGTCGAGAAGAACCAGCCGTACGCAGGTCCCCGCGTCACCGGTTCCCTCGGCTCCAGCCACCACCTCTGCCCGGCCGGCTGCTGCACGGCCGCTGTCTCCCACCCGCCCGCAGCCGGCACCCACTGAACCACCCCCACCCGGCACAAACCACAGCTCAGGACCCCGGCGATCCCTCCATCGCCCGACAACCGGACAAGAGGAGCACAACCATGGCAACCGACACCCCCCACAGCGACGACCGTCCTGTTCTGACGAATCGACAGGGGCACCCGGTTCAGGATAATCAGAATCAGCGGACTATCGGGTCTCGTGGTCCGGCGACGCTGGAGAACTACCAGTTCCTGGAGAAGATCTCGCATTTCGACCGGGAGCGTGTACCCGAGCGGGTGGTCCACGCGCGGGGTACCGCGGCCTTTGGATACTTCGAGGCATACGGCACGGCGGGCGACGAACCGATCTCGCGGTACACGCGGGCGAAGCTGTTCCAGGAAGCGGGTAAACGTACGGATGTCGCGGTGCGGTTCTCCACGGTGGCGGGTGGCCGTGACTCGTCCGAAGTGGCGCGCGACCCCCGAGGTTTCGCGGTGAAGTTCTACACCGAGGACGGTAACTGGGACCTGGTCGGCAACAACATCGGAGTGTTCTTCATCCGGGACGCGATCAAGTTCCCCGACGTTATCCACTCACAGAAGCCGGACCCCGTGACGTTCGAACGCCAGATCCCGAACCGGGTCTTCGACTTCGCGGCGGCGTCACCGGAGTCGCTGCACATGTACACGCTGATCTTCAGCCCGCGCGGAATCCCGGCGTCCTACCGGCACCAGGAGGGCTTCGGCGTCAACACCTACAAGTGGGTCAACGCTCGGGGTGAGACGAAACTGGTGAAGTACCACTGGTCGCCGAAGCTCGGAGTGAAGTCACTGACCGCGGAGCAGGCCGCGCAGATTCAAGCCCTGGAACTGGGCAGTCACACCAAGGACCTCTACGACGCGATCACCCGCGGGGACTTTCCCGAGTGGGAGTTGCGGGTACAGATGATGGACGACCACGACCACCCCGAGCTGGACTGGGATCCGCTGGACGACACGAAGGTCTGGCCGGAGAACGACTACCCGCTGATGCCGGTGGGGCGGATGGTCCTGAACCGGGCGCCGAAGAACTTCTTCGCCGAGAGCGAACAACTGGCTTTCGGCACCGGCGTACTTGTCGACGGCCTGGACTTCTCCGACGACAAGATGCTGGTGGGGCGGACCTTTGCCTACAGCGACACGCAGCGCTACCGGGTAGGTCCCAACTACCTCCAGCTGCCGGTCAACCAGGCCAAGAACGCGGTCGTACAGACCAACCAGCGTGACGGTGCGATGGCCTACAGCGTCGATCAGGGCGGTGCGGATGAGTCGATCAACTACGAGCCGTCGGTCCGCGGAGGTCTGCGGGAGGCGGAGTATCCGCACTCCGACGTCCAGGGCCCGGTCATCAACGGGCGCCTGACGCGGGCACGCATCGAGCGGACGGACGACTACCGGCAGACAGGCGAGCGCTTCCTGCTCTCGGAACAGTGGGAGCAGGACGACCTGGTCAAGAACCTCATTGACGCGCTGGGCCAGTGCGACCGGGTTGTTCAGGAGCGGATGGTGTGGCATCTGTTCATGGCAGAGGACGAGTACGGCCGCCGGGTCGGAGAAGGCCTGGGCATCAGCGCTGACGATGTGTGTCACCTGCGGCCGCTGCCCGGCCAGACCCTCACCGACGCCGAACTCACGCGGGCAGCCCACCTCGGCAACAACGGCACCCGCGACGTCACCGGTCTGAAGATGACCCACTGCATCCCCACCGAAAACCGCGTCACCAGCACTCCGTAACCCGTCCTGACCCGCCCGGCGTGGCTGCTGCACTCCGGCAGCCACGCCGCCCCAGCCCAGGAGATATCCATGGTTTCTGCCCCCTCTGCTCAGGCAGAGTTTGAACCCGGCGTCATTGAAGTCGCGGCCAGTCTTTTCGACCTTGCCCGGCAGGGCGATCACGACATGCTCGCCCGCTGTCTCGAAGCGGGCGCACCCGTGAACCTGACCAACGACAAAGGAGACACCCTTCTCATGCTGGCCGCCTACCATTGTCATGAGCAGGCGGTAGCCACCCTTCTGGAACACGGAGCCGACACGGACCGCGCCAACGACCGGGGCCAGACACCCCTCGCGGCCGTCGTGTTCCACAACGATCTCGCCATCGTGGACAGACTCCTGGCGGCACACGCCGACCCCAGGGCCGGCACCCGCTCCGCCCTGGACATGGCGGTCTTCTTCGGCAGGGACGACCTGGCTTCTCGCTGGAGCTGACGAAGTGCAACCGGCCCTGGAGAGTGCACGCGCACTGGGCCCCCAACCCAGACCGAGGCGCCGGCTGTGGCCCTGCGGACCGAGCCCTCAGGCCGCCGTGCGCTGTCAACGCGGGTCAGGCCGCGTAACCGCGACGATCCGGCCGATGAACGACGGAGGCGTCGATGCGTAGCGCGAACCTGGCCGGACGGGCCGTGCTGCTGCCCCCGTGAGCGCCGGCAGCATCTCCGGCGAGTGGCCAAGATCACCCGATCCGGTCATCACTCGGCCGGGGCTCTCGACCGCACTGCCGCGCAGCAGGCTCGAGCCGCGGAGCGCCTATGAGCCCAGGCGATGGTCGCCGCCGGAATCGGCGTCGCCCTCGCGCCAGCACGCAGGAAGGTGGGCCCGCCCCGAGTCCCGGCCCGCACGCTGCCCGTGGTCGGGACCGGACTGCTTGTACTGGCGGCGGCGTGGGCGCTGGGGTCGGACAGGCACTCCCGCCACAGCTCATACTGATCGTCGCTATGGCGCTGGCGATGGGACCGCCGCGGTGATACGGCGCGGTAGCCGTTGCCGGCGATCAGCTGTCGCTCGCGCAACAAGCCCTGCGCGATCACGACCTGGTCGGAGTAGGCCGGCACGCCCACGAACTTGATGTTGAGGCCGAACTGACTGGATCAGAAGGCGGGCGCCGTCAGATGCGGGCGTCGTCGCGGCCCCGGGCCGGCCATGCTGTGGGCCGCCACTTCGGCCTGCGCGACCATGTTGCCCCAGCGTGTCCGAGGGAGAGTAGTTCGTACTCGAAGAGTGAATGCGGGAACCGGGCGACGTACCGCCAGCCCCGGGCGATACGGCCAGCCACTCGGTGTTACGCACGGCGCTCAGCGTGACCACCGCCAAATCGGCATCGATCCGGCTGCCGCCGGAGAACTCGGAGCCGGTGAACCGGCCCGCCGCCGCCCTTCAGCGCGGTGACTGTCACGCCGCAGCGCAGATCGACGCCGCGCACCTCGCAGCGTCGCTGCAAGCCGACGAGTATTTGTCCGAGCGCGCCGACCAGCGGTGCGTGCCGCGCTCGGCGATCGTCACCTCCAGCCACGCTCCCGGTGGGCGGAGGCGATCTCGGACCCCGGTGAACCCGGTCCCTATTCACCGCACCCGGCGCTGCCCGGCATCGAGACCACGGCGCGTCGCCCCGCGTCATCACTCGTCCGTAGCGTCAGCACCCCGTCGAGAGCCGCCTCGTCCGGGATGGGGCAAGAGCGGGCCCGATTCCCGTGGTGGTCGGCTGCCAGTCGTAGGGCACCCGCTCGCCATCGGCGAGGAGCACCTCATTCTCCACCGGGTCGAACTCCCGGCCGCCACCACGAGATTCCACCGCTAGGCTAGCCGCGACTACACCCCAGTCCCTGGGAGTAGGTCATCTGTCGAGGGATCCGCGATCACGGCCGATGGCGGAAGCTGATGCGCATCAGCCGACTGTCAGCCCAGTCTTCGAGCCGAGTCGGCCGGATGGTGCCGGGGTCGTGGGGCTGATTGAGATCCGCCACGATCTCCGCCAGCACGGCCTGACGTTCAGCTGGGTCGGTGACAGGCGTGGCCCGTGCAGGCAGATCTGCACGGATCCCGTTCTTGAGGTGGAAGGTGAAGTTGGGATTGGCGAGAAGGTTCGCATGCCAGTCGGTCGCGGCACCGCCGGCGCCGCTACACAGGTAAGTGGTGCCCGCAGCTCGGTAGAAGAAGATCTCGATGCGGCGTGCTCGGCCGGTGCGGCGCCCCAGCGTCGTGATGTCGATGATCCGTTCTCTGGTGCCCGCGGCGGGGGTGATCTCGATGGCTCGTCGGATGTGGTTGGGCAGGTGGGATAAAGACGTGTCCCGTGCGGAGTCGTTCGACCCGGTCGTGTCTGGAGTGCTCATGCGGTCTCGGCCTGAAGGGCGGGGCCGAGGAGGAGTCCACCGTCGATGACGTACTCCGACCCCGTGATGAACGACGCGTCCGATGACGTGAGGAACAGGAGAAGACGGCTGACGTCGGTCGGCTCCCCGAGCCGGGGGATAGCGAACGGCTCGGGTGAGTAGAAGTCGGCGATTGCCGCGGCTGCGCCAGCTGCTGGTTCGAGGATGAAGGAGGTCGCTATCACGCCGGGGTGGATGGTGTTCACCCGGATGTGGTCGCGGCCGAGCTCGAGTGCTGCCGTTTGGGTGAGGCCTCGCACGGCCCACTTGCTGGCGACGTACGGCGCGTAGTGAGCCGTGCCGCCCAGGCCCATGGTCGAGGCGACGTTGACGATGGCTCCCCCTGCTGCGCGGCGCAGAGCGGGGGCTGCGACCTTGATGCCGAGGAAGGTCCCTGTGAGGTTGATGTCGAGGATGCGCGACCACGTGGCCTGCTCCGTGTTTTCGATTGTTGCAGGCGGATTCTGCACGCCCGCGTTGTTGACGAGCACGTTCAGGGCGCCGAAGGCGCTCTCGGCGGCTAGCACAGCGGCGGACCACGAGCTCTCGTCGGTAACGTCAAGGCGGGCGAAGCGAGCGCGGGTCCCGAGCTCGTCGGCGAGAGCGGCGCCGCGTTCCGCGTCGATGTCGCCGATCACCACGTTCGCTCCCTCCGCGTGAAAGGCGCGCACGTGGCTCGAGCCCTGGCCGCCGGTCCCACCGGTCACGAGCACGGTCTGGTTGTCGAAGCGGGGCATCAGATGTTCCTTCGGTACGTGGGTGAATGACCGGGATCACCAGTGATGAACGGCGGCCAGTGGTGAGCCGAGCGACTCACCATCCCCCTGACACTAGGTCGGCGGCAGTTGCGAGTCAAGCCACTCACCTCGTATGCTCGGCCCATGAGCAGGGTCGTGACGACGTATCACCAGCGCGTCGCCCAGGAGAAGCGCGCGCTGATCGTGACGGCCGCGACCGCACTGTTTCTCGAGTTGGGCTACGACCGGACGTCGCTGGCGCGGATCGCAGAGTGCTCGGGCGTTTCGCGGGCCACCTTGTTCAAGCAGTTTCCGAGCAAAGCCGCCCTGTTCGACGCCATCGTGACCGAGTCCTGGTCGACCGCTGACGAGGAGGATCCTCCGCCAGCAGGCAACGTCGTTGACGGGCTCAGCATCATCGGTCGCCGTTACGCCGAGCTGCTAGGCCGTGCCCAGATGACCGACCTGTTCAGGATCGTCATCGCCGAGCTGCCGCGGTTCCCCGAGCTGGCCCATGCGCAGTTCTCGCACGGGAAGATGCCCTACTTCGAGTCCGTACGCAGCTACCTCCTGGCTGAACACGAGGCGGGAACGGTGCGGGTCGAGGACGTGGACCTCGCAGCCACCCAGTTCCTGGGCATGATCTCCAACTACGTCTTCTGGCCGACACTCCTAGTGCCGGGCTGGGAGGTGAGCGCCGAACGCGTCGCTCAGGTAGTCGACGAGGCCGTCCGCACCATCGCCGCCCGGTACGCCGCGACTGGACCAGGGGCGTCCACCAACGACTGAGTCCCGCCGACCGCGACAGAGTCCCGCCGCCACCAAAGGAGCTGATGCCTACGCAATCGAGGCCGTCGGCACCAAGGGCGTTCGCGGGGCATCTCGGGGCATCCCGGGGCGGACACCGAAGGAGGGAGTCTCGATGTGTTGACCCACCTCGATCAGCCTGGCATCAGCACGGCCCGAAGGGGGCGTCGATAAATTAATGGGGCGTGTCTCGTCAGCCTGGAGTTGATGTCGCATGCATGACATATCTGGCGAGCTCGCTGGGGTCGTCGGGTGGGACCGGTGCGGAGGGGTGGTGGGTTCGGCTCACGGCCGAGTCGGTCCGGCGGGTAGTGCGGGGCCGGTGGAGAGGACGTGGTCGACGGCGGCGTTGAGGGTCTCGGTCTCGGTGATGAGGGCGGATTCGATGGTGGGCAGGGCGCGTTCGACCGAGAGTCCGTTGAGGACGGTGAGAAGGAACCTGACGTTGCGGGTGTGGTCTCCTGGGGGCAGTGCGCCTTCCTCGGCGAGCACGGTCAGCCAGTGTTCGACCCGGCGCACCGCCTCCCGCTCATGGCCGAGGTACGCGGCGCGTACCTGTTCGGTCGGCTCGGGTTCGATGAAGGTCCGATACATCGTGCCCCATGCGGTTCGCGCGTCTTCGCTGGCGGCGAGCGGCGCGAGAACCTGCCGCAGGCAGTTCAGCAGCCGTTCCCGGGGCGGCAGCGCCCGGTCGCGGATCGGGTCGCCGGGCAGGAGATGTTCATAGATCCGCGCGAGCAAGCTGTCCTGCAGCGCGCGCTGAGTGGGGAAGTGAAACCTCAGCGAGCCAGTGCTCACTCCCGCACGCGAAGCGACCGCTCGCACGCTCAACTTAGCCGCCATGTCCTCGGCGAGCATCTCCGCAGCGGCCTGGAGGATTTTCTCGCGTGTTTCCATACTCCGCTCTCCTTCACTTCTCCCAGCTTTCTCAACCGCACTAGCACATTGTACTAGGGCCTGTTGCAACAGTGGATCTTGTTCGTTCATGATCGTGTTTTGTGGGACGTGGAGATCTGACGAACGACCAGTGGGCCCGGCTTGAGCC